>NZ_JBEZKI010000011.1:0-212250 GCF_040651615.1 Streptomyces sp. NPDC048417 | reverse complement strand
GTCACCGCGGCGGCCCTGTCCCCGTCCACCGGGCAGCTTCTGCTCACCCGCCGCAAGGACGAACCGGGGCTGGCGCTGGAGGCCTGGCGGCAGGCGTGACGAGCGTCAGCCGCCGGTGGCGGGCGACCGGGTCACCGCGGCGGCCCTGTCCCCGTCCACCGGGCAGCTTCTGCTCACCCGCCGCAAGGACGAACCGGGGCTGGCGCTGGAGGCCTGGCGGCAGGCATGACGAGACGTCAGCCGCCGGTGGCGGGGGACTTCTTGGCGGACTCGGGGACCGTGGCGTCGGCGCGGATCGCCTTCCACAGGGCCGAGGCCTGCGGCTCGGCGGCCACCACGCGGTTCGGGTCGACCTTGTCGTACGCCACCGGGAGCATGATCGTCTCCATGGTGGAGGGGTTGACCCCGTTCAGGCTGCGGCCGAACTCCGCGAGCTTGGTGAGCGAGGCGAGTTCGGAGTCGGTGGTGAGCGCGGCGGTCAGCTTGTCGGCGATCTTGTACGCCTTGACCGGGCTGCCCAGCAGGTCCTGTTTCTGGATCTCCGCGAGCAGGGCGATCATGAACTGCTGCTGGAGGCCGATCCGGCCGAGGTCGCTGCCGTCGCCGATGCCGTGCCGGGTGCGGACGAACTGCAGGGACTCGGTGCCGTCCAGCCGGTGGGTGCCCTTGGTGAGGTCGAGGCCGCTGGAGGTGTCGTGGATGTCCTGGTCGACGGTGACGGTCACCCCGCCTATCGCGTCCACCAGGTCCTTGAAGCCGGCGAAGTCGACCTCGACGTAGTGGTCCATGCGGACCCCGGACATCTGCTCCACCGTCTTGACCACGCAGGCGGGACCGACCTGGGAGTAGATGGAGTTGAACATCACACGCTGTGCGGAGGCGACCGTGGAACCGTGCGGACTGGTGCACTTCGGGCGGGTCACCAGTGTGTCGCGGGGGATGCTGACCGCGACGGCCTGCTTGCGGCCCTCGGGTATGTGCATCACCAGCGCGGTGTCCGAACGGGCCCCGGAGACCTTGCCGGTGTTCAGCTTCGCGTTGGCGCCGGCCCGTGAGTCCGAGCCGAGAATCAGTATGTTCTGTCCCGAAGTGGGCAGTTTCTCCGGGCGGTCGTCGCCGATCGCCTTGTCGATGTCGACGCCCTTGATGTTGCCGTCGATGCCGCTGTAGAGCCAGTAGGCGGTGCCCCCGCCGGCGGCGACCAGGACGGCCAGCGAGATCAGGATCCAGCGGCCTCTGCGGCGCCCGCCGGTGCGCTCGCGCTTGCGGCCTCGTCCGCCGCCGCGCCCGGGGGCCGCGTCGGCGTCGCTGAGCTGGGGCGTCGAGACATGACTCATCCTGCTTCGAATCCTCAAAGATCGTGCCCCGGCGGGGCGGTGCTGTGGCGTGAGGACTCGGATGGGGGGAGGCCGGTCCCGGTGGTGGTGCCCGGTCGAAACCGCACAGGGGGCGGACGATCGCACGATCATGCACAACCCGTGATGTATTTGTAAACACCAGCCAAAGAAATAGTATGCGCGCCATGAAGTGGCTGATAACAGGCGGTGCCGGCTTCATCGGCGCCCATGTCGTCCGCGCGATGCTCGCCGCCGGTGAGCGCGTCGCGGTGTACGACGACCTCTCGACGGGCGACCCCGCCCGCGTCCCCGACGGTGCGACCTTCGTCAAGGGCTCGGTGCTCGACGGCACCCTCCTGCGGCGCACCCTGTCCGACCTCGGGATCGACGGCGTGGTCCACCTCGCGGCCAAGAAGCAGGTCGGCGAGTCGGTGGAACGGCCGCTGCACTACTACCGCGAGAACGTGCACGGGCTGCAGACCCTGCTGGAGGCGGCCGCCGACACCGGCGTACGGCACTTCCTGTTCTCGTCCTCCGCCGCCGTGTACGGCATGCCCGACGTGGACCTGGTGACCGAAAACACCCCCTGCGCCCCGCTCAACCCGTACGGCGAGACCAAGCTGGCGGGGGAGTGGCTGGTGCGCGCCGCGGGCCGGGCGCACGGGATGACGACCGCCTGTCTGCGGTACTTCAACGTCGCCGGGGCGGCCGACGCGCAGCTCGCGGACACGGGCGTCTCCAACCTCGTCCCGATGGTCTTCGAGAAGCTCACCGAGGGCGGCGCACCCGTGATCTTCGGTGACGACTACGACACCCCGGACGGCACCTGCGTACGGGACTTCATCCACGTCGAGGACATCGCCGCCGCCCATCTCGCCGCCGCCCGCGCGCTGCCCGGCCGGGAGCCCGGCAGCGACCTGACGGTCAACATCGGGCGCGGGGAGGGGGTCTCCGTCCGCGAGATGATCACGCTGATCGGCGAGGTCACCGGCTACGGCCCGGCGGCCGCCCCGGTCCACGCGCCGCGCCGCGCCGGGGACCCGGCGCGGGTCGTCGCCTCGGCCGACCGCATCCGCGCCGAACTGGGCTGGACGGCCCGCCACGACGCCCGCACCATGGTCGCCTCGGCGTGGGCGGGCTGGTGCCGGCGCCATCCGGAGGCCCGCCGCTGATGGCCGCTCCCGTGCGCGACCGGGTCGCCGGGGCGCGGCCGGCCGGCCGTACCCCGGCGACCCGCACGGTGCGGTCCGGGCCCTGGCTCCTCACCGGGCACGACGGCCGGCTCATCGCCTACGCGCAGGTCGACGACGCCGTGCTGCGCTGGACGGAGACCCGCCCGGGCGGCCCCGACTGGACCGGCCCGGACGTGCTGCCGGTCAAGAACGTGACCGAACTCACCGTCGCCCAGGGCCGCAACCGCTACGCCCACCTCGTCGGCCGCCGGGCCCGCGGCACCGGGGACGCGTCGCCGGCCGTGGACCTGGTCTACGCGATCCAGTACCAGGCGGGCCGCCCGCTGAGCGAGTGGCGGTCCGCCGGCAACCCGCACGCCAAGCGGGAACGCACCGCACAGATGGGCACCCCCACCGCCGCCGTCGACACCTCGGGCGCCCTGCACATCCTCGTGGCCACGGCGGAGGGGCGGCTCGCCCTGCGGCGCGAGGACGCCCGGGGCCGCTGGGAGCCCTGGCTGGACCTCAAGGTCGCGGCCGTCCTCGACACCCCGGCCGCGGTGGCCACCGCCACCGGGCAGCTGCACCTCCTCGCCCCCACCCGCGCCGGCGCCCTGACCTGGTGTCAGCCCAGGCCGGGCGCCGTACCGGAGCGGGGCCCCGACCTCGCCGTCGTACCGCTGCCCGGGTCAGCCCGCGGTCTGGAGACCTCGCCGGGCCGGATCACCTACTACCTCACCGACGCGGTGGGCGGCGGTGCCGTCGCCGTACGCCCCGGCTCCTGGCCGGTGCCGCTCGGCGGGAACCCGGGTGACGGACGGCACGCCGCGCTCGCCACGACCCTCGACGGATACCCCTGCACGGTGCTGGCCCACCGCGACACCGAGGGCCGGATCGTGCTGGGCGCGTGCGGCGCCGAGGAGGAGCACCACGGCGTCTGGTGGACCGACACCGGCGCCGTCTGCCAGGGCGATCCGGTACTCGCCCGCGACGGCCTCGGACGGGTCGTGCTGCTGGCGCTGACCGAGGACGGTGGGCTCGCGCTGGCCCGCCAGGACGACGGCCCGGGGCTGAGCCTGGGCGACTGGAGCCCACTGTGAGCGCGCGAGGCGACGGACACGAGAAGGACGTGAGGGCATGACGCGCAGGTCCGGCCGGACCGGGCCCGGACCCGCGGGCCGCACACCGGACGGCCGCGGGCACCTGGTGGCCGTCGTCGTACCGGAACCCCGGGACGCGGTGGCCGTGGTCGAACGGGAGGCGCCCGGCAGCGAGATCGCCGTGGTCTGCCTGCGGCCCGGCGGCAAGGACGGCCGGGCGGCCCTCGACCGGGCGCTCGCCGCCGCCGAGAGCCGCGGCTGCCGGGTGCGCGGCGGCCCCCGGGTGCTGGACACCGACCCCCGGCAGGCGCTGCCGGCCCTGCGGGAGGAACTGCGCGCACTCGATCCGGAACGGCTGCACACCCTCGACCCGGACCCCGTGCACACCGGCCTGGACGAGGCGAGCGGGATGCCCTCCTACGGGGTGCCGGACGCGCACGCCGAGACCGCGGCCGTCGCGCTCGCCGCGGCCCGGGCCCATCAGGCCGGGACGGGACGGCCGTTGTACGTCGACTGCCTGCGCGCCGAGCAGGGCCCGGACGGTGCCGGCGCCCCGCGCCACCCGGCGCCGGTGAACTGGCTCTCGGCCGGCTTCGACGGCCGGCTCACCGCGTTCTGGCCGACCGCGGCGGGAGTGGTGCGCTGGTACGAGGAGCTGCCCGGCGGCCGGTGGCGCGGCCCGGAGCTGCTGGAGGGACCGGGGCTGCTGCCCGGTCTGCTCGTGGTCCGTGATCCGCACGGGCTGCCCCATCTGCTCGGGCTGCGCAGGACCGCCCGCGGTGACGGCGGGGTGGACGTCGAGGTGGTGCACGCCGCCCAGTACCGCACCGGGCGACCGCTCACCCCCTGGCACTCGCTCGGCGGGCCGAACGCCGCCGCCTGGCGCAAGGGACGCGAAGTGGGCTTCCCCGCGGCCGCGTTCGACGCCGCCGGGGACCTCCTGGTCTTCGTGCGCAACTTCGGGCACAGCGTCAGCCACCGCCGCCGGTCGGCCGACGGCGAGTGGACGCCGTGGCGGCACCTGAGCGGGCTGCGGGTCGCCGATGACCTGGTCGCGGTGACCGCCGAGCACGGCGGGGTCGAGCTGTTCGCCCGGGCGCGGGACACCTCGGCCGTGCTCCGCTGGTACCCAGGCCCGGACGGCACCTGGAGCGAGGACCGCGGGCTGCCGTTCGCCGCCCGCCCGGGCAGCCTGGCCCCGGCGGCCGAGCCGGGCGCGGTCCTCTTCCGCGACGCCCGTACCGGCCGGACCTGCTTCTGGCGGCCGGGTGCCCCCGGTCCCTACCCGCTCGACGACCCGGAGAGCGGCGGCGGCGCGCCGTCCGCGGCCCGGGGCGCCGAACTCGCGGGCTGGGGTTACTCCGTGCTGGTCGGCCGGGGCGCCGACGGGACCTGCTCGCTCGGCGCGCATCCCGCGGGGCGGCCGGACACCGGGGTGTGGTGGCAGGACGCCGGCGCGCCCTCGTACGGTGCTCCGGCCGCGGCTGTCAGCCGCGCCGGACAGCTCGCCGTGGCGACCCGGATACCCGGCGGGCGGCTGCTGGTGGCCCGCCGGGACGAGAGCCGGGACGGGCTGGCGCTGGCCGGCTGGCGCCCGGTGGGGGACTGAGCCCGGCCTGTCGAACTGCCAAGGGGGTGGCTGGATTCCCACCCCCGCCCGAGGGCAGGCGGATGGCTTGATCGCGGCCAGAAAGCTCTTGCCGGTGCGGCGATCCCTGGCATTCGCAAGGCCTGAGCCAAGTCTGCCCCAAGGACACCCCATGGTTCCCCGATGTGAAGATCGCAAATAGTTGTACGGGTTGCCTGTGATCAACGTCGCGGTCAATCCCAGGTCAATGTGCGTCGACACTTAAGTGAAGGATTGTTAAAGTTCGGGTCGCTTATGTGATTGGCCTGTGAAATCGGCAGGCCGGTGTGTCCTGTTTAAGGGGTGACTGGGGGGTTATGGCCAGGCTTTCGCTGCGGGCTGTCCAAAAACTGACCTGCAAGAAACGAGACGCCTGGTGGACGGTCTTCCTCGTCGACCCCGTCGCGACCCGACTGCTGCTCGTCGTCGCCCGCTTCCGCTTCATCACCCCGAACCGGGTCACCTGGGCGGCGCTGTTCATCGGCCTGGCCGCGGGCGGCTTCTTCCTGGAGGGCGACCGGCGGTCGCTGATCATCGGGGCGCTGCTCTACCACCTGAGCTTCATCCTCGACTGCATCGACGGCAAGCTGGCCCGCCTCAAGGGCAACGGCACCGTCTTCGGCGGCTGGCTCGACTACGTCTTCGACCGCATCCGGGTGCTGTTCTGCGCCCTCGCCCTGATGGGCGGCCAGTTCCTGCCGCACGACGACGAGCGCTACCTGGTGGCCGCCCTCGTCGTGGTCTTCCTCGACATGCTGCGCTACGTCGACGCGCTCCAGATCTACAAGATGCGCATGTCGATGCGGACCAGGATCGAGAAGGTCACCCGGACCCGCGCCGAGGCCGAGGCTGCGG
The DNA here is from genome assembly GCF_040651615.1 of Streptomyces sp. NPDC048417. Classification (NCBI taxonomy): domain Bacteria; kingdom Bacillati; phylum Actinomycetota; class Actinomycetes; order Kitasatosporales; family Streptomycetaceae; genus Streptomyces; species Streptomyces sp. NPDC048417. The sequence continues at coordinate 206,159 of NZ_JBEZKI010000011.1, read as the reverse complement.
CCACGGCCACGGCCGTGCAGGAACGTTCCGTCAGGGAGCGGGAGACCGCCGACGGCTCGCCGGTCGTCTTCATGGAGGACCTGCTCCGCGACAACCCCCACACCCCCGCCGAGACCCTCCGCGCCGAGGCCGGCACCGGCAACGTCGTCGACCTGCACGAGCAGTTCCGCGGCCAGTTCCCCTGGTACACCCGGATCCGCCGGGCCATGCTGCGCACCCGGGTGCGCCCGCACCTCATCAGCGGCATCGAGTTCCAGATGTTCGTCTTCATCGTCGGCCCGCTGATCGGCCGGATCCTCATGACCACCGCCGTCTCGGCCGCCCTGCTGCTGCTCTTCGAACTCGTCATCATGTACAAGTTCTGGCTCTCCACCCGCGACTACACCAGGGTCATGGAGGAGCTCAGCCCCGCCTCCGGCACCACCGGCACCATCGCCCCGCAGCTGCACCGGGGCCGCCACCGCCGCGCCGCGGCCGACGCCCTGCTGACTGACGAGCGCTACCAGGCCCCGGCGCCGGAGGACGACCCCTTCTTCCAGCCGTACCCGAAGCCCAACACCGTGCTCGAGGTACTCCCGCACCTCCCCGCGCCGCACGGCGACACGATGCCCCTCACCCAGATCACGAGGGTCGCGGCCCGCAGGATCCCGGCGGCCCGGGAGGACTACCGATGAGACCCGGAACAGCGACCACCGACGCCGAGTACGACGGCGGCAACTCCCGGGTCACCGTCGTCATCCCCGCCCACAACGCGGCCACCACGATCGGCAAGGCGCTCCAGTCGGCCCTGAACCAGACCTACGAGCCGGTCGAGGTGATCGTCGTCGACGACGCCTCCACCGACGGCACCATCGAGGTCGTCGCGAACTTCGCGGGCACCGACCCCCGGGTCCGGGTGCTGCGCCGCAAGGAGAACAGCGGCGGGGTCGGCGCCCCGCGCAACTGGGGCATCGCCCAGGCCGAGGGCCGCTGGGTGACGTTCCTGGACGCGGACGACGAACTCCCGCCCCGCGCCTGCGAACGGCTGGTCGCCAGTGCCCTGGAGACCGGCAGCGACATCACCGCCGGCCAGGCCGTCCGGGTCAACCGGGCCACCGGCGACACCGAGCCCTGGGCGCCCGAGGTCTACGCCATGGGCCGCACCGTCTCCGGTCTGGAGGAGTTCCCGCTCCTGCTCTCCGACCCGATCGCCGCCGCCAAGCTCTACAGCGTGGAGTTCCTGCGCTCGTACGGCATCTGGTTCCCCGAGGGCGTGTTCTACGAGGACACCTACTTCTCCACCGTCGCCGGCTGCCTCGCCCGGGGCATCACGGTGATCACCGAGCCCGTCTACCGCTGGATGTGGGAGCCGGACGGCACCTCCATCACCGGCCGCACCGGCGAACTGCGCAGCATCACCGACCGGATCGCGGTGCACCGGGCCACCGACCGGTTCCTGCTGGAGCGCGGGCTGTGGCAGCTGAAGGTGCGCAAGGACGCCAAGTTCCTCACCCACGACCTGCGCCTGTACATGCGCGCCCTCGCCGAGGGCGACGCCGCCTTCCAGCAGCGGTTCGCCGACATCGTCAGCTCCTACCTGTTCTCGCTGAGCGAGGAGGCCTTCGGGCTGTGCGGCCCGGTCGACCGGGTGCGCGCCTACTTCCTGATGTACGAGGAGATCGAGGCCGCCCTCACCACGCTGGACTACACCCAGCGCAAGAGCGTCTTCTCCTCCCACCTCGTCGAGGAGGACGGCCGGGTCTACTGGTCCGCCGACCATCTGCACCTGCCCGACGCCCGCCGCATGCTCGACGTCACCGAACTGGGCCTGGCCGCCGCCCCGGTCACCCAGCTCCCGCTGTTCGCCCAGCTCACCAAGTGGCGGGTGGCGCGCACCGAACTGTCGTACACCGGCGAACTGGTCAACCGCTTCGGCCGGATCGCCCCCGGCGACCCGGTCTCCCTCTCCCTGGCGGTCCGCAACCGGCACAGCAAGAAGGACGTGGTCGTCCCGGTCCGTGAGGTCTCGGTCGGCGAACGCCTGCTGACCTTCGAGGGCAGCGCCGACCTGGTGAAGCTGCTCGGCGACGACCTCGCCGACAGCACGGTGTGGAACGTCTCGGTGATCGTGGAGTGGAAGCGCAGCCGCTCCCGCTCCGCGCTGAGCGTCCGCGACCTCACGCTGGAGGGCCTCACCTTCGAACGGGACGGCGAGGAGTACGAGGGCTACCGCACCGTCAGCGGCAACCTCGCCCTCCGCTCCGCCACCGCGGGCCGGCGTACCTTCGAGACCGAGCAGAACGACCCCGACGCCCCCTGGATGTGGTGGCGCGACCGCGTCCATCCGCCGATCCGGCAGCTCACCGGCCCCTTCCAGCTCGCCGTCGTCGTCCCCTGCTACAACGTGGCCAAGTACCTCGACGACTGCCTCGGCTCCCTCGCCGCCCAGCGCGGCTTCGCCGAGACCCAGGTGATCCTGGTCGACGACGGCGCCACCGACGAGACGCCCCGGATGCTGGAGCGGTTCGCCGCCCACTACGCCAACGTCACCGTCGTCCACCAGCGCAACGGCGGCCTCGGCAACGCCCGCAACACCGGCCTGGACCGGGTCGTCGCGCCGTGCGTCACCTTCCTCGACTCCGACGACATCCTCGGCGAGGACGCCCTCGCCGCGATGCTCGAAGCCGCCCACCGCGACGGCTCCGAGGTCGTCATGGGCGACCTCGTCAACTTCCCCGACCGGCCCTACGGCCCGTGGAAGGACTACTTCGGGCAGGGCGACCGGCTGGTCACCGACTTCGCCGAGATCCCCGACATGATCTTCAGCGGTTCGGCCTGCAACAAGCTCTTCTCCACCGCCCTGCTGCGCCGGCTCGGCCTGCGCTTCGGCGAGGGCGTGCACTTCGAGGACGCCTGGCTGACCCTGCCCGCCATGCTCCGCGCCGGCTCGCTGAGCATCGTGGACCGGCCCGTGTACTGGTACCGGGGCCGCCCCGACGGCTCGTCCATCATGGACTCGCTGTGGAGCAAGCCCGCCAACTACCGCGACCATCTGCGGCTCAACCACTTCCTGCTGCAGTACAGCGCCGAGGCACGCCCGGAGATCCGCCGGATGTTCCAGCGCTACGCCACCCGCACCTACAAGGGCTTCCTGTGCAACGCCCGGAACGTGATGGGCCGTTCGCAGCTCGCCGAGATGTTCCCGGACATCCACCGGCACTACGCGCAGATCCCCGACGACGTCATCACCGAGTTCGTCACCAGCCCCGCCCAGCAGCTCGACCACTACGCGGCCAGAACCGGGAACTTCCCACTGTTCGCCGACCCGGAACCGGCCCTCGCCGCGGCCCCGCCGGTCGTGGAAGTCGACGACGACGGCTTCTACCGCACCTTCCCCGGCGGCCGGCAGCACAGCGCCGCGGCCCGGGTCAAGGACCCCAACGTGGTGGTGGAGAGCGTCCGCACCCGGGACGACGTGCTGGTCCTGGAGGGCTGCATGGCCTTCCCCGGCATGGACCTCGGCGGCCCGATGGGCAACCGCCTCGAACTCGTCCACCAGGTCCGCGACACCAAGGTCACCGTCCCGCTGACCCAGGTCTACCGCCGCGACCTGAGCAACGCGCGGGGCGGCCGGGACCTGTACGCCGGCTGGTACGCCGAGATCCCCGCCGACCGGCTCGCCGAGACCGGTTTCGGGGTCGGCGACTTCCGGCTGCGGGTGCACCGCCCGGACGGCACCCGGCACCGCAACGTCGTCATGAAGGCCCGCCTCGCCCTGCACCGCCTCAAGGGCCCGGGCAAGGTCGGCCGGTACCCCTACATGCTGACCATCGGCGCCCAGGACGCCCTGCATCTGCGCCTGGTCGCCCCCGACCGCACCGCCCGTCTCAGGCACGCGATGTGGCGGGCCGGCCGCGAACTGCGCATCCTGCGCACCCGTAACCCCGGCTGGCGGATGCGCCTGGCCTACTGGCTGACCTATCCCTTCCTCAACGGCAAGGAGATCTGGCTGGTCGGCGAGCGCTCCGACACCGCGCAGGACAACTCGTACCACTTCTTCAAGTGGGCCCGGATCCACCGCAAGCGCCGCAACGTGTACTACGTCATCGACGCGGCCTCGGCCGACCACGCCAAGGTCGCCCCGTACGGGAACGTCCTGAGGCTGGGCTCCTTCAAGCACCGCATGTACCTGCTCCACGCGACCAAGCTCATCGGCTCCTACGACTCCGAGTCCTACCTCGTCCCCGAGGGCTACAAGAAGGCGCTCTTCCTGCACCGCTTCGGCGAACTGGTCAAGTACCAGCGGGTGTTCCTCCAGCACGGCGTCACCTACAACGACGTGACCTCCGGCGCCGACCAGCGCATCGCGAGCTACGACCTGCTGGTCACCGCCGGCCGCCAGGAGCGCGACTTCATGGCCCAGGAGGCCGGCTACGGCGACCGCGCCCAGCCGGTCGGCTTCCCGCGCTTCGACGCCCTCCAGCGCGAACGCCGCGACAAGCCGCGCATCCTGCTGATGCCCACCTGGCGGCAGTGGATCGTCACCGCGTCCTACAAGAAGTCCGCCGGACCGGCGCGGACCAGCTTCACCCAGTCCGAGTACTACCGCTTCTACCGGACCCTGCTCTCCGACCCCCGCCTCGGCCGCGCCCTGGACCGCTTCGGCGTGGACCTCGAATTCTTCCCGCACTACGAGATCCGCCCCTACCTGCACACCTTCCAGTTCTCCTCGCCGTCCATCCACGTCGCCGACCCGCACACCCGCAATGTGCAGCAGGCGATGAAGGAGTGCTCGCTGATGGTCACCGACTACTCGTCGGTGTTCTTCGACGTGGCCTACATGGGCATCCCGCTGGTCTACGTCCCCTTCGACGAGGAGGACTTCTACGGCCGGCACTACAAGCGCGGCTACTTCAACCTCGCCGAGGACGGCTTCGGCCCGGTCTGCCGTACCGTCGACCAGGCCGTCGACGAGATCATCGCCGCCATCGCCCGCGACTTCACCGTCCAGCCCGAACACCGGGCCCGGGTCGAGGAGTTCTTCGTGCACCGCGGCGGCGGCAACTGCGAGCGCGTCTTCGACGCCGTCGACGCGCTGGGCACCGCCTCCGCGGCCGCACTGGCCCCCGGTCGCCCGATCGGCGCCCTCCCGGCCCCGCTGCCCAGCCTCACCGAGTGGATCGACGCGGCCTGACCCTCTCCACGGCATGCGAAAGGGGGCCTCCGCGGATCGCGGAGGCCCCCTTCAGCTGCCGGCCGTTACGCCGGGACCGACGCCACGCCCGGCGCCAGGAACTTCTTGCCGTTCACGCGCTCGGAGACACCCTCGCGGTCCAGGTACGGCGTGATGCCGCCCAGGTGGAAGGGCCAGCCGGCGCCCGTGATCAGGCAGAGGTCGATGTCCTGCGCCTCGGCGACGACACCCTCGTCGAGCATCAGCCCGATCTCCTGGGCGACGGCGTCCAGGACGCGGTCACGGACCTGCTCCTCGCTGAGGACCACGTCACCCTGCTTCAGCACCGCGGCGACCTCGGGGTCCAGCTCCGGCTTCCCGCTGTCGTACACGTAGAAGCCGCGCTTGCCCGCCTTGACGACGGCCGCGAGGTTCGGGGAGACCGTGAAGCGGTCCGGAAAGGCCCGGTTGAGGGTCTCCGAGACGTGCAGACCGATGGCCGGACCGACCAGCTCCAGGAGCACCAGCGGGGACATCGGCAGGCCCAGCGGCTCGACCGCCTTCTCCGCGACCTCGACCGGGGTGCCCTCGTCGATGACGTTCTGGATCTCGCCCATGAAGCGGGTGAGGATGCGGTTGACGACGAACGCCGGGGCGTCCTTCACCAGCACCGCGGTCTTCTTCAGCTTCTTGGCGACGGCGAAGGCCGTGGCCAGCGACGCGTCGTCGGTCTGCTCGCCGCGCACGATCTCCAGGAGCGGGAGGATCGCGACCGGGTTGAAGAAGTGGAAGCCCACGACCCGCTCGGGGTTCTTCAGCTTCGACGCCATCTCCGTCACGGAGAGGGAGGAGGTGTTCGTCGCCAGGATCGCGTGCGCCGGGGCGACCGCCTCGACCTCCGCGAACACCTGCTGCTTGACGCCGATCTCCTCGAAGACCGCTTCGATGATGAAGTCCGCGTCCGCGAAGCCCTCGGCCTTGTCCAGCACACCGGAGACCAGGGCCTTGAGGCGGTTGGCCTTGTCCTGGTTGATACGGCCCTTGCCGAGCAGCTTCTCGATCTCGGCGTGGACGTAGCCCACTCCCTTGTCGACGCGCTCCTGGTCGATGTCGGTCAGCACGACCGGCACCTCGAGGCGGCGCAGGAAGAGCAGGGCGAGCTGCGAGGCCATGAGGCCCGCGCCCACGACGCCCACCTTGGTGACCGGACGCGCCAGGTTCTTGTCGGGCGCACCCGCCGGACGCTTGCCGCGCTTCTGCACCAGGTTGAAGGCGTAGATACCGGCGCGCAGTTCACCGCCCATGATCAGGTCGGCGAGCGCCAGGTCCTCGGCGTCGTAACCCTGCTGGAGGTCGCCGTTCTTGGCGGCGGCGATGATGTCCAGGGCGCGGTAGGCGGCCGGGGCGGCGCCGTGCACCTTGGAGTCCGCGATGAAGCGGCCCTTGGCGACGGCCTGGTCCCAGGCCTCGCCGCGGTCGATCACCGGACGCTCGACCTCGATCTCGCCCTTCAGCACCTGGGCGGTCCAGATCAGCGACTGCTCCAGGAAGTCGGCACCCTCGAAGAGGGCGTCGGCGATGCCCAGGTCGAAGACCTGCTGGCCCTTGAGCTGCTTGTTCTGGTTGAGGCTGTTCTCGATGATGACCGAGACGGCCTTGTCGGCGCCGATCAGGTTCGGCAGCAGCGCGCAGCCGCCCCAGCCCGGGACCAGGCCCAGGAACACCTCGGGGAGCGAGAAGGCCGGGATGGCCTTAGACACCGTGCGGTAGGTGCAGTGCAGACCGACCTCGACGCCACCGCCCATGGCGGCACCGTTGTAGTAGGTGAAGGTCGGCACGGCCAGACCCGCGAGGCGCTTGAAGACCTCGTGGCCGCCCTTGCCGATGGCGAGCGCGTGCTCGTGCTCCTTGAGGAGCTCGACACCCTTCAGGTCCGCGCCGACCGCGAAGATGAACGGCTTGCCGGTGATGCCGACACCGACGATGGTGCCCTCGGCCGCCTCCTTCTCCACCTGGTCGATCGCGGTGTTGAGGTTCGCCAGCGAGGCCGGACCGAAGGTGGTCGGCTTGGTGTGGTCCAGGCCGTTGTCCAGGGTGATCAGCGCGAAGCGGCCGGCCCCGGACGGCAGGTCGAAGTGGCGCACGTGCGCCGACGTCACGACCTCGTCGGGGAACAGGTCCGAGGCCTGCTTCAGAAGCTCGGCGGTGGTGCTCACTTGTCCCCCTCGAAGTGCGGGTTCTCCCAGATGACCGTCGCGCCCATGCCGAAGCCGACGCACATGGTGGTCAGGCCGTAGCGGACGTTCGGCTGCTCCTCGAACTGGCGGGCCAGCTGCGTCATCAGACGCACACCCGAGGAGGCGAGCGGGTGACCGAAGGCGATGGCGCCGCCGTACTGGTTGACGCGCTCGTCGTCGTCCGCGATGCCGTAGTGGTCGAGGAAGGCCAGCACCTGCACGGCGAAGGCCTCGTTGATCTCGAACAGACCGATGTCGGAGATCGACAGACCCGCCTGGGCAAGGGCCTTCTCCGTGGCCGGGATCGGGCCGTAGCCCATGACCTCGGGCTCGACACCGGCGAAGGAGTACGACACGAGCCGCATCTTGACCGGCAGGTTGTTCTCGCGGGCGAAGTCCTCGCTGGCGATCAGCGAGGCGGTGGCGCCGTCGTTCAGACCGGCCGCGTTACCGGCGGTGACCCGGCCGTGCACACGGAACGGCGTCTTCAGACCCGACAGGTTCTCCAGGGTGGTCCCCGGCCGCATCGGCTCGTCGGCGGTGACCAGACCCCAGCCGGTCTCGCCGCCCTCGGGGTTGGTCCGGCGCACCGAGATCGGCACCAGGTCGGCCTGGATCTTGCCGTTGGCGTACGCCTTGGCGGCCTTCTCCTGCGACCGCACCGCGTACTCGTCCGTGCGGAGCTTGGAGATCTGCGGGTAGCGGTCGTGCAGGTTCTCGGCGGTCATGCCCATGAACAGCGCCGACTCGTCGACCAGCTTCTCGCTGACGAACCGCGGGTTCGGGTCGACGCCCTCGCCCATCGGGTGGCGGCCCATGTGCTCGACACCGCCGGCGATGGCGATGTCGTACGCGCCGAAGGCGACGGAACCGGCGACCGTGGTGACGGCGGTCAGCGCGCCGGCACACATACGGTCGATGGAGTAGCCGGGCACGGAGGTCGGCAGGCCCGCGAGAATGCCCGCGGTACGGCCGATGGTCAGACCCTGGTCACCGATCTGGGTGGTCGCGGCGATGGCGACCTCGTCGATCTTCTTGGTGTCCAGCCCGGGGTTGCGGCGCAGCAGCTCCCGGATCGCCTTCACGACGAGGTCGTCGGCACGGGTCTCGTGGTAGATGCCCTTCGGGCCCGCCTTGCCGAACGGGGTACGGACGCCGTCGACGAAGACGACATCCCTGACGGTACGAGGCACGATTGGCTCTCCTCCAGGGTGCGGGATGGCACTGCTGCATGCGCTGAGCGCGCGCTCAGGCCCATGCTACTTATGAGTAACGTGACTGCCCACCCCTGGCGGCGGGAGCGGCGAAGGTCACATGTGCTGAGGCGCCCCGCAAGGGGCGCGGGGCCCTACCGAGGTGCGGCTCCGCCGCGTGGGCGCGAGCAACCCACCACGACCGGCGGCCCCGCCTGACCGTCACCGAGGCGGCGCGGTGGACCCTCTCGGCATCAGTACCGGGGTGGCCACCGCATGCGACCCGACCTCCCCGAACAACGTCCGGGCCACCTCCGCCCCGAACCCCTGCACATCATGGCTCATCGCCGACAACGTCGGATGCGTCAGCCGGCACAACTGCGAGTCGTCCCAGGCCAGCAACGAGACGTCCTCCGGCACCCGCGACCGCGTCCCCGTCCTCCGTCCACACGGACGTGAGCCCGCCCGTCAGCGAGGGATGCCCCACGGCCACCACCGGCAGCCCGAGCCGCCGCGCCGCACCCACCCGGGGATCGTCCGCCCGGAAGTCGACGAGGATCGCCCCGCCGATGTGCCGCCCCTGCCACCAGGACTCCAGCAGCCCGGCCTTCAACGGGGTCGCGATCGGCTTCGTCTTCCTCTACTTCTTCCAGGACGGCGGCACCCTCGACTCCGTGCTCGCCCTGCTCGGCGTCCACACCGACCACGCCTGGCTGGGCACCCCGGTGTCCGCGAACGTCTCGCTGGCCGGTGTCTCGGTCTGGCGCTACCTGGGCCTGAACTTCGTGCTCTTCCTGGGCGCGATCCAGTCCATCCCCGGGGAGCTGTACGAAGCGGCCGAACTGGACGGCGCGAACCGCTGGCAGCAGTTCCGCCACATCATCGCGCCGGGCATCCGGCCGGTCGTCACCCTCACCGTGATCCTCTCGGTCTCCGGCTCGCTGTCGGTCTTCGAGGTGCCGTACATCATGACCGGCGGCGCGACCGGCACGGAGACCTTCGTGACCCAGACCGTGAAGCTGGCCTTCCAGTACAACAAGACGGGGCTCGCCTCGGCGGCCGCGGTCGTCCTGCTGCTGATCGTGCTGGCGGTGACCTGGCTGCAACGGCGGCTGGTGCCCGACGAGAGGGTGGACCTCGTATGACACGCCGCCGCGCGGCCCGCGCCCTGGTCTACCTCTCCCTGGTCACGGCGGCCGTGATCGTTCTGCTCCCGCTCACCGTGGTGCTGCTGACGTCCCTGAAGTCCTCGTCGGAAATGGCGGACGGCAGCGGGGCTCTGACCCTTCCCGACGACCTGCTGAACGTCCACAACTACGTGGTCGCGTTCCGCCACCTTCCAGATCGTCAACAGCTTCGGCCTCTTCGACACCCGGTGGGCGCCGATCGCCCTCTACATGGGCACGGACATCGTCTCGATCTACATCTTCCTGCAGTTCGTCCGCTCGATCCCGATCTCCCTGGACGAGTCGGCCCGCCTGGACGGCGCGAACGCGTTCACCGTCTACCGCCGGATCATCCTGCCCCTCCTGAAACCGGCGACGGCGACCGTCGTCATCGTGAAGGGCATAGCCGTCTACAACGACTTCTACATCCCCTTCCTCTACATGCCGTCCCAGAACCTTGGCGTGATCTCGACGTCCCTGTTCCGCTTCCGGGGCCCCTACGCGGCGCACTGGGAGATCATCTCGGCGGGAGCGATCCTGGTGATCCTGCCGACGCTGGTCGTCTTCCTGTGCCTGCAACGCTTCATCTACAACGGCTTCATGCGGGGATCGACGCGGTGAGCGCCCCTCAGCGACGGGGCCGAGGCCGGCCCGGTCGTAGTGCTCCCAGCAGCTGCCGTACGCCCAACTCGAGGATGCGAGCGTTCTGCGTCATCAGGCGTGGGCCGTGCGGGCCTGAACCGCGGCTGGGGCAGCCGGACCGGGGTGATGTGAGCACGAGGGCTCCTCTCGGATGGTGGTGGGCGCAAGAGGACGGCCGTGGTATCACGGCCGCCCCGGAGAACGTCATCCGTGGTGCTCCAGCGCACGGATGACCCGGTAGTCCCGTTCGATGGCCCGCGGCTCGCTGCTGCTGAGCACGGCCTCGGCGGACACGGGGGCACCCGGCGTGCGGATCTCGGTCGCCGCGACCACGGTGGGCAGCGCGCGCAGGACGGCTCCCAGCCACGGGGCGATCCCGGCGGCCGGACGCATGTGCACCCGCACGATGTGCTGTCCGCTCGGAGCGGGCGTGGGCCGGGCGGTGGCCGCCGGCGGTATCCAGGTGCCCAGCGCGTCGGCGGCGCGGTTGCGGCCGGTCGCCGTCCGCAGCGCTGCGTCGGCCGGCGTCACCACGGGCGCCGCCAGCGCGCACACCACCAGCAGCTCGTCATCGGTGCCGTACGCGAGCCGGGTGGTGACCGGGCCGCACACCACGCCGAGGGCGTCGAGCGCCCGGGTCGTGCGCAACGCGAGGGTCTGTGCCAGCGGGCTGCCCGGAGGGAGCAGATCGGTACGGTCCAACCGGCCGTCACCGGTGTGGACGTCCGACCACAGGTCGGTGACGACGTGCTCGGGGCGGCCGTCCGGGCCCGGACGCGTGGCGGTGTTGACCGTGTACTGAAGCCGGGAGGGCCGCTCGCTCAGCACCAGGTGCGCGCTGCCGGAGTGCAGCACGGCCGCGTGCCGCACAGCCGGCCAGACAGCGCCGATCTGGCGTTCGTCCCCGCACTCCACCGGGTCGACCGGGGTTCCGGTGGCCGCCGGGGCGAGCAGGTAGCCGGGCCTGGGGTGGGTCCGCGCCCAGGCCACGGCGGCGGCCGGACTCGTCGTGCGGATGCCGCGCAGAGCGGGGATCCCGACGCGTGCCAGGCGGTCCGCCTGCGCTCCGCGGTCGTACCTCAGCGGTGAGCACGCCGGATCGGCGCCGGGAAGGTCGAGCTGCCAGGCGATCCGCTCGGCCAGCTCGATGCCCCCGGTGCTGCCCGCGACGACGGCCGACACCCCCAGCACCCGCAGCGCCTTGACCGTCTGCCGGACCCCGCGGTGCACGACCGTGCCGGTGTATCCGGCGGGTACCGGCGAGCTCCGGTACGCCGGTGGCCGCAGGCGGTGCTCCGGGACGACGGCCACCGTCCGCCAGCCGTGCCGGGCGAACGCCCGTGGGTAGGGGACCCCGCCGTCGTAGGGGGCGATCACCGCCGCGATGCCGGCGGCGGGGTCGGTCCGCACGACGGCCGTGGCGGGGGCGGCGGGGATGGTCATCGGTGCGAGCTCCCAAGCAGACGGGTGTGAGGCCGAAGCGGGTCAGCGGGTGCGGGCGGACATTCGGCCGCCGGGTTACTCACCGCACGCGACGAACGAGGTAATTGCGTCGGGTATCCGCGCGTTGACTCCACGAATGCCGACCACAGGGGCCGGAACCGAATGCGGATCGCGTCGAGGACAAAGCCGGCCCTACCTCGATGCCGACGGCTCGGCGGACCGCGTACGAACGCGATCGGAATGCATGTGACCCCCCGTGCGGATGGGCGTGATGCGACGGCGTGTCCGATGGACCGCTCGACCCGTCATACGACGCCACCCGGTCTTGTTGGGACCAAACGGTCTCTTCTGTCGTGACCGTCTCCATCCCGTAGGGCGTAACTCGCCCGCGTCCTCGGAGCGCCGGACGGCTGTGCTCCTGGGATGTGGTCAGCGGCAGAAGGGACTGCTCGGTCTGTTCTGTCCGCGCCAAGTCTGGAACGCGGGTGCTGTGACGTCAAGCAAGCCCGGACGCGGGAGGATTCATCCCCCGGTCGCGGCGCAGTCGAGGCCCTGACGGCACTGCGACCGTACTCCGCTTAACGGGGGAGGTCATGGCCGGAAGGCGCAGGGAGTCCTTACCTTCCGGTGTCACGCACCCGCCCTGGCCCTTCGAGGTAGTATCGGGAGGCTGATTAACGCATACGCGGTATTTTCCGGCTTATTGCGAAGCCCTGGAATTCCCTGGCCTGAGAATGTGGTGCGGCTTTTCGGGGCTTCGAGAACACTCGTGGGGGCGGGCGTTCTGGAATGCGGGTGCAGTTGTCCTGGACTAGGTCCGTTCAGTCTCCACCGGCGAATGGGACTCGAAGGCGAGATCGAATGAGCAACCTGCGTAGGCCGCGACGGCGGCAACAGCGCGCCATTGACACGAGGCAGCGAATCCTCGACTCCGCCGGCACGCTCTTCGTGGCGGACAGCTATGAAGGGACTTCGGTAAGCGACCTGATCACCGCCGCACGGACGAGCAAGGGGGCCTTCTACCGGCATTTCCCCGGCGGAAAGCTCGAAGTGGCGTCGGCCATCATGGAAGACACACTGAGCATGGACGGGCTGCAGAAGCAGCGAATCGTGCTCCAGGAAATGGTCGACATCGGCATGATCCTGGCCCATCGAATCTCCAGGGAGAGCGCTCTCCAGGCTGCTTTGATGCTGTCGTTTCACGGCAATGCGCCAGAAACCTACGGAACGCCCTGGCCGGACTGGATCGTGTTCAACACAGGGCAGTTGACCGAAGCCCGGCGACGAGGAGAGCTGAAACCCTTCGTCGATCTGGAGGAACAGGCATACCAGGTCGCGGGGGACTGGGCCGGAGTGGTGCTGATCTCGAACACCCTCGATCGGCACATGGGGAACGTCGAAGCGCGGGTCTCACGCATGTACCGCAATCTGGTGACCGCGATCGCGGTTCCGGAACTCCTGCCGGAGATGGACTTCTCGGTGGACCGAGGCAAGAACCTGTACACCGCGTTCCTCGAAGGCGCGCCCGACCCGGACCTGCCGCCGGACGAGACGGCGGACGAGACGGCGGACGAACTCCCGGATCAGCGCGAAGGACTCGAGGAACTCGACAAGTTCCCGGAACACGCCGAAAAAGCGGCCCCGGAGCACGTCGGCGAACTCCTGGGCTAGCGGGGGCCCCGCGGACAGCGGCTCTCCAGCAGTGCCGTGAGGCACGCTGGAGAGCCGCGTCCGGAGTTCCCGTGCCGGTACCCGGTGAGCCTGCCGGTACCGGGTGAGCCGAAAGAGAACGGCCCGGGGGACCGGCCTCTAGGCGGACAGCGCCGTCACCAACGCCGTCGTCACCTGCTCCACCTGCCACGGCCGCGCGCCGTACGCCGCCAGAGCCGTTCCCACCGTCGCGGCGTCCATGACCTTCGGCGGCTCCCAGCAGAGCCTGCGCACCGAGTCCGGCGCGATCAGGTTCTCCTGCGGCATGTTGAGCTGCTCGGCCAGCGCCGACACCGCGGCCCGCGCCGCGGACAGCCGAGCCGCCGCCTCGGGATCCTTGTCGGCCCACGCCCGTGGCGGGGGCGGCCCCGTCACCGGCTGCCCCGGCAGCGGCAGCCCGGCGTCCGGCAGCGCCTTGGCCCGGTCCACCGCCGCCTGCCACTGCTCCAGTTGCCGCCTTCCCATCCGGTGCCCGAAGCCGTTCAGCCCCGAGAGGGCGTGCACGGTCGCCGGCAGCGCGAGCGCGGCCTCCACGATCGCCGCGTCACTGAGCACCTTGCCGGGCGACACATCCCGCTTCTGCGCGATCCGGTCCCGCGTCTGCCACAGTTCCCGTACCACGCCCAGCTGCCGGCGCCGCCGTACCTTGTGCATCCCCGACGTCCGGCGCCAGGGATCCTTTCTCGGCTCGGCCGGCGGCGCGGACGCGATCGCGTCGAACTCCTGCCGTGCCCACTCCAGCTTCCCCTGCCGGTCCAGCTCCTTCTCCAGGGCGTCCCGCAGATCGACAAGCAGCTCGACGTCGAGCGCCGCGTACCGCAGCCACGGCTCGGGCAGCGGCCGGGTCGACCAGTCGACGGCGGAGTGGCCCTTTTCGAGGACGAAGCCGAGGACGCTCTCGACCATCGCCCCGAGCCCGACCCGCGGGAAGCCGGCGAGCCGCCCGGCCAGCTCGGTGTCGAACAGGCTGCTGGGCATCATGCCTATCTCGCGCAGGCAGGGCAGATCCTGGGTGGCCGCGTGCAGTACCCACTCGACGCCGGCCAGCGCCTCGCCGAGTCCGGAGAGATCGGGGCAGGCGACGGGGTCGATCAGCGCGGTCCCGGCGCCCTCGCGGCGCAGCTGGACGAGGTAGGCGCGCTGTCCGTAGCGGTAGCCGGACGCGCGCTCGGCGTCGACGGCGACGGGACCGGAGCCGGCGGCGAACGCGGCGATCACCCGGGCGAGCGCATCCTCGTCCGCGACCACGGGCGGAATGCCCTCCCGCGGCTCCAGCAGGGGAATCGGCGCCCCCGTCACAGAAGATCCGGCGTCGTCCGGAGGAGTGCCCCCGGTGGTGCGCAGTGAACTGTCTGCTGCGGTGTCTTGGGCGTCGGTCACATGTCAAGGGTATCTGTGTGTGGACGGCGCCCGTCGACGGAACGTTCCGTCGACGGGCACCTGAGGGTCGTAAACCAGTCAGGTCGGTGAAAGATCAGGTCCACGAACGGGGGACGACAGGGGCACGACGCGACAGTGGACCAGCGGCCGATCCGGTTCACGTCGGTGAACCCGCGACCGGTCAGTGGATGATGCCGGTGCGCAGGGCGACGGCGACCATGCCGGCGCGGTCGCCCGTGCCGAGCTTGCGGGCGATTCGGGCGAGGTGGCTCTTGACGGTGAGGGCGGACAGGCCCATCGAGACGCCGATCGCCTTGTTCGACTGGCCCTCCGCGACCAGCCGGAGCACCTCGACCTCACGGCCGGAGAGCTCGCGGTAGCCACCCGGGTGGTTCGGGGCACCCGGGGGGCGACGGTGCATGCGGGCGGCGGCGGAACCGATGGGGGCGGCACCCGGCCGGGTGGGGAGCCCGATGTTGGTGCGGGTGCCGGTGACGACGTAACCCTTGACCCCGCCGGCCAGGGCGTTGCGCACGGCGCCGATGTCGTCGGCGGCGGACAGGGCCAGGCCGTTGGGCCAGCCCGCGGCGCGGGTCTCCGACAGGAGGGTCAGGCCGGAGCCGTCGGGGAGGTGGACGTCGGCGACGCAGATGTCGCGGGGGTTGCCGATGCGGGGACGAGCCTCCGCGATGGACGAGGCTTCGATGACATCGCGCACGCCGAGCGCCCACAGGTGGCGGGTGACGGTGGAGCGGACGCGCGGGTCGGCCACGACCACCATGGCGGTGGGCTTGTTCGGGCGGTAGGCGACCAGGCTTGCGGGCTGCTCGAGGAGAACGGACACCAGGCCTCCTGGGGTGGGGGACGGGGGCCGGCTTGTGGGGAAGAAGCCGGGACGAACCGTGCTTTCAAGGTCACAGTCGTCTTCGGCATCAAACCCGTCCGCCTTTAGAGAAAGATCACGATCTGGTGAGTAACAATACGTGCAATTCGGACACGCGATCGATCATCCGAAGATCGAATCGGTTCGGGCCGTTGTCGTACGGGACAGAAAGTGGCCGTATCGACAAAGAGATGGTCAATGAAGGGTGAGTCGACGGGACCCGGGTGGACGGGCCCTCGGTCAATGTCGGACATGACGGAAACGGTGGGACGGAGTGGCTAGCGCGCCTGCGGATCGCGGCGCTGCGGCAGCGTGACCACCGAGGCGTCGCCGGGGGCGGCCGGCGGCAGTCCCGCGACCTGCGCCAGCAGGTCGCACCAGGAAGCGAGGTGCGCCGCGGTGTCCGGGACCCCGGTGCGGCCCTCCCGGGGCGTCCAGGAGGCCCGGATCTCGATCTGCGAGGCGGCGGGGCGCTCGGACAGCCCGCCGAAGTAGTGCGAACTCGCCCGGGTGACGGTCCCGCTCGGCTCCCCGTACGACAGACCGCGCGCCTGGAGCGCGCCGGTCAGCCAGGACCAGCAGACGTCCGGCAGCAGCGGATCGGCCGCCATCTCCGGCTCCAGCTCCGCGCGCACCAGCGTGACCAGCCGGAACGTGCCATGCCAGGCGTCGTGTCCGGCCGGGTCGTGCAGCAGCACCAGACGGCCGTCGGCGAGGTCCTGCTCGCCGTCGACCACCGCCGCCTCCACGGCGTACGCGAACGGGGCCAGACGCTGCGGTGCGGGCGTGGGCTCCACCTCGACCTGCGGCCGCAGCCGCGCGCCGCGCAGCGCGTCGACCGCGGCCCGGAAGGCCGGTGGCGCCGTACTCCCCGTATGCCCTTCGCCCTCCTCGGTGCCCTTCTCCTCGCCCATCCCGCCAGCGCCGTCCGACAGTCGTCCCTGAGCCGCAGCCATGCGGGGAAGAGTAAGGGGAACGACGCCTTCGCGCAGGGAGAGACACCACCTAAGGACCACGTAAGGGCGCCGCCGAGTCGGCCTCCGGGGCGTGCGAGACTTGCCGTCGTGAGTGCGAACGGAAGCCCGACGGGCCAGCAGCCGACAGCGACGTACGACAGCGCCTTCCTGAAGGCGTGCAGGCGTGAACCCGTGCCGCACACCCCCGTGTGGTTCATGCGGCAGGCCGGTCGCTCGCTGCCGGAGTACCACAAGGTGCGCGAGGGCATCCCCATGCTGGAGTCGTGCACCCGGCCCGAGCTGGTCACCGAGATCACACTCCAGCCCGTCCGCCGGCACACCGTGGACGCGGCGATCTACTTCAGCGACATCGTCGTCCCGCTCAAGGCCATCGGCGTCGACCTCGACATCAAGCCGGGCGTCGGCCCGGTCGTCGAGCGCCCGATCCGCACCCGCGCCGACCTCGCCCAGCTCCGCGACCTCACCCCCGAGGACGTCTCCTACGTCACCGAGGCGATCGGCCTGCTCACCGCCGAGCTCGGCACGACCCCGCTGATCGGCTTCGCCGGTGCCCCGTTCACCCTCGCGAGCTATCTCGTCGAGGGCGGCCCCTCGCGCACGTACGAGAACGCCAAGGCGATGATGTACGGCGACCCGGAGCTCTGGGCCGACCTGCTCGACCGCCTCGCCGACATCACGGCCGCGTTCCTCAAGGTGCAGATCGAGGCCGGCGCCTCCGCCGTCCAGCTCTTCGACTCCTGGGCCGGCGCGCTGGCCCCCGCCGACTACCGCCGCTCGGTGCTGCCCGCGTCCGCGAAGGTCTTCGACGCCGTCGCCGGGTACGGCGTCCCGCGCATCCACTTCGGAGTCGGCACCGGCGAACTGCTGGGGCTCATCGGCGAGGCCGGCGCGGACGTCGTCGGCGTCGACTGGCGGGTGCCGCTCGACGAGGCCGCCCGCCGCGTCGGCCCCGGCAAGGCACTCCAGGGCAACCTCGACCCGACCGTGCTGTTCGCCGGCAAGGACGCGGTGGAGACCAAGGCGCGCGAGGTGCTCGACGCGGCCGCCGGTCTCGAAGGCCATGTCTTCAACCTCGGGCACGGTGTGATGCCGTCCACCGACCCGGACGCACTGACCCGGCTGGTCGAGTTCGTCCACACCGAGAGCGCCCGCTGACCCGGTCCGCTACCAGCTGTGCCGGGGCCGGGCCCGCCTGCCGAACAGCAGGCCGCGCGGTTCCGGCGGCGGTGGCGTGCCCGGCTTGAGCGGCCAGGCGAGCAGCATGCCCACGAGGAAGCCGACGACGTGCGCCGCGTACGCCACGGTGCCGGCGGCGGAGACGCCCTCCCCGGACGAGTACACGGCCTGCAGCACGAACCAGAAGCCCAGTACCAGCCAGGCCGGCAGCCGCAGCGGCAGGAAGATCAGGAACGGGACCAGCACCCAGACCCTGGCCCGCGGGTAGAGGACGAGGTAGGCGCCCAGGACGCCGGCGATCGCGCCGGACGCGCCGATCAGCGGGTCCGCCGAGGTGTCGTTGAGGAGCGCGAAGCCGTAGCCGGCCGCGTAGCCGCAGACGACGTAGAAGAGGAAGTACCGGACGTGGCCCATCCGGTCCTCGACGTTGTTGCCGAAGATCAGCAGGAACAGCATGTTGCCCAGCAGGTGCAGCCAACTGCCGTGCAGGAACATCGCCGTGAAGACGGACAGCACCGGCGACTTGTCGTAGGAGGGCGGGCCGACGACGCAGCCGGGGCCGTTCCGGCCGACGCCCACGGCGCCGGTCGGCACCAGCCCCGGCAACTGATGGTGGATCAGCTCTCTGGGGACCGCCGCGTAGTGGTCCGTGAAGGCCTGGAGATGGCACAGCTGGGCCAGATCGCTGCTGCCGGCCACGGAGCCGGCTATGCCGGGCGTGAACAGGAAGACGAGGACGTTCGCGGCGATGAGCGCGTACGTCACGTACGGCGTGCGCCGCACCGGATTGACGTCATGGACGGGGATGACCACAGCTGACTAGTGCCCAGGGCGGGGGCGCCCGAAGCGCGGAGCGGCTCGGTGAACGTCGGCACGCGCGGGTGCGTATGTCCTTGCGACCGATGAGCTTCAGGTGATGTTCCAGGCGACGTGAGGACCAGGCGATGAACGAGCGGGTTGCTTCCCAGGGGTTCCCTCCCATGCAGGCCATGCCCGACGGTGAGGCGGAGATCTCTCTTGTCGTGCGGCTCCCCTGGGAGGACGTGGCACGGCTCGGCCAGGAGGCGGGGCGGCTGGCGGCGCAGATGCAGCGGCCGGTGACGCTGGACGAGGCGGTCAGCAACCGGCTGCGGTCGACTCGGCCGGCGGCGGCGCACGCGGCGCGGCCGGGGACCGAGCAGCCCGCTGCCGCGGTTGCGCCGGGAGGGGCTGGGGTCACTTCGTTGCCGAGGATCAGCGGGACGGCTTGATCGCCGTTGCGGGGTGCGGGTCGCTGTGGCCGGTCGCGCAGTTCCCCGCGCCCCTGACGGGGCGCTTCAGTGGCCCTCGCGCACCTTGGTCGCCGCCTTTCTGGCCGCCACGAGTACCGGATCCCATACCGGTGAGAACGGGGGCGCGTAGCCCAGGTCCAGGGCCGTCATCTGGTCCACCGTCATTTTCGCCGTCAGGGCCACCGCCGCGATGTCGACCCGCTTGCCCGCGCCCTCTCGCCCCACGATCTGGACGCCGAGGAGGCGGCCCGTGCGGCGTTCCGCGAGCATCTTGACCGTCATCGGGCTCGCGCCGGGGTAGTAGCCGGCCCGGCTCGTGGACTCGATGGTGACCGCCTCGTACCGCAGTCCCACCCGCAGCGCGTCCTTCTCACGGAGGCCGGTGCGGGCGATCTCCAGGTCGCAGACCTTGCTCACCGCCGTGCCGACGACCCCGGGGAACGTGGCGTAATCGCCGCCCACGTTGGTGCCGATGACCTGGCCGTGCTTGTTGGCGTGGGTGCCCAGCGCGATGTACTGCTCCTGGCCCGAGACCAGGTTCAGGACCTCCACGCAGTCGCCGCCCGCCCAGATGTCCTGGTGGCCGCGGACCCGCATCGCCAGGTCGGTCAGCAGGCCGCCGTGCTCGCCGACGGGCAGGCCCGCCGCCCGGGCGAGGCTCGTCTCCGGGCGCACGCCGATGCCCAGGATCACCACGTCGGCCGGGTACTCGCCGTCCTCCGTGGCCACCGCGCGGACACTGCCGTCCTGGCCGGTGAGCAGCTTGGTGACCTCGGCGTCATTGACCATGGTGATCCCGAGGCCCTCCATCGCCTCGTGCACCAGGCGGCCCATGTCCGGGTCGAGCGTGGACATGGGCTCGCTGCCGCGGTTGACGACCGTCACCTCGTAGCCCCGGTTGATCATCGCCTCGGCCATCTCGACACCGATGTAGCCGGCGCCGACGACCACAGCGCGCCGGCCACGCGTGCGTGCCAGCGTGTCGAGCAGGGCCTGGCCGTCGTCGAGGGTCTGCACACCGTGCACCCCCGGGGCGTCCGCGCCCGGCATGTCGGGGCGGATCGGGCGGGCGCCGGTCCCGATGACGAGCTTGTCGTACGACGTCCAGGACTCGGCGCCGGAATCGACGTCACGCGCGCGTACCCGCTTCCCGGCCACGTCGATCTCCGTGACCTCCGTGCGCATCCGCAGATCGATGTCCCGCGACCGGTGCTCCTCGGGCGTGCGGGCGATCAGATGGTCCCGCTCCGCCACGTCACCGCCGACCCAGTACGGGATGCCGCACGCCGAGTAGGAACTGAAGTGACCGCGCTCGAAGGCCACGATCTCCAGCTCGTCCGGTCCCCGCAGCCGGCGTGCCTGGGACGCCGCGGACATGCCCGCGGCGTCCCCGCCGATCACCACCAGCCGTTCCCGTCCACTGCTCATGTCCATGCGAACACGCTACGGGGCGAGGGAATTTCAGGCGTGCTCAGGTCTCCCCACCGGGCGTACGGCGCCGGCGTACGACCCGCCACCACAGGAACGCGACCAGCGCCGCCAGTGCCGCGAACGGCAGGGCCGCGCCCAGCGCCAGGGCTATCCAGCGCAGCATGGTGACGAAGACGTGCCAGCCGCCCGCCAGCGCGTCCACGAACCCCGGCGTGTCGTCCTTGGCGGCCTTCGCCACCGGCGTCTCCGTGAGCGACAGCGTGATGGTGGCCAGACTGGTGCGGTCCTTCAGGGACGCCTGCTGGGCGAGCAGCGCCTCCAGGTCGGCCTCCCGGCTGCTCAACTCCCCTTCCAGGGTGACCACGTCACTGAGCTTGGTGGCCCGGTCCATCAGCTCGCGGACCCGGGCCACGCTGGCCCGCTGCGACTTGATGCGGCTGTCCACGTCCACCACCTGGTCGGTGACGTCCTGGGCCTTCGCGGTGCGGTCGAGCAGCTTGCCCGCTCCCTGGAGGTCGGTGAGCACCTCGTCGTACTTCTCGGTGGGGACCCGGAGGACCACGCGGGTGCGTTCGCGGCCCTGGGAGCCCCGGGTGGTGGTCTCCTTGCCGACATAGCCTCCGGCGTTCTCGGCCGTGGTGCGGGCCTCGTCGAGGGCCTTGGGCACGTCCTTGACCTGCACGGTCAGGGAGGCGGTGCGGATGATGTGGTTCACCGTGAGCTTGGGGGCCTCGTCGGCGCCCCTGTTGCTGCTTTCCTTGGCGCCTGCCGAGCCCGCCGCGTCCTGGGCCGCGCTGCCCAGGTCGGCCTTGGAGTCGCCGGCGGATCCGCCGGAGTCGTCACCGGCGCCGCAGCCGGTGAGGACGAGCACGCAGGCGAGCAGAAGGCCGGCGAGAACGGGTCGTACGGGATGTCGCATGGTTTCCCCCGAGGGTCGTGAACAACTGACGCTCCTTCGACGCCGGGGCGGTGCCGGACGTTTGAGCGGGACGGTCCCGATGCGGTCACGGTCCGGACGCGTAGGGGTCACCGGGCCCGGGCGGGAGTGTCAGCGCGGTCTGAGAGAGTGGGGGTCATGAGCGCAACGGGTACGGGGACGGGGCAGCACGTCGTGGTCATCGGCGCCGGGATCGCCGGGCTGGCCGCGGCCCACCGGCTGCTGCAGCGCGGCGTGCGCGTGACCGTGCTGGAGGCCTCGGAGAGAGTCGGCGGCAAGCTGCTGCCCGGCGAGATCGCGGACGTACGGGTCGACCTGGGCGCCGAGTCGATGCTGGCCCGCCGGCCCGAGGCGGTCGCCCTCGCGTGCGAGGTGGGGCTGGAAGACCGGCTGCGGCCGCCGGCCACCGCCACGGCCTCGATCTGGACCCGGGGTGCCCTGCGCCCCATGCCCAAGGGTCATGTCATGGGCGTCCCCGGCACCGCCGCCGCGCTGTCCGGCGTGCTGTCCGAGGAAGGCCTCACGCGTATCGAGCGCGACGCCGACCTGCCCCGCACCGAGGTCGGCGACGACGTGGCGGTCGGGGAGTACGTGGCCGGGCGGGTCGGCCGGGAGGTCGTCGACCGGCTGGTCGAGCCGCTGCTCGGCGGGGTCTACGCGGGCGACGCGTACCGCATCTCGATGCGCTCGGCGGTCCCGCAGCTCTACCAGGCCGCCAGGACACACGACTCGCTGACCGAGGCCGTCCGCGAGATCCAGGCCAAGGCGGCCGCCAACCAGCAGACGGGCCCGGTGTTCATGGGCATCGAGGGCGGCGTCGGCACCCTGCCGCTCGCGGTGGCCGACTCGGTACGGGCGCGCGGGGGCGAGATCGTCACCGGGGCACCCGTGACCGAACTGCGCAGGGTGGGACCGGGCACGACGCGGGACTTCGACCACGACGGCTCACCGGCCGGCTCCGGCCCTTCCCGCACGGGCGCCGGGGCGGCGGACCACGGGGACCGCGAGGCGGCCCGCGGCGGCCCGCACACCGGGTGGCGGGTCGTCGCCGGTGACCGGGTGGTGCGGTACGCGGACGCCGTGATCGTCGCCGTCCCGGCCCCCGTCGCCGCCGCCCTGCTGCGCACCGAAGCGCCCGCGGCCGCGGCCGACCTGGCCGCCGTCGAGTACGCCTCGATGGCCCTGATCACCCTCGCCTACCGCCGTGCCGACCTCGCCCTCCCCGAGGGCAGCGGCTTCCTGGTGCCGCCCGTCGACGGCCGCACCATCAAGGCCGCCACCTTCGCCTCCCAGAAGTGGGGCTGGATCGCCGACGAGGACCCGGACGTCGTCGTGCTGCGCACCTCGGTCGGGCGGTACGGGGAGACGGAGGTGCTGGGACGCGCGGACGGCGACCTCGTCGACGTCTCCCGGCACGACCTGCGCGCCGCCACCGGCCTGGACGCGGACCCGGTCGCCACCCGTGTCACCCGCTGGACCGACGGCCTGCCCCAGTACCCCGTCGGCCACCACGCGCGCGTGGCCCGCGTCCGCGAGCACGTCGCCGAGCTCCCTGGCCTGGCGGTCTGCGGCGCGCAGTACGACGGGGTGGGCATCCCCGCCTGCATCGCGAGCGCGTACGCGGCGGTCGACCAGCTCGGCGGCGACCTGGCGGCGGTGCGGGAGCTCACCGCCAACCCGGTGCAGAGCCTGCACGGCGGAGCGGGAGAATAAGGACCATGAGTGACGACGCCCCCACCACCGCCCCCGAGCGGATCCCGAACAAGGGCAAGCTGGCCAAGGACCTCAACGAGGTCATCCGCTACACCCTGTGGTCGGTCTTCAAGCTGAAGGACGTGCTGCCCGAGGACCGCGCGGGCTACGCCGACGAGGTCCAGGAGCTGTTCGACCAGCTTGCCGCCAAGGAGGTGACCGTGCGCGGCACCTACGACCTCTCCGGTCTGCGCGCCGACGCCGACCTGATGATCTGGTGGCACGCCGAGGACAGCGACCAGCTCCAGGAGGCGTACAACCTCTTCCGCCGCACGAAGCTGGGTCGCGCCCTCACGCCGGTCTGGTCGAACATGGCGCTGCACCGCCCCGCCGAGTTCAACCGCTCGCACATCCCGGCGTTCCTCGCCGACGAGACGCCGCGTGACTACGTGAGCGTGTACCCGTTCGTGCGCTCGTACGACTGGTACCTGCTGCCCGACGAGGACCGCCGCCGGATGCTCGCCGACCACGGCAAGATGGCCCGCGGCTACCCGGACGTGCGCGCGAACACGGTCGCCTCGTTCTCGCTCGGCGACTACGAGTGGATCCTGGCCTTCGAGGCCGACGAGCTGCACCGCATCGTCGACCTCATGCGTCACCTGCGCGCCTCCGAGGCCCGCATGCACGTCCGCGAGGAGGTCCCCTTCTACACGGGCCGCCGCAAGGACGTCGCGGAGCTGGTCGCGGGCCTCGCCTGACGACGCTCAGCGCCGGCCGGCCTTGCCCTTCAGGGAGTCCCGCAGCTTCTTCTGCGGGGCGTGGCCGGCCGGCTTGGGCTCCGGGTGCCCGGTGCAGGAGGCGCGCCGTTCCGGGAGCCGGCCCTCCAGCAGGTAGGCCTCCAGATAGCCGTTGACGCACTTGTTGGGGCCGCCGCCGATCCCGTGGGTGCCGGCGTCCCGCTCGGTCACCAGCACCGAGTCGGCCAGCCGCCGGTTCATCTCCAGCGCGCCCGCGTAGGGCGTGGCCGCGTCCCGCTCCGCCTGCAGGATCAGTGTCGGCGGCAGCTCACCGGGACCCGTCCGGACATCGAGGGCCTTCTGCCGGGGCACCGGCCAGTAGGCGCACGGCAGGTTCATGAAGGCGTTGTCCCAGGTCTCGAACGGCGCCACCCGCGCCAGCCGGGTGTTGTCCCGGTCCCAGGTCCTGAAGTCCGTCGGCCAGGCCGCGTCGTTGCACTCGACGGCCGTGTAGACCGCGTTGCCGTTCTCCGCCGCGGCGGCCGTCGCGGGCGTCGGCGCCGCCAGCCGGACCAACGGCTTCGCGTCCCCCTTCAGGAACTTCGACAGCGCCTCCGCGCGGCTCGGCCAGTAGTCGTCGTAGTACCCGGCCGACAGGAACGCGCCCTGCAACTGCGCCGGTCCGACCTTCCCGCCGGCCGCCTTCTTGGCCAGCCGCTTGCTCGCCCGGTCGTAACTCGCCTGCACCTTCGCGGCCGTGTCACCGAGCCCGTACACGTCGTCGTGCCTGGCGATCCACTCCCGGTAGTCCGCCCAGCGGCTCTCGAACGCGGCCGACTGCTCCAGGTTGGAGCGGTACCAGATCTGCGCCGGGTCGGGGTTCACCGCCGAGTCCAGCACCATCCGCCGTACGTGCGAGGGGAACAGGGTGGCGTACAGCGCGCCGAAGTAGGTGCCGTAGGAGGCGCCCATGAAGGTCAGCCGGTTCTCGCCGAGCGCGGCGCGCAGCACGTCCAGGTCGCGCGCGTTGTTGAGCGAGGTGAAGTACCTCAGCCTGCTCCCGGACCGCTTGAGACAGCCGCGCGCGTACGCCTTCGACTCCGCGATCCGCGCCTTCTTGTACGCCGCCGAGGGGTGCGCCGGTGCCGGGGCGGGCGCCTTGAAGAACCGCTTGGGGTCCACACAGGACAGCGGCGCCGAACGGTCCACCCCGCGCGGGGCGTAGCCGACCAGGTCGTAGGCGGCGGCGAGGCGCTTCCACTCGGGCAGTGCGCCGACCATCGGGAAGGCCATGCCGGAGGCACCGGGGCCGCCCGGGTTGTAGACCAGGGCGCCCTGCCGGGGCACCTTGCGCTTGCTGTTGTGCGGGTCCTTGTGGGTGGCCCGTACCCGGCTGACGGTCAGTCTGATCTGCTTGCCGTCCGGATGCGCGTAGTCCAGCGGGACGCTCACCGTGCCGCACTGGAAGGAACTCGGGAAGTCCAGGCCCGCGGCGCACTTGCCGAAGTCGATGCCCTCCGCGCGCGCCCGGGCGGCGGCCACGGCGGTACCGCGCAGTTCGGTGGTCGCCGTGTCCGGGACGCGGGGGGCGCTCCCGGCCGGGGCGGCGGCCAGGGTGGTCAGGATCAGGGACCCGGCTGCCGAATACAGGGCGGGGGCTCTCATGGCGTATCCCTTTCGGTGCGGTCGCTGCGTGGCGCGGCAGCAACGGCACCGCAGCGACTGCACGGCAGCAATAAAAGGGATATTTCGACCGGTTGTCGGCGAAGGCAAGCACCATCGGCCGGTGTCGGCGCCAATGCCCCTATACGCCCCCGCTCACTCCCGCGGGAGCTGGTCCCGGTGTGCGAAGGCCGCACGCAGCTCCGGTTCGCCGATCGCGCGGATACCGCGGACGGCGACCGAGGCGAGCAGCGAGTGGTCGTCGGCCGCCCGGTTCGCCCGCCGGTGCAGCACGCCCAGCAGCCGCTGCCCGGCCGGGGAGGCCCAGCGCGAGTACGGGTGCACCTCGACCCGGGCGATGGCGAGGCAGCTCAGCGTCAGGGTGAGGGGCAGCGCGAACCACATGGCGACCAGGTCGCGCGGCATCTCGGTCGGGGCGGGCAGCACGAGGGCGACCGCCGCCAGGCCGAACACGGCGAGTGCGGCGGCCCGCACCTGACGCACGCCCGACGCGACCGTCGTACGCGCCGCCACGTCCGGCACCGCGAGCCCGGCCCGCACCAGCCTCTCGCCGAGACTCCGCACGGCGTCCGCGCCGGCCGCCGCCGAACGCACCGGCGCTATCCGCGACTGCCCGTCCGGCCCGATGGCACCTATCACCGAGCGCTCCATCTCGTCCCGCGCGCGCGGGTCCACGACGGTCGCCCAGCCGGTGTGGGCGAGCAGCAGCCGCTGTTGGCGGGCCATGGACACCAGAGTCAGGTCGGCGACCCGCGCCGGCCCGCCGGACAGGAACGCTGCCTCGTACAGCGTCAGACCGTGTCCTCGGCCCGTGTCCGTGTCGGTCGCCGCTGTGCGTACGGCGGCCAGGCACAGCCGGGTGCAGGCGGTGCCGGCGACGGCCCAGGCCAGGAGCAGGAGAAGGACCCAGAACATGACGCGTTTCTATGCCAGGGGCTTGGGAAACGCCATGCCCTGTTCATATTCCGGACCGAGTGTTGTCGGTACGTGACGTTCCGCTTCCCGTGCAGGTCAGGGGCTGTTGGGCGGCGGGGGACTGGAGGCGGCGGGCGGCAGCGGGTACGTCGAGGCCGACGGCGGGGCCGGTGACGGTACGACCGGGATCGCGTCGCTCGGCGCGAAGACCGGCGGCGAGGCGGCGGGGGAGGGGGGGAGCGCCAACTGCTGCGCGAGGGCGGCGAAGTCGACGTACCCCGTGGCCTCCAGGACCTTGATGTGGTCGAGGACGGTGGTGTTGGCATCGTCGGCGAGATCGCGGACCAGGGTGTTCTGGGTGCCGGCACGGACCTGGGCGACGACGGAGAAGACCCGGCCGTGGGCGAGCCGCGCGATGTTCGCGAACTGCCGGTCGAAGTCCTGCCCCTGCGCCTCGGTCAGCGTGGCGAGCCACTGTTGTTGCTGGCCGTTGGGCTGGTTGGGAATCGGCACGCCGAGCTGGGCGGCGACGTCGCGGACGTGCGCGTCGAGGGCGGCGTGCCCGTCGACGAGGTGCCGGCCGGCGGTCCGTACGGCCTGGGTGGTGCCCTTCTGCTCCGCCATCTCCCCGGCCGGCAGCTCCCAGAGCCCGGCGAGCCGCACCTTGACGATGAAGTCCCGGTCCAGGGCCGACAGCGGGCCGTAGCGGGTCGACACCGTCTGGGCGCTCAGCACGTTCACCGCGCCGGTCGGGTCCGAGCGGTCGGCGTACGACCAGATCGGGAACACCAGGGCGGCGAGGGTCGCCGCGAGACAGACGATGATCAGCCCGGTACCGGTGAATATGCCTCGGCCTTGGACGGGGGGTCGGGGACGCGCGCGCATGATGCCTCCTGCACCGCACGGTGGGGCTTCGCCGTACGGGGTTGGCATATTACCGAGGGCGCGGTGTAGGGGGCCGGGGCGATGGGTTGGTGTGGTTTTGGGTCGGATGTCGGGTTCGGGTGGGCGGGACGGCCGCGCCCACCCGTGCCGCCCCAGCGGCACGACTGCCCGCGGCCATGCAGCTCCGTGGCTGTGCAGGACACGGCTGAACAGCGCCCCGTCAGGGGCGCGGGGAACTGCGCGACCAGCCAGACACGGCCCGCAGCCGACATCCGACCGAACTTCCATGCGGCACCCTGGCCAACGCCGGCAAGCGGCACCCCCGGCCTCGCCTCCCCCTAGCCCCGCCGCTGCAACGCCCTTCGGGCAGCCGACCGCCGGGGCGTCGCGCCCGCACGGTCGCGCCACCACCTTTCCAGTCGGCGCCGCGACGTCCTGTCTCCCGCCCTGCCGTCCCGCAGCAGTCGCCCCGCGAAGTCCAGCGCATCCCGCCGGTAACCCTCGGTCATCGGCCGCTCCTGCGCGTACGCCAGAAACGCCGGCCGATACGCCTCGCGCAGGATCTCCGGCAGTTCCGGGGCCACCTTCGCCACCACGTCCGCCCGCTTCGACGCCAGCGCCCGCGCCTGCACCCCCATCCGCACCCGGTCGAACCCCTCCGGCACCGGTGTCCCCGCGACCAGTGAGGACAGCACCGCGGTCTGTGCGAGCCCGACGCGCTGCCGGGTGGCGTCGGTCACCTCGTGCGTGGTCGGCCGCGCCGGGGGATCGAACCGGCGGTCGGCGGCGCCCCCCGCCGCCACCGCCCCGCGAATCGCCGCCAGCTCCCGCTCCAGTTCGGCCGGTTCGGGGAAGTTCTCGTCCCGCTCCAGCAGCACTCCCGGCGGCGTGACCCGGGACGCGAGGTCGGCCAGGACGTCCAGGACCGCCGGGGGCACCGGGTGGGCGTGGCTGTCGTGCCAGACGCCGTCCCGCTCGAAGCCGCCCGCGACATGGACGTAGGCGATGGCCTCGACGGGGAGTTCGGCGAGCGCCTTGGCCGGGTCCTCACCGCGGTTGACGTGGTTGGTGTGCAGGTTCGCCACGTCGATCAGCAGCCGTACCCCGGTGCGGTCGACGAGGTCGTACAGGAACTGCCCCTCGGTCATCTCCTCGCCCGGCCAGCAGATGAGCGCGGCGATGTTCTCGACGGCGAGCGGCACGGGCAGCGCGTCCTGCGCGATCCGGATGTTCTCGCAGAGGACGTCGAGGGCGTCCCGGGTGCGCGGCACGGGGAGCAGATGGCCCGCCTCCAGGAGCGGCGAGGCCGTCAGCGGCCCGCCCGCGCGGACGAACGCGATGTGCTCGGTGACAAGAGGGGAGCCCAGCGCCTCCGCCCGCTCGGCGAGCGCCGTGAGCCGGTCCTCGTCCGGGCGGTCCGCGCCGCCGAGGCCCAGGGAGACACCGTGCGGTACGACCGTCACCCCGCGCTCGCGCAGCCGCCGCAGCGACTCGGGGAGGTGGCCCGGGCAGGTGTTCTCGGCCACGACCTCGACCCAGTCGATACCGGGCATGCGCTCCACGGCGTCGGCGATCTCCGGCCGCCAGCCGATGCCCGTTCCCAGCCGCTCCATGGTCATGGCACTCCCCCTCCTCATCCTATTGACGGGGGTATGGCCCCGGAGCGCGTCCGCGAACCGTGTTGCCTGCCGCTTCAGAGCAACATTTGAGGTTCGGGGCCGCGCTCCGGGGAGCTGAACCGGCTATCCGCCGAGCACGCCCAGCGAGTCCACCGGGTCCGGGCGTGCGGTGTTCACCGTGCCCGGCGCGCCGGGCGAGGGCCGGGAGGTGACCCGCACGTCACCGCTGGCCTGTGCGGCCGGGGCGGAGGGCACCACCACTCCCGGCGCCGGCACCGGCGGGCCGGTCGGGCTCGCCGTGGTGGAGTTGGCGATCTCGTTGGCGATCGCCTCGAAGTCGACCTTCCCGGTCTTCTCCAGGATCGTGATGTGGTCCAGCACGGTCTGGTTGGCGTCCGAGGCCAGCTGCCGCACCAGGCTGTTGCGGGTGGTGTTCCGTACCGTCCCGATCGCCGGGAAGATCTTGCCGTGCGCGGCGCGCAGCAGATTCACGAACTTGTACTCGTACTCCGCGCCGGTCGCCGAGGACATCTCCTGGAGCCAGCCCTGCTGCTGCTCGTTCGGTACGTTGGGCAGCTCGACGCCCAGCTGCCCCGCGACGATCCGGACCCGCCGGTCGAGGTCGGTGTGGCCGACGATCAGATGGTCGCCGGCCGCCTTGATCGCCGCGCTCGGCGCCCGGTCGATGGCCTGCTGCCCGGCCGGCAGCTCCCACAGCCCGGCCAGCCGGACCCGCACGATCAGATCGCGGTCCGAGGCGGACAGCGGACCCCACTGGGTGGCCACGGTCCCCGCCGCCAGGTTCGCCTGCCCGGTGCCGGAGCGGTCGGCGTACGACCACACGGGATAGGCGAGCGCGCCGAGCGTGGTGGCGAGGGCCGCCAGGATCATGGCCGTACCGTTGAAACGCCGCAAGGGATCCCTCCCCGTGTCGCTGGTTCAGTGCCTGGACGTACGGGTGCGACGGCGACGGTGTTCAAACAAACGGCAAAGTTTCCAAGGAAAGGTAAAAGAGTCCAGGTCGGCCCGGCAGATTGCTGCCCTGGCGGGCACCCACCGCATGCTGGTGGGCGCGGGCGATGGTGGAGTCCACCGAGACGTCAGGCGCTGGCGAGCTCGTCGGCCGCGTCGAGCACCAGGTCCCAGGGGTACTCCTTCGGCTTGCCCTGACCCGGCTGATTAGGCACGAAGCCGTCCTTGCCGTACAAGACGCGAACGCCCATGGCACGCAGCTCGGCGACGCTCCGTTCGAACTGGTTGTGGCGTACGTAGGCGGCGTTGACGCACGGCATGGCGACCGTGGGGATGCTCTTGCCGATGCCCTCGGCAACCACCCCAACGACGAAGTCGTGCGTGAGGCCAAGCGCCCACGAGTTCAAGGTGTTGAAGGTGGCCGGCGCTACGGCGATCACGTCCGCCTCCGGCCATACGTCTCGTTCGCCGGGCATTTTGTACTCGCTGCGCACGGGGTGACCGGTCAGTCGTTCCAGCTCGGCGAGCTGCGGCGCGAGCCAGCGCGCAGCGGTGGGGGTGAGGCCGAGACACACGTCGAAGCTGCGGGCCTGGGCGTCCTCGATCACCTTCGCGATGTCGAAGACGGGCGGGGCAGCAGAGCCGAACAGGTAGATCACACGGCCGTGTTTCGTCATGGCCCTATCCGACCACATGTAACCGCCCCCGCTCCGAAGGGAGTCGGGGGCGATTACAGTCGCAAGTGGGTGCTTAGAACGGAGACCAGTATGTCAACACTGGACGGCAACCACACGGGCGCGCGCATCAAGGAACAGCGCAGACTCGCCAGGCTCACCCAGAGACAACTCGCTGATCGGCTGCCCTTCTCGTACGCCCTGCTGAACTCTGTGGAATGCGGTTTACGCCCGGCCACCGCGGACTTCGTCGCCGCCTGTGCCAAGTCCCTGAACATCGACGTCACCGTGCTCACTGGACAGCCGTACATGACCGAATTGCAGCGGGACCGGCTCGCCGAACTCGTACGACCGATCCGTGAGGCCCTCGACCTGTACGACCTCGGCCCCAATCCTGATCTCACCGCGCGGCCGGCACCGCAGCTGATCACGGCAGCCGACGAGCTCTGCGCAGAAGTGCGAGCGACGCACCTGCGCAACGCGGCCCGCGCCCTGCCGGGGCTGATCGCCGAGCTCACCCACGCCGCCTGGTCGACGCCGACGACCGAGCTGTGGCAGGCACTCGCCTCGACCTACCGGACAGCCCATGACATCAGCGTGAAGCTCGGCTACTACGACCTCTCGGCCGTCGCCCTGGATCGGATGGACTGGGCGGCTCAGCGAGCCTCGGATCCCTGCCTGGCTGCCGTACGCCAGTACATGCGCGCGTTGGTCTATTTCCGTGAGGGCGAGTACCGGATCGGGCAGCGGCTCGTCGCTGCAGGGCATACCGTCGTCGGCCAGGCGGAGGAGACCCGGGAGGCGCTGGCCGTCGCCGGCCAGTTGCACCTCGGTGCATCGGTCATCTCTGCCCGGGCTGACGACCAGGCGGCAGTGGGCCGGCACATCGATGAGGCACGCCAGATCGCCAAGCGCATCGGCGACGCGTCCGATGTGCACTGGCTCAGTTTCGGGCCGGCCAACGTGGCCCTGCACAGGATGTCGGCGGCCGTCGAGATGCATCAGTACGACGATGCGCTGAAGCAGGCGCGCAAGATGAAGCTTCCGACGCAGCTGGCCACCTCACGCCGGGCGCACTTCCTGATCGACCGGGCGCGAGCAGAGATGGAGACCGGTTCCACGGAGAAGGCGCTGGAGCACCTCGTCGATGCCCGCAGGATGGCTCCCGAGCAGACCCGGTACCACCCGGGCGCCCGGGAGACGATCACCGGGTTGGTGCATCTGTCCCGTCGGACGCCGGACACCCTGAACCACATGGCCGCGTGGATCGGCCTGTAGGCCATATCTACAACGCCTACAAATCCGTAGGCATTGAGTCCCTCTCACAGCGTGACGCTGTTCTTACACCTGGTCAACGACGAGGCGGAGGCAGCGCGATGACGCGTGGACAGCACGCTCCGAACAGCATCAGCATGCGGCGACTCGCGCTCCGCGTCCGTCGCAAGAAGCGCCTCGGCGACCGCGCGAACGGTCCCGAGGCCGGCCAACGCTGAAGAGGAGCGTCGACACCATGAACGCTACAGCCCGCCCGCCGACCTCTGGAGAGCCTGCTCCCGCCGAGAGCGCCTACGAGCTGCGGCTCGGCGAGACGGTCGAGGACGCGGAGCACAGGCGCATCGGCAAAGTGATGGGCCTCGTCGGGGGCTACGTGCAGCTCCGACCCATCGAGGGCGGCAGGGAGTGGGACGCCGACCCGAAGAAGCTGCGCCTGGTGCCGGTCGGCGAAGCACTCAGTCCTGCGGTCGCCATCGCCAACGCCCGGTCCCGGGGCGGGCTGTGGTGAGGCGGGCTGTAGTGCCGACCACCGCCGACACCGAGAACCTCTCCGCAGAATGCGCAGTGGCGCAGAGGCCCGACAGCGGGCACCTGCATGCGGAGTGCCGACAGACCAAAGACATCCCGCTGCCCCATTCTGTGGGCATCCTGCTCATCCACCGGTGCCGCTGCTCCTGCCATCCGGCCGCCCGAGCGACCCCGTAAGGCCACATGACCCTTCCGCTCCGCGCCCCGGTGCTGTCGCGGACACCGGTCTGACGCACCCCCACGGCGGCCGCTCCGGGTCAGGGCCGCACCCCGAATACCCGTCTCACCGGGCATCCGTCGCGCCTGGTGAGACGGGAAGGCCCGCCCCCTCGAAGTCGCCGGAAGCTTCTCGACGGGGCGGTACGCCTTGCATTCCCACAGCAACCGAACGAGGGATCACATCGTGACCGTTCTCGATGTGCGGGAAGTCTTCCCGCACGCGCCCGAAGGCGGGCACCCCTGCGGGCAGTGGGACTGGATCGAGCACCACACCGGCCTGCCCATCGCCCAGGCCATCGCCGACGAACTCCGAGGAGTCGCCCCGTGAGCAACTTTCCCCAAGACGCCGGCCGGCCGTACGCGGTCGCGCTCGCCGAGCTGCTCGTCAGGACTGGCGCGGTCCGCACCCAGACGTGGGAGCAGGCGTTCGCCTCGGTTCCCCGCCACGTTCTCGTGCCGAGCTGGTACGAGCAGGAGACCGACGCGCGGGGCATCGCGGTCTGGCGTCGGCGCGGTGCCACCGAGGAGAGCGGTCTCGCGGACGTCTACCGGGACGTGACCCTCGTGACCGGCCTGGACCCGGCGACAGCCCAGCAGGTCGACGAGGACGCCTGGACCGGTGTCGCCACGTCGTCGAGCACGATCCCCAGCCTCATGGCAGGCATGCTCGAAGACCTCGACATCCAGGACGGCCACCGGGTGATGGAGATCGGCACCGGCACCGGCTACAACGCCGCGCTGCTGAGTGCTCGTCTGGGTGAGGAGTTCGTCCACTCCATGGATATCGACCAGCAGCTCGTCGACCTCGCCCAGAAGCGTCTCGACAGCATCGGGTACCAGCCCCAACTGCTGTCCGGGGACGGAACGCAGGGCTGGCCGGACGGAGGGCCCTTCGACCGGATCATGGCCACATGCTCCGTGCCGTCCGTCCCCGCCGCGTGGGTCGAGCAGCTGCGGCCCGGCGGGGTGCTGCTGACCGATGTGGCGTTCGGGATCGAGGGCGGTCTCGTGCGGCTCTCACCCGGCAGTGACGGCGAGGCCCGCGGCTTCTTCACCACGAACACCGGCCGCTTCATGGCTGCCCGAAGCCACGCGCGCACGTACCAGGCGCAGGACCGGCCGGAGCGCGCCCCGGCTGCCCGGTCCCGGCCGAGCACACTCACGGCGAACGCCATCCAGGCCCATTACCCGCTGCGGCTCGCGCTGGCGTTCCAGATGCCTGGCACCGAGCTCGTGTACTACGTCGACGACACGGAGGGGATGTCGATCCAGCTCCAGCGGGACGACGGCTCCTGGGCCCGCGTGCCCATTGCCGGCACCAGCGGTCTGGTGACGTTCGGCGGCGACGAGGGGTTGTGGAAGCAGGCCGAGGAGGCCTGGGCCTGGTGGAATCACGCGGACCGGCCCG
This sequence comes from Streptomyces sp. NPDC048417, assembly GCF_040651615.1. NCBI lineage: Bacteria > Bacillati > Actinomycetota > Actinomycetes > Kitasatosporales > Streptomycetaceae > Streptomyces > Streptomyces sp. NPDC048417. The sequence goes on along the minus strand of NZ_JBEZKI010000011.1, from coordinate 171,954 downwards.
CGCAGGACCGGTTCGGGTACGTCCGGGAGCCTGACGGCAGTGCGTACGCCCGGTACCTGCCTGACGGATCGCGCTGGTCCCTCGCCGGCTGATCCCTGCGTTACCGGCCCTGTTCGTCTGCGTCTCCCGGTGCGGACGGGCGAGGCCTCACATCGTCCAGGCCCCGGATGGGCTCGGGTACAGAGACACCCAGAATCGCGCAGATCCGCAGCAGGTCGCCGAAGTGCGGGTCGACCTGGCTGGGCAGCGGGCTGTCGGAGATGCCTACGTAGAGTAGTCGGTCACGGTCGTCGTAGGCGCGACCGAGGATGATCCGCGACCACGGTGCAACTGCCCGGCGCGATCTCGGTGAAACCGGCGTCCCGCACCAACGGCAGTCCGCTGTCCGTGAGTTGACGCCACTCGGCCGGGTCGGCGGTCCGTACGGCGAGCGGGAACCCGGCCTCGCGCCAGGACTCCCGCTCCTCCTCCGGCAGCGCCCACCAGGCCAGTTGGGCCCCGTGCCCGGCCTGCGCCATCGCCTTGCCCGCGGACATCTCCAACTGCGGGTTCAGCCACAGCACGGCCTGCGCCCGGTCGGCGTCGACGGGCGGCTCGGGATCGTCCAACTCCGTCCCGGACACCTGCAACTTCGCCAGTTCCTTGGGCCACCCGTCCAGGGGAACCGGCGGAAACACCCGTACCTCGGCGGACTTCCCCGTGAGGGTGATCCCGGGCAGTTCCCCGGCCCGCCGCCACTCGGCCCCCCGAGCCCGCCGCACGACCTTGCGGATCCGGGCGTCCTCCCAGTCCCGCATCGACTGAGCCCATTCCCCGTCCCCGAGGGAGCGCGGATCACTGAGCATGGTCAGCACGGCCCGGGCGGCGGTTTCGAGAGCGTCGGTGCGGGCCGGAGGGGCGTCCCTTTCGATGCGTACGACCAGTGGCAGCACGAACTGAGGTGCCTCGTCACGTGCGGTGGGTTCGGTGCGAAAAGGACTGTCGCCGGGTGATTTCGAATCAGCGCTCACCCCGTCAGCCTAAGGGGCGCGGGCTGGGTCAATTTGCGGCTCCGCCGCGTGGGCGCGACCAGCCACAACGCACCCGCAGTCGGAGACGGTGCACACCCCCACGGCGGAACCGCACGACAATACCCTCATGCACCGCGATCTTGAACTGGCCCGCGTAGGCCGCCGCTACGGCATACGCGGCCCCTGGGTCTTACGAGGCGTCGACCTCACCCTCACCCCCGGCACCCTCACCCGGGTGGAAGGAGCGAACGGCACCGGCAAGTCCACCCTGCTCCGCCTCATCGCCGGCATAGACACCCCCACCGAGGGCCGTATCACCGGCCGCCCCCGCACCGCGTACGTGCCCGAGCGCTTCCCCTCGGCCCTGCCCTTCACCCCCGCCGGCTACCTCACCCACCTCGGCACCGTCCACGGCCTGTCCCGCAGGTCGGCCGCCGCCCGCGCAGCGGACTGGCTGGAGCGGTTCGGCGCGGCGGCCTACGCGGCCACGCCCATGGCCCAGCTCTCCAAGGGCACCAGCCAGAAGGTCGCGGTCGCCCAGGCCCTGCTCGCCGACCCCCGGCTGCTCGTCCTCGACGAGGCATGGACCGGCCTGGACGCCGATGCCCGCGCGGAGCTGGAGCGGGCCGTCGCCGAGCGGACCGCGGCCGGGGGAGCCGTCGTGTTCGTCGATCACGATCCACGGCGCCTCGCGGGCGCGCCCGACGCGACCTACCAGGTGGTCGACGGCACCCTCAGGCCCGCTGCCGCGCAGGTGGCTTCACCTGTCGGCCCGCACACCGTCGTCACCGTCCGGGGCCCCGCCGGCGGCCGCCTGCCCGCCGACGCGACCCGCACGGCGGCCTTCGCCGAGGAACCGGCCCCCGGCACCTACCGTCTTACGGTTCCCGCGTCCCACTCGGACGTGGTGCTGCGTGCCCTCCTCACGGCCCACCCGCCGTGGCACGTGGTCGCCGTCAGCCCCCCGGACGTCCCTCCGGACGAGAAAGCCCGCCCATGACCGCACTCCTGCGCTACCAGACCGCACTCCTCCTGCGCTCCCAGCGCTGGCTGCCCCCGGTGATCCTGTATGCCGTGTTCCTGGGAGTGGGCGTGCAGAGCGGTCAGCCGGTGCTGGACTCGCTCGGCTACACGGCCGCCGCGCTGCTGCCGGTGGCCGCCTGGCTGGTACGGATCTGTGTCACCGGCGAACCGCCGGCCGCCCGCGCCTGTGTCACGGCGGCGCGGGGCCCGGCCAGGACCCATCTGGCCGCCCTGCTCACCGGCCTCGCCGCCGCCGCGCTGCTCGGCACGGCGGCGACCCTGATCGTGACCGTGATCAGCCGGCACGCCACCAACGACCACCGGTTCGCCGTGCCGCCCCTGCGGGCCGGGGCCGCCGGTCTGCTCGCGACCCTCGTCTGCGCGCTGCTCGGCTGTGCCGTCGGCGCGCTCACCAACCGGCCGCTGCTGCGCTCGCCGGGCCGGGCGGTGCCCATGATGCTGCTGGCCGTGCTGCTCGCGGTGGTGGTAGCGGGTTCCCCGGCGCACGCGGCGGTCAGCGGTCTGGTCTCCGGCTCGGAGTCCGGCCGGGTCCCGGTGTCACCCCTGCCCCTGGCCGCGGCGGCCCTGCTCACCGCCGCGGCCTTCACCGTGGCCTGCCTTCTCAACGGCCGCCGCTCATCCTGAGCAGGCGGTCCGCTGCGCCTCCTGCCACTCGCACGGCGGGCACATCGTGATGCCCTTGTACGACTCCGGGTACTCGGTCGGCTCCCGGCACAGCACGCACTCGGCGTACGGCGGACCGTCCGCCTTCGGCGGCTTCGCGGCCTCGCTGATCGTGCAGTAGCCCTCGTCGCTCATACCTCCAGCGTAGGACGGTCAGCGATGGCCGGGCGTCTCGCCGATCAGCTCGGACACCTTCACGAACCGGAAGCCCCGCTTGCGCAGCTCCGGTACGACGCTGCGGACCACCCGCTCGGTGGTCGGGGCGGCGCTGCGCGTGCAGTGCATGACGACCACGGAGCCGGGCTTCACCCCGTCCAGCACCTGCTTGGTCACGGCGTCGGCGTCGGTCGCGAACGCGTCGCCGCTCACCACGTCCCACTGCACCGCGGTGACCCCGAGCGAGCCGACCGCGCGCAGCGCCTGCTGGTCGTAGCAGCCGCCGGGGAAACGGAAGTACGGCATCGGATGCGGCACTCCCGCCCTGAGCAGCGCGGCGTAGGCGCGCTCCACGTCCGACTTCATGTTCACGGCGGAGACGGTCGGCAGGCCGTAGCAGTCGCCGGTGAACGCGTAGTGGCTGTAGGAGTGGTTGGCGACCTCGAACTGCGGGTCGCGGCCGAGGGAGCGGGCCTGGTCCGGGTACTCGTCGGCCCAGCGGCCGGTCATGAAGACCGTGGCCGGCACCTTCAGCCGGCGCAGGGTCGCGATCAGCGCGGGGTTGTCGAAGTGCTCGCCGGCGGCCGCGCGGGGCCCCTGGTCGGCGGTCATGTCGGCGTCGAAGGTCAGGGCGACGGTCTTGCCCAGGGTGCGAGGACCGCTGGAGAAGACGGGGGCCAGGCCGCCCGGGCCCGCGGGGAGTGTGGGCGGCTTGGCGGCGGGGGCGGGCCGGGCGGGGGCCGGGTGGCCGGTGTGGGGGGCCTGGGCGGTGCCGCAGGCGGCGAGCGCGGCGCCCAGGGCGACGCAGGCGGCGGTCATACCGGTGAGACGGCGTACTGAACGGATCACCCTATGAACGTAGGTCGGATTGTCCGGTTTTTCTGGGTGGCGCGGCGCCGGGGCCGCCGGGGTCACCCGGGCGGCGGCTGTCCGGTCACGGTGTTCTCAGCAGCCGCTCCCGGACCTCCGCCACGTCGAAGTCCGCCTTCGGGTACCGCGGGTCGAGCTGCTCCAGGTGTTCCAGGAGGAGGCGGCCGATCGCCCAGTTGCGGTACCACTTGTGGTCGGCCGGGATCCGGTACCAGGGCGCGGCCGGGGTCGAGCACCGCTCCAGGGCGATCTCGTACGCCTCCTGGAAGGCGGGCCACAGCGCCCGGTCCTCGATGTCGGCGGGGCTGAACTTCCAGTGCTTGTCGGGGTTGTCGAGGCGGGCCAGGAGGCGGCGCTTCTGCTCGCCGTGGGAGAGGTGCAGGAAGCACTTGACGACGGTCGTGCCGGCCTCGGTCAGCTCCTGCTCGAAGGCGTTGATCCGGCCGTAACGGGAGTCGATCTCCGTGGGCGGGGCGAGGCCGTGGACGCGGGCGACCAGGACGTCCTCGTAGTGCGAGCGGTCGAAGATGCCGATCTCGCCCTGCTGGGGGAGCACGTGGCGCACCCGCCACAGGAAGTCGTGGCGGCGCTCCTCCTCGGTGGGGGCCTTGAAGGCGTGGACCCGGCAGCCGGCCGGGTCGAGGTGGCCGATGACGTGCCTGACCGTGCCGCCCTTGCCGCTGGTGTCCATACCCTGGAGCACCAGCAGGACCCGGCGCCGGTCACCGGCCGTGCCCGCCGCCCACAGCCGTTCCTGGAGGCCGGCCAGGCGCTCGCTCAGCTCGGCCGTCGCGGTGCGCGCGGCGGCCTTGCCGTCGGGGCCGGCGGGATGGGCGTCGGCCGGGTGGGCGCCGAGGTCGGGGCGCTCGCCCGCCGGGAGCCGGACCAGGTCACGCAGAGCGGGGTCGCTGTCGTCCGTACGCTTCGGGTGCTTCCTCGGCACGGGCACGCCTTTCACTGGGGTCCGGGTGTCCGGGTTCGGAGGGTTCCGAGAGTTCGGCGAGCCCGGCGAGATCGGGGGGAACGAGCGGGGCGCCGCCGCTCGGCGCGGGCTGCTGGGCCCGCTCCAGGAAGCGCAGCAGCTCCACCGGGAAGGGCAGCACCAGGGTGGAGTTCTTCTCGGCCGCCACCGCCACGATCGTCTGGAGCAGCCGCAGTTGCAGGGCTGTCGGGGTCTTCTCCATCTGCTGGGCCGCCTCGGCCAGTTTCTTCGAGGCCTGGAACTCGGCGTCGGCGTTGATGATCCGGGCCCGGCGCTCCCGGTCGGCCTCGGCCTGGCGGGCCATCGAGCGCTTCATCGTGTCCGGCAGCGACACGTCCTTGATCTCGACCCGGTCCACCTGCACACCCCAGCCCACGGCCGGGCTGTCGATCATCAGCTCCAGGCCCTGGTTGAGCTGCTCGCGGTTGGAGAGCAGGTCGTCCAGATCGCTCTTGCCGATGATGGACCGCAGCGAGGTCTGGGCCATCTGCGAGACGGCGAACTTGTAGTCCTCGACCTTGACCAGCGCGCTCACCGCGTCGACCACCCGGAAGTAGACGACGGCGTCCACGCGCACGGTGACGTTGTCACGGGTGATGCCCTCCTGGGCGGGGACCGGCAGCGTGACGATCTGCATGTTGACCTTGTGCAGCCGGTCCGCGAACGGGATCACCAGATTGAATCCGGGCTGTCGTACGCCACCGGTGACCCGGCCGAGCCGGAACAGCACACCCTGTTCGTACTGCTTGACGACCCGCGCTCCCGCGGCCAGGTACAGCGCGCCGACGCACAGCGCCGTCACCACCGCGACCAGCAGATCCTGAACCATCACGACCCCCAGCCAGAGAGGTCCGGTATGTCTGATGCTGCAACGATATGCCCGACGGGTCGTTCGGGGCCATGGGCCGCCGGGGAGCAGGTTCGGGCCGGGATGCCGAGGGGCGTCGGCATCCCGGCCCGGGAGCGGCCGCCGGTTCAGACGGCCGTGACTCGGGTGGTCCCGGCCGAGGCGACCGTGACCTTCACCGGTTCGGTGTCGGCGTCGCTGTGCCGCTCGGCCCAGCTCTCCAGCGCGGTCCGGCAGGCATGGTCGAGATGGTGCAGCCCGGACAGGTCCACCCGGAGTGGGCGGTCCTGGGGCAGCGCCTCCAGACTGTCGAGGATCTTGGGCAGCCGCAGGAAGGTCGCGTTGCCCGACAGATGGGCGTCGATCGGGCCCGCGCCCTTGTCGATCACGTCCAGCTTGATGTGCGAGGCCTCCCACGCGGTCTTGACGATGGACAGGGCCAGTCCGATGAGCACGCCCTCGAACATGCTGACCGCGACGATCGACACCGCGGTGACGACCAGGATCAGCGCCTCGCCCCGGTGCTCGCGCCACAGGACGGCCAGCGCCCGCACGGGGATCAGCTTGGCGCCCGAGTAGACCAGGACTCCGGCGAGCGCCGGGATCGGTATGTAGCCGAGCACGCCCGGCAGCAGCGCCGCGAACAGCAGCAGCCAGACGCCGTGCAGCACCCGGGACGCCTTCGTCCGGGCGCCCGCCTGCACATTGGCCGCGCTGCGCACGATCACCGCGGTCATCGGCAGCGCGCCGAGCAGTCCGCAGAGCGCGTTGCCCGCGCCCTGGGCGATCAGCTCCTGGTTGTACTTGGTGCGCGGACCGTTGTGCAGGCGGTCCACGGCCGCCGCGCTGAACAGCGACTCGGCGGACGCGATCAGTGTGAACGCGACGATCGTGCCGATCACGCCGAAGCCCGCCAGTTCACCGAAGGCGCTCAGCGGCGGCGGCTGGACGGAGCCCAGCAGCCCGTGCACCTCGACGGTGGCGACCGGGAGGCCCAGGAGGAACGCGGCCAGGGTGGCGAGGCCGACGGCGGCCAGCGCTCCCGGGACCGTCCGCGCCTTCGCCGGGAGGTACTTCCACAGCACCAGGACCGCGACGGTGCCCGCGCCGAGGGCGAGCGAGGCCAGCGCTTCCCCGTCCCCGAGGGCGTCCAGGAACGCCCTGGGCAGACCGGCTATCTTGCCGGGCCCCGAATCGGGCGCCTTGGCGGCGAGCGCCGGATACAGCTGACCGGCGATCAGGGCCAGACCGATTCCGGCCAGCATGCCCTCGACCACCGAGACCGAGATGGCCCGGAAGTAGCGGCCCAGCCTCAGCACCCCCATGGTGACCTGGAGCACGCCGGTGACGAGCACGATCACGCCGAGCACCGGCAGCCCGAACTCGTGCACCGCCTCGAAGACGAGCACGGTCAGACCGGCGGCCGGCCCCGACACCTGGAGGCTGCTGCCCCGCAGCATGCCGGTGACGAGACCGCCCACGATGCCGGTGACCAGGCCGAGTTCGGCCGGCACACCGGAGGCGACGGCCACGCCCACGCACAGCGGGAGCGCGACCAGGAAGACGACGAGAGAGGCGGTGAAGTCCTGCTTCAGGTAAGGGAACTTGGTCATCGCGACGCTCACAGGGTCTCGAACGCGTCGGTGTCGGCGCGGTGTTCGCGCACGGCACCGGTGTGGACCTCGTAGTACCAGCCGCGCAGGGTCAGTTCGCCCCGCGCCAGCTTCCTGTCGATGAACGGGTAGGAGCGCAGCCGCAGCAGCTGGGCGAGCACATGGCTCTGCACGCCCTCGGCTACGGCCGGGTCCTCCACCGCCCCGGTCGGGCGGGGCTCGGCACGGGCCAGCCAGTCCCGTACGGCGGGTACGGCGGTCAGGTCGTCGCCGCGCACCAGCGCGCCGACGGCGCCGCAGTGCGAGTGCCCGCAGACGACGATGTCGCCAACGCCCAGCACCTCCACGGCGTACTCGATGGTGGCCGCCTCGCTGGTGGGGTGCTCCGAGGCGTACGGGGGGACGATGTTGCCCGCGGTGCGCAGCTCGAAGAGCTCGCCCGGGCGGGCGCCGGTGATCAGGGCCGGGACGACCCGGGAGTCGGAGCAGGTGATGAACAGCACCTGCGGGGACTGGCCTTCGGCGAGTTTGGCGAACTCCTCAGGGCGCTGTCCGAACGTACGGGCGTTGTCGATGAGGGGCTGCATGGCGTGTGGACTCCTCCTGGCGCGCCGGAGCGGCGCGTCGGGCTTGCACGACGGTGGTGGGGGGTGACGAGCCGGGGCAGAACCCGTCGCTCAGCAGCGGAAGACCTGAAGCGCGGCCGGCGAGTGGGTTCTGGACGGTCTTGACGTGCGTTGATGCCTGGCCGCGGGGGCCACGCAGGCCGATATCGCCTCGGTGTGCCGGGCGGTGGGCGGACGGTCGTCGGCCCAGCCGCCGGCGGCGGTGCGGTGGCGGTCGGCGGTCCGCGGCCGGCTGGGGGGCTCCCCGCAGAGGCCGTGCTCGCGGAGGGTGTGCGAGCCGTCGCGCACCAACTTCGCCGAGGGCTTCGGACCAGGCTGGGCCTTGGCCTCGACATGACTGAGTGTGTGCGCGGCTGCGAAGGTTGCCGCGGGCGCGAAGAACTGGACGGCGAGCAGGGCGGCGGCCAGGAGCGAGAACACGGTCCGGGCCGTCGTACCTCGGAACATGAGCCCCCCTCGCGGCAGTTCGCGCCTCTTGTGTGCACCAAGCACAGGTCAATGGTTGGTCAAGAAACACGTTAACCCTGCAAAGTCGTTTGCAGGGTTAACTCGGTGTTGCGAACCAAAGAGAGCGTGAAAAATGCCGGTGGCGTGGCTCGATCGAGCTCTTGACCCGGCGATCTTGATCGAATAGCGGGCCTATCCGGCGGCGACGAGCCCCTTGGCGTCCCGCGCCAGGGCGGTGAGCCGGGATATCGCGCGGAAGTACTTCTTCCGGTAGCCGCCGTTCAGCATCTCCTCGCTGAACAGCCTGTCGAACGGCAGTCCGGAGGCCAGGACCGGGATCTCGCGGTCGTAGAGCCGGTCCGCGAGGACCACCAGCCGCAGTGCGGTCGACTGGTCCGGCACCGGCCGCACATCGGTGAGGCAGACCGCCGTCACGCCGTCGGTCAGCGCGCCGTACCGGCTGGGGTGCACCTTGGCCAGGTGGTCCAGCAGGTGCGGGAAGTCGTCGAGCGAGGCGCCCGGGGTGGCGTACGCCGCCTTGGCCACCTGCTCCTCGGAGAACGGCGCCGGTGCCTCGGGCAGGCCGCGGTGACGGTAGTCCTCGCCGTCGATGCGCAGGGCGCGGAAGTGGGCCGACAGGCCCTGGATCTCGCGCAGGAAGTCGGCCGCCGCGAACCGGCCCTCGCCGAGCTTGCCGGGCAGCGTGTTGGAGGTGGCGGCGAGCGCGACACCGGCGTCGACGAGCCGGCCCAGCAGCGTCGACACCAGGACCGTGTCGCCGGGGTCGTCCAGCTCGAACTCGTCGATGCACAGCAGGCGGTGGCCGGAGAGGGTCACGACGGTCTGCTGGAACCCGAGGGCGCCGACCAGGTTGGTCAGCTCCACGAAGGTGCCGAACGCCTTCAGCGCGGGCTCGGCCGGGGTGGCGTGCCAGAGGGAGGCGAGCAGGTGGGTCTTGCCGACGCCGTACCCGCCGTCGAGGTAGACCCCGCGGGGCCCGGCCGGGGTCTTCGGCGCCCTGGCCTTCCCGAAGCCGAGGAAACCGCGCCTGCCGCCGGTCGCCGCGTGCGCACCGCCGAGACCGGCCGCGAAACCCTCGAGGACCCGTACGGCCTCGGTCTGGCTCGGCTGGTTCGGGTCCGGCAGGTAGGTGGCGAAGCGGACCGAGTCGAAGCGGGGCGGCGGCACCATCTCGGCGACCAGCCGGTCCGCGGGGACGTGCGGAGAGCGGGCGCACAGCGACAGCGGGGCCGCGTCGGCTATGGGGCTGACCTCGGAAGCGGCGGGAGAAGACGACACGGTCATCCATGGTAGTTGCCGTGCCACACTGCACGACATGCGACGCCTGTTCCCTGTGACCGAAGAGACAGCACCCGGCGCCTGTGGCGGTTCGGCCGAGGGGGAGGAGCCGGCGGGCGGGGCGGATGCATCCGGCGGGGCTGGCCAGGGGGTCGGCAGCGGTGCCGCTGGTGGGGCGGGCCCTGGGGATGAGGTGGCTGGCGCTGGTGGGACGGGCCGTAGGGATGAGGTCGGTGCTGCCGGCGAGGTGGGTGGCGGGGTGCGCGGTGCCGATTTCGTCGCGCGGGAGTGGAGTCTCGCCGAGCTCGCGGTCGCCTATGGCTATCCCGTCGGGCGGGGGGTCTGGCTGCGGGCCAACATGGTGTCCACGCTCGACGGTGCCGCCCAGCACGACGGACGGTCGCAGCTCATCTCCAGCGCGGCCGACATGCGTGTCTTCGGCACGCTGCGGGCCCTCGCGGATGTGGTGGTCGTGGGAGCGGAAACGGTACGGCAGGAGGGGTACCGGCCGGCCCGCGCGCGTGCGGAGTTCGCCGGGGCCCGAGCGGCGGCGGGGCAAAGCGCGGCCCCCGCGATCGCCGTCGTCACCGCGAGCCTGGACCTCGACTTCTCGCTCCCGCTGTTCACCTCGCCCCTCGTCCCCACGCTGATCCTCACCGGCGCGGCGGCCGCCCCCGACCGCGTCGCCGCCGCCGAGCGGGCCGGTGCCCGGGTGCTGGTCGCCGGTGACGGCGCCGGCGTGGACCCCGCCCGCGCGGTGAGCGCCCTCGCCGATCTCGGCCACACCCGGCTGCTCACCGAGGGCGGACCCCGGCTGCTCGGGCAGTTCATCGCCGCCGACGTCCTCGACGAGCTGTGCCTCACGATGTCCCCGATGCTGACGGCGGGGGGAGCACAGCGCATTTCCGGGGGACCCGGTGTCACCGTGCCCAGCCGTTTCGAACTAGTGTCCCTGCTGGAGGAGGCCGGATTCCTGTTCAGTCGCTATCAGCGGTCCTGAATTCGGCGGAATCTACCGTTCCGCTTAGCTTCCGGCGGGCACACTGAATCCGGCAGTACCCGTACGTTCACGGGGCAGGATGGTTTCCGCAGGGCTGCTAGGCCCCAGGGAGGACAGAGGGTCCGAGTGGCCCTCTCAGGAGAAGAGGCGCCTGGTGTTCACAAGCGTTCTGATGATCGAGAAGGCCCTGACGTCTGCCGACGTGGAGTTCGTCACCACCTTGCACGGGGACGAGCAGGTTTCCTTCCATGTGTTGCTCCAGCCGCGCGGCGACCAGGCGGACCGCCTGCTGCGGGCCATCGACGACATCGCGCTCGGCGAACTGGACGAAGCCGCGCGCGAGCGGGAGACGCCCGAGGGCGACGAGGCGAAGAGGCCGGCCGAACAGGCGCTGGACGTGTCCCTGACGGCCCTGCGGGCGGCGGGGAGCACGGCGGAGGGGCGGATGGTCGAGGACCACCCGCTGGACGCGCTGAAGACGGTGGTGGAAGAGGTGGGCGCGGACGAGGTGATCGTGCTGACCGATCCGCACTATGTGGAGGAGTTCTTCCATCGGGACTGGGCGTCCCGGGCGCGGCACAAGGTGGGGGTGCCGGTGCTGAAGCTGTTCTCGCACAGCAAGGCGTAGACGCCGCAGGGGTGCGGTGCGTCGCAGGCCGCGGGCGCGTTGTAACTGGTCGCGCCCTCGCGGCGGAGCCGCGCGTCGAGCACAGCCCCGCGCCCCTTTCGGGGCGCCCACGGCTTGCGCCCCTTGCAAGGCACCCGGTGCCCGAGCGCATAGGCTAGGGCCGCTTTCGCACGTCACCGTCTCTGGGAGAAACACATGGCACCCGGCCTTCCTTCCGCCATGGAGCGACCGCACTTCATCGGGATCGGCGGCGCCGGGATGTCGGGGATCGCCAAGATCCTCGCCCAGCGTGGCGCCGTGGTGGCCGGGAGCGACGCCAAGGAGTCGGCCACCGCCGAGGCGCTGCGGGCGCTGGGCGTCACCGTGCACATCGGGCACGCGGCCGGGCACCTGGCCGACGACGCCAGCTGTGTCGTCGTCTCGTCGGCGATCCGCGAGGACAACCCCGAGCTGGCGCGCGCGGCCGAGCTGGGCATCCCCGTGGTGCACCGCGCGGACGCCCTCGCCGGCCTGATGGACGGCGCGCGGCCGATCGCCGTCGCGGGCACCCACGGCAAGACCACGACCACCTCGATGCTGGCCGTCTCGCTGACCGAGCTGGGTCGCGAGCCGTCGTACGCCATCGGCGGCGACCTGGACGCCCCCGGCTCCAACGCCCTGCACGGCGAGGGCGAGATCTTCGTCGCCGAGGCGGACGAATCGGACCGCAGCTTCCACAAGTACGCGCCCGAGGTCGCCATCGTCCTCAACGTGGAGCTCGACCACCACGCCAACTACGCCTCGATGGACGAGATCTACGAGTCCTTCGAGACCTTCGCCGGCCGGATCGTGCCCGGCGGCACGCTGGTGATCAACGCCGATGAGCAGGGCGCGCGCGAGCTGACCCGGCGGCTGGCCGGGAAGGTCCGGACGGTGACCTACGGCGACTCCGCCGACGCCGACGTCCGGGTGCTGTCCGTCGTGCCTCAGGGTCTGAAGAGCGAGGTCACCGTCGCGCTGGACGGGACCGAGCTGACCTTCACGGTCTCCGTGCCCGGCCGGCACTACGCGCACAACGCCGTCGCCGCGCTCGCCGCGGGCGTGGCCCTCGGGGTCCCGGCCGCCGAGCTGGCGCCCGCGCTGGCCGCGTACACGGGCGTCAAGCGCCGTCTCCAGCTCAAAGGCGAGGCGGCCGGCGTCCAGGTGATCGACTCCTACGCCCACCACCCCACCGAGATGACCGCCGACCTGGAGGCCATGCGCGCCGCCGCCGGGGACGCCCGGATCCTGGTCGTCTTCCAGCCGCACCTGTTCTCCCGCACCCAGGAGCTGGGCAAGGAGATGGGCGACGCGCTGGCCCTCGCGGACGCTTCGGTGGTCCTGGACGTCTACCCGGCCCGCGAGGACCCGATCCCCGGCGTCACCAGCGAGCTGATCATCGAGGCCGCGCGGGCCGCGGGCGCCGACGTCACCGCCGTCCGCGACAAGGCCGAGGTCCCCTCCGTGTTCGCGGGAATGACGAAGCCCGGTGATCTGGTTCTCACCATGGGCGCGGGCGATGTGACCGACCTGGGCCCGAAGATCCTGGAACGCCTGGCGAAGTGAGGGGCTGAGAGTCATGTCGTACGACGTCGACAAGCCGGACGAGCAGTGGCGGGCGGAGCTGACCCCGGCCGAGTACGCCGTGCTGCGTCAGGCGGCGACCGAGCCGGCCTTCGTCGGTGAGTACACCGACACCAAGACCAAGGGCGTCTACTCCTGTCGCGCCTGCGGTGCGGAGCTGTTCACCTCCACCACGAAGTTTGAGTCCCACTGCGGGTGGCCGTCCTTCTACGACCCGAAGGACACCGACGCGGTCGAGCTGATCGAGGACCGCACGCACGGGATGGTGCGCACCGAGGTGCGGTGCGCGCGGTGCGGCTCGCACCTCGGGCACGTCTTCGAGGGCGAGGGGTACGCGACCCCGACCGACCAGCGGTACTGCATCAACTCGATCTCGCTGCGGCTGACCGCCGACGAGAGCTGAGAGCGCGGCAGATCAGGGGAGCGGGACCGGGCTGGGCAGGAGTGCCCGGGCCGGTGCCGGCCGCCACTGGACGTCTCCGGCCGCGTCGCGGACGACGCGGCCGAAGGCCTGGTCCCCGAAGTGGAACACGAAGGCGTAGGTGCGGGGTGCCAGCAGCTGCTCCAGGAGCGTCCTGCGGGCCTTCAGCACCCCTTCGACGTCCACGTACGGCCCGGAGGGCCGCTTTTGGGGTGGGTCAGTTGGGCGGGGGCGTGGAAGGCGTCCCCGAGGACCAGGATCCGCCGGCCGGGTGACGCCGAGATCACATACGTGGTGTGCCCGGGGCTGTGGCCCGGGGTGATCAGGGCGGTGACGTCCGGCCACACCTCGTCGCCGTCCTCGAACTGCCGCAGCACGCGTGACATCGGCACCATGAAGCCGTCCCAGCACGGCGCCCCCACCTTGATCTCGCCCCGCCAGAACGGGCCCCATTCGGGGGCGGCCGGTCACACGGGCTCGGCGGCCCGGCGTCGGGAGGCGAGGACCACCAGGCCGCCGATGACGGCGAGGGTCATCAGGACGGCGGCGAACACGGTGGCGCCGTTGGTCAGCCCGATCGCGTCGCTGAGGTAGCCGGCCGAGACCGGCAGCAGGCCCGCCGGGACGTAACCGCCCACGTTGAGCGCCGCGTTGGCCTCGGCGAGCCGCTGCGCCGGGACGCTGTGGTTGAGCAGCGAGAGCCCGCCGAGCTGTCCCATGCCCTGGCCGGCACCGGCCAGCAGTGCGGAGGCGATCAGTACGGGGACCGACGAGGTGTGCACGGCGGTGGCGAGCGCGACCATGCCGAGCGTGGTGCTGACGGCACCCGCGGTCAGGATGGTGCGCCGGGGCAGCTTCTGCACGGCGAACTGCACCCCGGTGGCGGCCAGGAACATCGCGAATGCCATGGCCCCGGCGACGATCCGGCTGGTGGTACCGAGCAGGCCGGACAGCAGCGAAGGGCCGAGCGAGAGAACGAAGGACGTCGCGGTGATGCCGGGCGCGAACACCGCGATGCCGAGGGTGAGTTGCAGAACGTTGCCGTGCGGGACGCCGGGTACCCGGATCCACGCGCCCTTGGCGGGTGCGGCGCGGCGGCGCACCGGCATGCGCAGCACGGCGAGGATCGCGGTGGCCAGCAGCGCCATCTCCACCACGAAGACGGTGACGGTGGGGCCGGGCAGGGCCTCGGACAGGACGCCCGCGAGGAGCGGACCGAGGCCGGCCCCGAAGACCATCGCGCAGGAGGCGAGCAGGGCCGCGAGCCGCTTGCGCTGCCCGCCGGCCACGTCCGTCACGGCGGCCATGCCCGCGGAGACCACCGCGCCGACGGCGATACCGGTGAACAGCCGGGCCACGATCAGCGCGGCCACGCTGGGCGCGGTCCTCGGGCGACGATCAGCGCGGCCACGCTGGACGCGGTCCTCGGGCGACGATCAGCGCGGCCACGCTGGACGCGGTCCTCGGGCGTAGCCGGTGTGCCGGACCGCTCGGCCCGTCCGAGGCCCGGCGGGCCGGCGCGCCGGATCCGTCCATGGCCCGGGGAGCCCGCGCGCCGGATCCGTCCGTGGCCCGCTCGCACACCGGATCCGAACTCCCCGGGTGTGAGCGCGCACCGCCGCCGACGGCGCGGCGGCCGGAGTTCCGGCCGCCCCGCCGCACCACCTCGGGAGGCCGTGCGGCGCGGGTGGCTGGTGCTTCCCTGGGCGCTGTTTGAGATTCTGTGAAGGTGTTGGGTGTCGCGCGATGGTTCCAGTCCCGCAGGGGCCCCGCGTCCGCCGACGGCCCGGGGGCAGTGGACGGGCCCATCGCGGGCGCCGACGCCTTCGCGCCCTTCAGGGGGCTGCGGGCGGCCGCGGCCGGCATCGGTACCACCCTCGACGAGTCCACGACCTGCAGGGAACTGACCAGGGCTGCGGTACGGCTGACCGGCGGCGGCGCGGCCGTGATGCGGAGGGTCGGCGAGACCGTCTCCGGCTACGAGGCGATCACCGGCGACGCCGGCATGCTGCCCGACGCCCGCTGGGCCACCGCGGTGGCCCGGGACGCGGGCTCCCCGGCGGCCGACCACTGGATGGACCCCTGGCTGTCCCGCCCGGCCGGCAGCCGCACCCGTCCGGCCGTGTGCGTGCCCCTGACCAGCGGCTCCGACCAGTACGGCGTACTGGTCTGCGCCCGAGAGGGGATGGCCTTCGTCCGTGAGGAGGCCGAACTGCTCGCCCTCCTCGCCGAACGCGCCGCCTCCCACATCCGGCACGCCCGCGAGTACGAGCACGTCAACCGCACCGCCGGCGACCTGCAGCGCGCCCTGTTGTCCGAGCCCGGCCGGCCGCACCCCAACCTGGACGTGTCGATCCGCTACCTCCCGGCCGGCGGCCGGGTGCTGGTCGGCGGCGACTGGTGCGAGACGGTACGGCTGCACTTCGGCCGCACGCTGCTCGTCGTCGGCGATGTGATGGGCCACGGCCTGGAGGCCGCCGTCGACATGAACGCCTACCGGTCGTCGCTGCGCTACATCGCCTCCTCCGAGTTGCCCCCGCACCGGGTGCTGCGCCAGATGGACGCCATCGCCTCCGACGAGGCGGACCGCAGGCCGGCCACCTGTCTGCTGGTGCGTGTCGACCCGAGCCGTCGTCAGGTCACCCTGTCCAGCGCCGGCCACCTTCCGCCCGCCATGATCACCGGGGACGGCCGGACCTCCCTCCTGCCGGTCCCCGTGGGCCCGCCGCTGGGCACCGGCTTCGGGGGCTACGAATCGGCCACCCACCGGTTCGACCCCGACCACGCCCTCGTCCTCTTCACCGACGGCCTGGTGGAACACCGCGGCGAGGACATCGACCGCTCCCTGAAACGCCTCGCGGACCTGCGCTTCAGCCCTGCCGTCGGCGTGGACGCCCTCCTGGAGTCCATCCTCACCCGCCTCGACGCCCGCAACGCCGAGGACGACGTCGCGGTGCTGGCGGCCCGCCCGCATCCCCGGCAGGGCGGTTTCACCTACGTGCCGGAGGAGGAGGCGACACCGGGCCTGTGACGGTGCGCCCGGAGACAGTGCCGGACCACCTGACCGGGCCCCGGCAAGTGCCGCCCGGATCCGGCTGTTGACGCCGGAGGGGGCCGAGCCGGTGCGGGACCTCGGGGCCGGGCGCGCGCCCGACCCCGCCGCCCCGCTCCGGGCCGCCGTCGGCTACCCGGGCAGGGTCAGCGTGAACGCGGTCGTGCCCGCCGGACCGTCGCCCAGCCCGATGGTCCCGCCGTGTGCCGCCACCAGGGCCCGCGCCACCGACAGACCGAGGCCGCTGCCGCCGCGGTCGCGGCTGCGGGCCTTGTCGACGCGGTAGAAGCGGTCGAAGACCCGGGCCCGGTCGGCGGCCGGAATGCCGGGACCCCGGTCGGTGACGCTCACCGACGCCGAGCCGGGGGCCGTCGTGACCGTCACCGACACCGGGGTGCCGGTGGGCGTGTGGACCGCGGCGTTGGTGAGGAGGTTGTCCAGCACCTGGCGGATGCGGACCGGGTCCAGGCGGAGCGGGACCGGGTCCGGACCGACGGTCACCGTCAGCGGATGGTCGGAGTGCGCCGCCCGGAAGGCGTCCGCGGCCTCCCGCACCAGCTCCGCCAGGTCGGCGGCCTCCAGCCGCAGCGGTGTCTCCACCTCGGCCGCGTCAAGACGGGCCAGGAGCAGCAGGTCGTCGAGGAGGATGCCCATCCGGGCCGCCTCGGCGCGCAGCCGGGCCAGGTGCTTGTCGCGTTCCTCGGGGGCGTTGGCGGCCGCGTACTGGAAGAGGTCGGCGTAGCCGCGCACCGACATCAGCGGGGTGCGCAGCTCGTGCGAGGCGTCCGCGACGAACCGGCGCAGCCGCTGCTCGGCCTCCGCGCGGACGGCGAGGGAGTGGTCGATGTGCTCGAGCATCGTGTTGAACGCGGTGCGCAGTTCCTCGACCTCGGGGCCGCCGCCCCGTTTGGCCGCACGCAGCGGCAGCCGGGCCGCCGACTCCGTCAGGTTGTGCGAGGCGATGCCATGGGCGGTGTGCGCCATGTCGCTCAGCGGCTCAAGACCGTGCCGCAGCAGCCGACGGCCGAACACCACCAGGGCCAGCAGCGCCAGCCCGAAGGCCACCACCTGGACCGTGACCAGCTGTCGTACCGTGGCGTCGATGCTGTCCATCGGCGCGCCGCTGACCAGCACCACCCCCGGCTCCACCTCGCAGCCGCGCAGCCGGTACTCGCCCTCCCCGGTCAGGTCCCTGGTGCTCAGCACCTCGGTGCCCGCGGCGATCTGCGCCTTCGCCACCGACGTGAGGTCGCCGATGTCCGCGGGCAGATCGCTCTGCTCCTCCGGCTTGCGCAGCACCGGCGAGCCGTGCGAGACGTCGTACACGGCGTAGTACCAGTGGTAGTACTTCTTGCCCTGCAGGGTGCCGTTCTGCGCGATGCTCTTGGACTGGGCGACCTGGGCCAGCCCCAGCTGGTCGTCCAGCTGGGCCGACAGGTAGTCCCGCATGTACATGGTCAGGGCGGTGCCGACGACCGCGAACACCACCAGGGAAAGCGCCCCCAGCCCCAGTGCCAGCCGGGTGCCCAGGCGCATGTTCCGGTACCGGCGCCTGCCCCGGTACCAGCGGCGCAGCCGGCCGGTCACTCCGCCGCCTGCTGCCGTATGACGTACCCGAAACCGCGCACGGTGTGGATCAGCGGTTCGCCGCCGGCCTCGTCCAGCTTGCGGCGCAGCCGGCTGACCACCAGCTCCACCACGTTCGAGCGGCCACCGAAGCCGTACTCCCAGACATGGTCGAGGATCTGCGCCTTGGTGAGCACGGTCGGCGACTTGCGCATCAGATAGCGCAGCACCTCGAACTCGGTCGGGGTCAGCGAGAACAGCCGCTCGCCGCGCCGGACCTCACGGGTGTCCTCGTCCATCGTCAGGTCGGCGACCTGGAGGACCGAGCGCTGGAAGCCGGGGCCCGCGCTGCGCCGCAGCACCGTGCGCAGCCGGGCCATCAGCTCCTCCACCGCGAACGGCTTGACCAGGTAGTCGTCCCCGCCCCGGGTCAGCCCCGCGACCCGGTCGGCGACCCCGTCGCGGGCCGTGAGGAACACCACCGGCACCATCGTCCCGGAGCGCCGCAGCCGGTCCAGGACACCGAAGCCGTCCACGTCCGGAAGCATCAGGTCGAGCACGACGATGTCCGGCCGGAACTCGGTGGCCCGGGCCAGCGCGTCCTCACCGGAGTACGCGGTGACCGCCTCCCAGCCCTCGTACCGTGCGACCGTCGCGACCAGGTCGGCGATCGGCGGGTCGTCGTCCACGACGAGGAGTCGTACTTTTTCCACCCGCTCATACTGCGCCACACGGCGGTGGGCGCCAGACCCGTGCTCACACCGAAAACACATCGATAACCAGTTGAAAGCAGCCCGACAGGAAAACGACAGGACCCACGGGCGAAGCTCGACTCCCAGGACCCGATCAAGGAGCTGCCGACCCGTGACGACCGTCCAATCGCCCCCTGCGCCCCCCACGGCGATACGCCCCAGGGTGGTGGCCCGCACGAGCCTGTACGCCGTGCTCGCCGTGAACGCGGCCGTGGTCGCCTACTTCTTCGCCCAGGCCGGCTTCGCCTCCAACGCCCTGATCGTCATCGGCCGCTTCCTCGGCCTGTACGGCGCCCTAGTCATGGCCTTCCAGCTGGTGCTGGTGGCCCGGCTGCCCTGGCTGGACCGCCGGATCGGCATGGACCGGCTGACCTCCTGGCACCGCTGGACCGGCTTCGCCCTGCTGTGGACGCTGCTCGGGCACGCCGTCTTCATCAGCTTCGGCTACGCCGACGGCGCCGGCGTCGGCCCGATCAGCGAGATCGTCGACCTCGCCGAGACGACCGAGGGCGTGCTCCGCGCCGTCGTCGCCCTCGGCATCATCCTCGTGGTCGGCGCCGTCTCGGCCCGCTACGCCCGCCGCCGGCTCGCCTACGAGACCTGGCACTTCGTCCACCTGTACACGTACGTGGCCGTGGTGCTCGCCTTCAGCCACCAGGTCGCGGTCGGTACGACGTTCACGGCGTCGTCCGCCGCGACGGCGTACTGGTACGCGGTGTGGGGCGTCGCGCTCGGCTCGGTGGCCCTGGGCCGGCTGGTCCTGCCCCTGTGGCGCAACTACCGCCACCAGTTCCGGGTCTCCGCCGTCGTCCCCGAGTCGGACAACGTGGTCTCGGTCCACGTCACCGGCCGTGACCTCGACCAACTGGGCGCGCAGGCCGGCCAGTTCTTCCTGTGGCGGTTCCTGACGAAGGACCGCTGGTGGCAGGCGAACCCCTTCTCCCTCTCCGCCGCCCCCGACGGCCGCACCCTGCGCCTGACCGCCAAGGCCGCCGGCGACGGCAGCGCCGCCCTGCGTCACCTGAAGGTCGGCACCCGGGTCTTCGCCGAGGGCCCCTACGGCGCCTTCACCACCCTGCACCGCCAAAAGACCGAGTCCCTGCTGATCGCGGGCGGTGTGGGCGTGACCCCCATCCGCGCCCTCCTGGAGGACCTCGAAGGCCACGCGGTCGTCATCTACCGCGTCGCCGCCGACCGGGACGCCGTCCTCTACGACGAGCTGCGCGACCTCGCCGTCACCAAGGGCGCCGAACTGCACCTGGTCACCGGCCCGCCGGTCCCCGACAGGCTGGCCGCGCGCGAGCTGATCCAGCTGGTGCCGGACATCGCCGACCGGGACGTCTTCCTGTGCGGGCCGCCGCCGATGATGAAGGCGGTGCTGCGCAGCCTGGGAGACCTGGGCGTGCCCAAGCCGCAGATCCACTTCGAGCGTTTCAGCCTGGCGGGATGAGAGAGACACCGTGAAGCGAGCCATACCTGTCGTCGCCCTGAGCATCGCGGGCCTGATCCCCGTCTGGCGCTACGAGCCCTCCGTCGGCGGTACGACGACCACCACCGCCGAGCAGCCCGTCACGACCCCGTCCAGCTCCGCGACCGGCGCTTCGGGCACGGTCGTCAAGGGCACCACCGTCAACACCGAGAAGGGACCCGTCCAGGTCCAGGTGACCTTCGACGGTGACGAGATCACCGCGGTGAGGATGCTTCAGCAGCCCGACCATCCCCAGACCACGGCGGCCGTCCCGGTACTGATCTCGGAGACGCTGAAGGCGCAGAGCGCGGACATCGACACCGTGTCGGGCGCGACGATCACCAGTGACGGCTACCGGGAGTCCCTCCAGGCCGCGATCGACGCGAAGGGCTGACGGTGCGCCGAGTCGAACACGTCATGGGCTTCCCGGTCTCCCTGCGGATCGACGACCAGGACGTCCCTAAGAGCGCGGCGGACGCCGTCTTCGCCTGGCTGCGCGACGTCGACGAGCGGTTCAGCCCGTTCCAACCGGACAGCGAGGTCTCCCGGCTCGACCGGGGCGAACTCTCCGAGACCGAGGTGAGCCCGGACCTCGCCGAGGTGCTCGCGCTGTGCGAGGAGTACCGGCTGGCGACCGGCGGCGCGTTCGACGTACGGCTGCCGGGGCGGGGCCTCGACCCGTGCGCGGTGGTCAAGGGCTGGTCGGTGCAGCGGGCGGCGGAGCTGCTGTCGGCGGCCGGGGCACGGCGGTTCGTGCTGAACGCCGGTGGTGACGTGGTGGCGTCCGGTGGGCCCTGGCGGGTGGGGGTACGGCACCCCGAGCGCGCCGACCAGTTGTGCACGGTCCTCGAACTCGCCGACGGGGCGGTCGCCACGTCCGCCCGCTACGAGCGCGGCGACCACATCATCGACGGCCGCACGGGACGTCCGGCGACCGGGCTGCTCAGCCTGACGGTCGTCGCCGCCTCGCTGACGGAGGCGGACTCCGTGGCCACGGCCGCGTTCGCGATGGGCGCCGAGGGCGTCGGGTGGGCCGCTGCCCGCCCGGGCTGCGAGGTGTTCGCCGTGGACGCCGGCCGGCAGGTGCTGCGGACGGCGGGCTTCCCGGTCGCCGCGTGACCCCGGGACCACGGGAAAAGGCGGGCCGCTGCCGGCGGCCCGCCTTTTCGTTCGAGACGGATCAGCTGACGTCGGACGCGTCCAGGCGGTACAGGCCGCTGTAGGCGCTCACCGCGCTGCCGTGCTTCTTCACCCAGGTCGCGATCTCCGAGTTCGTGCCCTGGCCGCCGCCGCTGCTGACGACGATGTAGTGCAGCTTGCCCGCCTTCACCAGGCTCTTGAGCTTGGCGAGGGTCATCGCGTTGTCGCTGCCGGACCAGCCGCCCATCGAGATGACGGGCTGACCGGACTCCAGGATGATCGAGGAGGCGGTCTGGTCGGTGGCCACCGCCACCAGCCAGGTGGCGCCGTCCTGGTGCTTCTCGAGGTACGTGATCATCGCGGAGCTGACCTGGGTGTCGCCGCCCATGCCTCCGGCGGTCCGACCGGACTGCGACTGGCTGCTGGAGCCGGTGCTCGTGCTTCCCGTTGCGGTGCTTCCCGTGTCGGTGCTTCCCGTGCCGGTCGGCGGCTGACCCGGGGACTGCCCGCCGGAGCTGCCGGAACCGCTCGGGGCGGTGCCGCTCTTGGTCCCGCTCGGTGCGCTGCCGCTCGGCCGCTGGCCACCGCCGCCCATACCGCCACCGGTGTTTGGGCCGGCCGTCGGGTTGGTGCCGTTGGTGCTCGCGGTCGTGGCCGCCGAGGCCGAGTAGGCGGCCGGGCCGGCCAGCAGGGCGACGATCGCCGCCACCGCCGCGAAGCCCATCAGCCTCCGCCGTCGCATGAACCGACCGACCAGCAGCCCGGTCACCGCCAGCGCACCGCCCAGCGCGGCCACCACCTCGGCGACCGTGTACACCGTGCCGGAGCCGGACACCCGCTGGAGCAGGACGAGTGCCCACACCGTGCTGAGGCCGACCGCCACCGGAAGCACCCAACCCCACTTGGCCGCCGAACCGTCGTGGAAGGCCTGGTGGAGCATGACCCCGCCCGCACCGGCCAGGGCGGCGATCCCCGGCGCCATGGCGGTGACGTAGTACGGGTGGAAGGTGCCCTCGGCGAGGGAGAAGGTCAGGAAGTGCAGGACGAACCAGCCGCCCCACAGCATCAGCGCGGCCCGCCTGGCATCGGTGCGCGGCGCCCGGCCGCGCAGTACCAGCGCGCCGGCCAGGGCGATCGCGGCGAACGGGATCAGCCAGGAGATCTGGCCGCCCATGATGTCGTTGAACATCCGGTACAGACCCGAACTGCCGCCGAAGCTCGCGCCGTTGCCCTGCGAGCCCACCGACGAACCCGCCCCGAAGATCCGGCCGAAGCCGTTGTAGCCGATGACCAGGTCCCAGACCGTGTTGTCGGTGGAGCCGCCGATGTAGGGCCGGTCGGAGGCCGGGATCAGGTCGACGACCACCATCCACCAGGCGCTGCTCACGACCAACGCGACCGTGGCGACGGCGAGGTTGCGGATGCGCCGGCCCAGTGACGCGTTCGCGGCCCACAGATAGACCAGGAAGAACGCGGGCAGTACGACGTACGCCTGCATCATCTTGGTGTTGAACGCGAAGCCGATGGCCACCGCCGACCACACCAGCGGCAGCAACCTGCCGGTGCGTACGGCCTTCAGCAGCGCGGCCGCGCCGAGCAGCATCAGGAAGACCAGGATCGGGTCGGGGTTGGTGTCGCGGTCGATGGCGACGGTGATGGGCGTCAGGGTCAGCACCAGCGCGGCGATCGTGGCCGCCGCGACCCCGAAGTCCCGCTTGACCAGCCGGTACAGCAGGGCGACCGAGCCGACGCCGACGGCGACCATCGGCAGCGCCAACTGCCAGGTGCCGTAGCCGAGGACGCGGGCGGACAGGCCCATCACCCAGAGGGCGAAGGGGGGTTTGTCGACGGTGATGAAGCTGCCGGCGTCCAGGGCGCCGAAGAAGAACGCCTTCCAGCTCCTGGTGCCGGAGTAGACCGCCGCGTTGTAGAAGGTGTTGCCGGTGACGGAGGAGAGGTTCCAGGCGTACAGGGCGGTGGCCAGGAGCAGGATCGCCCATAGGGCGGGGCGGGCCCAGCGCGGGTCCTCGGGAGCGCCCATGAACAGCCTTCTGGCGCGGGAGACCGGCGGGGCGGCGGACCGGTGCCGGCCGTCCTGGACCGGGGCGGGCGGCGGGGCGAGGGTCGTCATGACGCGTACTCCAGGGGCTCGGTGGCGGTGGCCGCCCCGGTGGGCAGAACGGCGACGGTCTGCGGGACGGTGGTACGGCGGGGTACGGCGGGGACGCGGGTGCGGCCGGTGACGGTGGCCCGGAACATCCGGCCCATGCCCTTGAGGTCGTCGACGGCGGTGCGGACGATGTCGACCCGGCTGTCGGGGTCGTCGACCCAGTCGACCGGGATCTCGTGGACGCGCAGTCGGTTGCGCTGGGCGAGCACCAGCAGTTCGGTGTCGAAGAACCAGGCGGTGTCCTCGATGTGCGGCGCGAGCGCCTTGAACACCTCGGTGCGCACGGCCTTGAAGCCGCACTGCGCGTCCGAGAAGCGGGCACCGAGGCCTGCTTTGAGCAGCAGGTTGTAGGAGCGGGAGACGAACTCGCGCTTCGGGCCGCGCACCACCGCCGACTGCCGGCGCAGCCGGCTGCCGACGGCGAGGTCGCTGTGCCCGGACAGGAGTGGGGCGACCAGCGGCAGGAAGCCTTCGAGCCCGGTCGACAGGTCGACGTCCATATAGGCGACGACGTCGGCGGTGGACCTGCTCCACACGTGCTTCAGGGCGCGGCCCCGGCCCTTCTCCTCCAGCCGCCGTGCGTGGACGTGCGGCAGGCGCAGGGTCAGATCGGTCGCCACCGTCCAGGTGGCGTCCGTGCTCGCGTTGTCCGCGATCGTGATGCGGAACGGGAACGGGAAGGAGTCCTCGAGGTATGCGTGGAGACGGCCGACGCTGCCGGCGAGGACATGGGCCTCGTTGTACACCGGCACCACGATCTCGACCGACCGGCGCCGGACGCCTCCCGCGTTCGTTTCGTTCATGACCACGACGATCGAGGCGCTGTCTGGGGCGGCCGTGAGGCTTCACTGAGCGAGGAATGAGAATCAGGGAACTCACAGGTCCCGCACAGCGGACGCCGGTCGGGCGCCCAGGAATCGGCCCGGAGCGGGGCGGCAGGTCACAGACTGAAGACGACCAGTCAGCCGCCAAAGTGCTGAAACACTTGCGGTCTAGACTCTCCCCGCAACGGCCTGCGCCACGGCGACCGTGGTCGAAAACTGGGCAGTCTCAGCCAAACCCGAAGGGCATTCGGCGTTTTGATACGGATAGATTCAGTCACCAAGCGGTATCCGGACGGTACGGTCGCCGTCGACCGACTCTCCCTGGAGATACCGGATCGCTCGATCACCGTCTTCGTCGGCCCCTCGGGATGCGGCAAGACGACGACCCTGCGGATGATCAACCGGATGGTCGAGCCCAGCGAGGGCCGTATCCTCCTCGACGGCGCCGACATCCAGGCGCAGCCGGTCAACACCCTGCGCCGGTCCATGGGTTACGTCATCCAGAACGCCGGTCTCTTCCAGCATCGCACGATCATCGACAACATCGCGACGGTGCCCCGGCTGCTCGGCTGGAGCAAGCAGAAGGCGCGCGTCCGCGCGGCCGAGCTGATGGACCGGGTGGGCCTGGACTCGGCCCTCGCCAAGCGCTACCCGTACCAGCTCTCCGGCGGCCAGCAGCAGCGCGTCGGCGTGGCCCGGGCGCTCGCCGCCGATCCGCCCGTACTCCTGATGGACGAGCCGTTCTCCGCCGTGGACCCCGTGGTCCGCAAGGGTCTCCAGGACGAACTCCTGCGTATCCAGGATGAGTTGGGCAAGACCATCGTCTTCGTCACCCATGACATCGACGAGGCGATCAAGCTCGGCACGATGGTCGCCGTGATGCGTACCGGCGGCCACCTCGCCCAGTTCGCCCCGCCCGCCGAACTGCTCACCGACCCCGCCGACGCCTTCGTCGAGGACTTCCTCGGCGCCGACCGAGGCATCCGCCGGCTGTCCTTCTTCCCCTCGGCGGACCTCGCGCTGCAGACCACCCCGATCGTCCCGGTGGACGCCGACGCCGCCAAGCTCGGCGCCCGCACCTCGACGGACGCCCCCTATCTCCTCGTGACGGACCTGGACGGCAGGCCGCTGGGCTGGGGCGAGCCGCAGGCCCTCACCGCCGGCTCGATCGACCCCGAGCGGCTGCTGCCGTACGGGCGGCCGTTCGTGCCCGGCAGGGACTCGCTGCGCGCCGCCCTCGACGGCTCCGTGCTCTCGCCGACCGGCTGGGCGGTGGCCGTGGACGGCGAGGGACGCGCGGTCGGCGTCGTCTCCCAGCAGGTCATCGGCGCCGCGATCCGCACCGCCCAC
This sequence comes from Streptomyces sp. NPDC048417, assembly GCF_040651615.1. Taxonomy (NCBI): domain Bacteria; kingdom Bacillati; phylum Actinomycetota; class Actinomycetes; order Kitasatosporales; family Streptomycetaceae; genus Streptomyces; species Streptomyces sp. NPDC048417. The sequence goes on along the minus strand of NZ_JBEZKI010000011.1, from coordinate 146,424 downwards.
GCCGAGGGCCGCGACCACACGAAGGTCGGGGGATGAGCGGCTTCTTCGACATCCCCAGCGACCTCCAGAACACCTACTTCGGGCTGATCGGCCTGCATCTGCGCGAGGCCCTCATCCCGGTCCTGGCCGGACTGCTGGTCTCGCTCCCGATCGCCCAGCTCTGTGTGCGCTTCCGCTGGCTGTACCCGCCGGTCCTGGGCGTGACCACGATCCTGTACGCCATCCCCTCCCTGGCCTTCTTCGTCGTCCTCATCGACTACACCGGCCAGACCGAGACGACGGTGATGATCCCGCTCTCGGTGTACAGCCTGGTGGTCCTGGTCCCGGCGATCGTGGACGGTGTCCGCTCGGTCCCTGCCGAGACCCTCGCCGCCGCCACCGCCATGGGCCTCGGCCCCGTACGCCGTTACTTCCAGGTGCAGTTGCCGATCGCCGTCCCCGCGATCATCGCGGGCCTGCGGGTGGCCACCGTCTCCAGCATCTCCCTGGTCAGCGTCGGCATGCTGATCGGCAACCAGGGCGCCCTCGGCAACCTGCTCAACGACGCCAACATCTACCACCGCCCCGAACTGGCGGTGAACTCCGTGGTGACGACGGCCGTGCTGGCGATCCTGGCGGACGCCCTCCTCGTCCTCCTGCGCCGTGTGCTGACGCCCTGGATGCCGAAGGAGAGCACCCGGTGAACGTCCTCAACTTCATCCACGCCTTCTTCAGCGACAGTTCGCACTGGCACGGCTACGACGGCATCCCCACCCGCCTGTGGGAGCACATCCAGTACTCGCTGGAGGCGCTCGCCTACGCGGCCGTCATCGGTCTGCCCATCGGCCTGATCACCGGCCACTACGGGCGTGGCGGCAACACCCTCGCCCTGATCGCCACGGCCGGCCGGGCGCTGCCCAGCTTCGGGCTGCTGGTCCTGATGTTCATCTGGCTCGGCTTCGGCATGCTGCCGGTGATGATCCCGCTGGTGATCCTCGCCGTACCGCCGATCCTGGTCACGACGTACGAGGCGATGCGCTCGGTCGACCCGTCCCCGGTGGACGCGGCGCGCGGCATGGGCATGCCGGAGGCACGCGTCCTCTTCCAGGTCGAACTCCCGGTCGCCCTCCCGCTGATCCTCAGCGGCCTGCGGTCGGCGGCCATCCAGATCGTCTCGACGGCGACGATCGCGGCGTACGTCAGCCTGGGCGGCCTGGGCCGCTACATCATCGACGGCCTCTACCAGAAGAACTACGAGAAGGTCGTGGGCGGCGCGACCCTGGTGGCAGCCATGGCCCTGGCGACACTGGGCATCTTCTGGGCGGTACAGAGACTGACCGTCTCGCCGGGGGTACGGAGGAGCTAGTGCCGTGACAGGCAACGTTCGCCCCGTCGCGACGCCCGGCACGCACTCTCGCCGCACCAGCCGAAGACCCAAGTACGTCCAGTACGAGGGCCTCCGTCCGGCACGCCGAGAGCACGCACCGGGCGCCGCTCCTTCACGGGCAAACGTTGCCTGCCACGGCACTAGCGCCCCGAAAGGGGCGCGCGGCTGAACCGAATACGCGGCTGCCGCCGCGTGGGCGCGACCAGCCCCACGCGGCGGGCCCGCAGTTCCCCACCCACCGCACTACCCCTCGCGCCGCGCCAGCGCCAGTTCGAGAACCACCAGCAGCGCGTCGCGCACCGAACCCCGTTCCCGCGCGTCGAAGACGACCAGCGGAGTCCCCTCCGCGACGTCCAACGCCCACCGCACCTCGTCCAGCGTGTGCTCGACCTGCCCGTCGAACGCGTTGATGGCGATGGCGAACGGAATTCCGCGGTGCTCGAAGTAGTCGACCGCCGCATAGCAGTCGTCGAGCCGCCGGGTGTCCACGATCACGAGCCCGCCGAGCGCCCCCTCGACGATGTCGTCCCACATGAAGCCGAACCGTTCCTGCCCGGGCGTGCCGAACAGATACAGCTTCAGCGTCGGGTCGATGGTGATGCAGCCGAAGTCCATCGCCACGGTCGTGGTCGTCTTGCGCGGGGTGAGCGTCAGGTCGTCCACGCCCGCCGCGACCTCGGTGATCGACGCCTCGGTGGTCAGTGGCTCGATCTCCGAGATCGAGCCGACGGCGGTGGTCTTGCCCACGCCGAAACCGCCCGCGATGACCATCTTCACCGGCAGCGGCGGCCGGACGGCCGTACGCCCGGTCCCCCGGGTCAGCGAGTCAGTCGGTGTCACGGAGTACCCCTCGGGAGTCTGGGATGGCCCGCAGGCCGTCGATAACCCTGCGCAGGACGGACGAGTCGTGGGTGGCTTCGAAGTCGGGCACATGCACGGTCAGCTGCCCCGCTTCGCGCAGGTCTTCGGCGAGCACCCGGACCACGTTCAGGTGCAGCCGCAGCCGGGCCGCCAGTTCCGCGAGCGACTGCGGAATCCGGCACGCGGCGACGATGTCGTGCTGCTCGAAGGAGAGCCGGGCGAGCGCGTCGAGTCCGGCGGTGGTCGCCACCACCTGGGTCTCGACGGGCATCGCCGGTCCGGAGGCGCTGTCCGCCACCCGGCCGGCGGTGACCAGGAACGGCCGTACGGCGGGGGCGGGGCCGACCGGGTCCGGGCCCGGGGGCGGGAAGCCGTCCGCCATGGCTGTGTCTTCCTCTCTCGACCGGCTCCGCCGGTCAGCGCGTCTGTGGGACGCCGACGCTGTTCTTCAGCTCCAGAACCAGCTGCGGGTTGAGCGCGGCGCCGGCCCGGTTGGCGAACAGAGTCATCTCGTAGGCGATGTTGCCGAGCTTGGCCTCGTTGTCGGCGACCACGCCGAGCACGGCGCCGCTGCCGATCGCGGAGACGATCACATGGCCGCCCTCCAGGTCGATGATGACCTTGTTGAGGCCGCCCAGGCCGTAGTTGCCGGAGGCGCCGGCGGCCAGGCTGGTGATGCCGGAGACGATCGCGGCCAGCCGTTCGGAGTGCGCGCGTTCACGCAGCTCCGACACGGCGATCAACAGACCGTCGGAGGACACGGCGATCGCGTCCACCACGCCTGCTGTCTCGGTCGCGAAGCGGTTCAGCAGCCAGGTGAAGTCGGCTGCGGCCGCCTGCAGGTCGGTCGGCGTGGCGGCGCCGCCCGTCGGGGTGTCACCTGTCGACGTGCTCACTGCTCGGCTCCTTCCGGAAGGTGGATCTGGTGGTGCGGCGGGTTGGTCTCGGGGTGCGGCGCGGGTCGCTCATGGCTTCCGGTGTCGCTCTCGCGCCGGGCGCGCTCCACCGCCGCCTCGAACTCCTCCAGCGCGTCCCGCTCGGCGTCGGCGTCGCGGTTGCGCGGTGGCTGGGCGAGGGTCTGTGCGGCGCCGACGGTGGTGCGGAGGGTCGCGCCGCGTACCCGGCGGCGCAGCGGACGCGCTCCGTCGGCGGCGTCGGCCGGGGGTTCGCCGCTGCGGGCGGCCGGGACCAGCGGGGCCGGTGCGGCCTTCGCCTCGGCGGCCGGTTCACGGCGCGGCACCCGGCGGGGGAGCGGGCCCTCGGGCTCGGCGGCGGCCGGGATCGAGGCGGCGGCGGTCGGCCCGGTCGGTTCGGCCGGCGCCGTCGGCTCCACGGCGAGCGGGGCGCCGGTGGTGTCGGCCACCGCGCTCATCGTCAGCAACAGCCGGGAGGGCAGCGTCACCTCGGCGGTGACACCGCCGCCCGGGGTCCGGGTCAGTTCGACGCCGATCTCCCAGCGCCGGGCCAGCGCACCCACCACGAACAGGCCGAGCACCTTGGTCGGCACCAGGTCGAGGCGCTCACGGCGGACCAGCCGGGCGTTCTCCTCGACCAGCCGCTCGGCGCTCATGCCCAGGCCGTGGTCGGTGACAACGATGTGCGCGCCGTGGTCACCGGTACGGACGGTCACCTCCACGGGACTGCCCTCCGGCGAGAACGACACCGCGTTCTCCAGGAGTTCGGCCACCATCAGGGTGAGGTCGCCGATGATGTCCGGCTCGATCATGGCGTCCGTGCCGGCGTACAGCCGTACCCGCTGGTAGCCCTCGATCTGGCCGAGTGCGGCCCGGACCACGTTGGACAGCGGGGTGGGCCCGGAGGCCAGCACGGTCTCGCGGATGCCGGCCAGCAGCATCAGGCTGTCGGCGTTGCGGCGCAGGCGGACGGCGATGTGGTCGATGGAGTAGAGGCGTTCGAGGAGGGCCGGGTCGGTCTCCGCGCGCTCCACCGCGTCGATGAAGGCGAGCTGGCGGGTGGTCAGGTTGCTGACCCGGCGGCCGACGTTGCCGAACATCTCGGCGGTGTTGCGGCGGCTGAGCACCTGGCGTTCGAGGAGGGCCGCGGCCGTGGTCTGCACCTGGTTGAACGCGTCGGCCAGGTCACCGATCTCGTCGCGGGCGGTGACCGGCATGTCCCGCAGCCGGGGCGGGCTGTCGTCCTCGTCGTCGTCGTCGGCGACCCGGGCGAGTTCGCGGCCCGCCACCTCGGCGACCTCGTGCGCGACCCCGGTCAGGGCCTGCACCGGGCGGATCACCGAGCGGCGCACCAGCGCGGCGAGGGTGATCCACAGGACGAAGCCGAGCAGGGTGCCGGTCAGCAGGTAGATGGCGCGCCACTTGGCCGAGTCGGCGGTCGTGTCGGCCCGGTCGGCGATCTGGCCGATGAGCGAGGCGGTGATGTTCAGCCGGGCGGTGGCCTGGTCGAGATAGTCGGGGTAGTCGGTCAGCGCGTCGTTGACCGCTCGCCGGATGTCGTCCTGGCTGCCGGCTTCCAGCCTGCTCGGGTCGATCTGCAGCTCGGCGTAGGATTCCGCGATCCTGCCCTGTGCCTTGGTGTGCTCGACGGAGGCCAGCTGGGCCGCCTGCCCCTCGGTGGCGAACCGGGTGAAGCGCTGGGCCTGGTGCTGGTACAGGTCGTAGGCACCGACCGCGTTGGTGAACTCGATCAGCGCGTTGGTGTCCCCGGTGGTGGCCGCGAGCACGTTGGTCTCGAAGGCGCCGTGGGCGGCGTCCGCGCGCAGCAGCGAGTCCAGCAGGTTGCCGGTGAAGGTGGCGGCGAGGTTGGCGTTGCGGTCCAGACCGAGGCCGTCGATCAGGTCGTTGGCCGCGTTGCTGTACGCCGGGTCGATGTTGTCCGCCGGCAGGTACGACTGCTCGACGGACTCGCGCAGGCTGGACAGGCCCTCGACCTGCCGCAGGGCGTCCGACTCGGTGTCCGGCAGCCGGTCGCCGAAGGTGTCACGGACCGTCCGGAGCTGGTCGGTCACCGCTTCCTGGGCCGCGCGGTAGGCGGCCCGCGACGGGGTGCTGTACCCGGACTCGTACCGGGCGGAGAGCAGGATCGCCTGCTGGTGCTCCGCCTCGACCTTGTCCACAAGGCGTGCCACCTGGGTGCTGTCCCGGACCAGCTGCGCCGCGTCGTTCGCGCTGGTGGACTGCTGCACCAGATCGGTGAAGACATAGGCGAGCAGTACGGCGATGACGGCGAGCGGCACACCGACCAGCAGGTTCAGCTTGCGCCGGAAAGGCCAACGGTCGGCGAAGCCCCGTATCCCGCCTCGCGTCTGGGCGGGCCGGACGGGCGCGTCCACCTGGTTCGTGGACACCGGGCCTCCTTCATGAGGGTGTCTCGACTGTGGGGGGCGTCTTCACCCCGAGCTGCTCCGGAACGACACCGAGTAGCGGGCCCCGTGCACCGCTGTGACCGATATCAACTGCCGTGAGACTACAGCGTTCTTGAAGCGCGATTCCGCTTGCTCTTTATCAAGAATCCGTTACAAAGAGACCGCTCTCCGTCCACAACTGGCCACGGATCGAAGCCAATCGGTGACCCGGAGGTACTTGACTGACCGAGAACCGGCTGGATTGGATCGTGCGGAGTGGTTCGCAACAGCCCCACGTGGTTCGCAACACCCCCACCCTTCTGCCCACAGCTCCCGGAACGGCAACCGTGACTTCCAACACCCTTCCCAGCAGGTCAATCCGGACATACCGAGGCGCGGCGGCCGTCGCGCTCGCCGCGACGACGGCCCTGCTGGCGGGCTGTTCCTCCTCCGACGACAGCAAGTCCGACCCGCTGTCCGACAGCAAGGCGAGCGGCGACACCGTGGTCGTCGGCTCGAACAACTTCGCCGAGAGCATCCTGATCGCCGACATCTACGGCGAGGCCCTCAAGGCCAAGGGCGTCAAGGTCACTTACAAGTCGAACATCGGCAGCCGCGAGACCACCTACGGTCTGCTCAAGAACGGTTCGGTCTCGGTCCTGCCCGAGTACAACGGAGCCCTGCTCGCCTACCTCGACCCCAAGGCCGCCCCCAAGACCGTCGAGGAGACCACCAAGGCCGTCGAGGCCAAGCTCGACTCCAAGCTGACGCTGCTGGACCCGGCGGACGCGCAGGACAAGGACACGGTGACGGTCAACGCGGCGACCGCCGCCAAGTACAACCTCACCGAGAAGTCCTCCATAGCCGACCTCAAGAGCATCGCCAAGGACCTGGTCATCGGCGCCTCGCCGGAGTTCCAGACCCGCCAGCAGGGCCTGGTCGGCCTGAAGTCCGTGTACGGGCTGGAGTTCAAGTCCTTCAAGGCGCTGGACGCGGGCGGCCCGCTCACCGAGGCCGCCCTGAAGAAGAACGCGGTGCAGGCCGGCGACATCTTCAGCACGGACCCGACCATCACCAAGGAGAAGTTCGTCGTCCTCCAGGACCCGGAGAACCTCTTCGGCTTCGAGAACGTCCAGCCCCTGGTCTACAAGAGCGCCCTGAACCAGACGGCCACCGACGCCCTCAACGCGGTCTCCGCCAAGCTCGACACGGCGACCCTGCTGGACCTGGACACCCAGGTGCAGTCCGACAACAAGGACCCGCTGGACGTGGCCCAGGCCTGGCTGAAGAAGGCCGGCCTCAGCAGCTGACCCGCACCCGCGCCCGATCTCCCTTGGACAGCACCAGCGACGTACCGAGACAGGTGCCCGCGCGCTCCTGTGTCGTGCTCGACGGCAACGGCCTCGGCCTGCCCGGACTCGTCCGGCTGGCCGACGCCGTCGCCGACCCGGTCGTAGCGCCCGAGGCGCTCGACCGGGTCGGCCACGCCCACGAGACCGCCGAAAACCTCGCCGGGCAAGGCCTTTGGTACGGCCGTGGCACCGGTGTGGGCGCCCACCGCTCGATCGGGGTCGACCCGTCGGACGCGGCCGGCCACACCCTGCGCCTGCTGCGCAGCCACGCCGGCGGCGCCGGCCCCCTGCTCCCGCCGCGCCGGGCCCGTGCCCTGCTGGCGGTCCGTGCGAACCAGCTCCTGGCCGCCGGCTCCGGCATCCACCCGTCCTTCGTCACCGCCCTCACCGAGGCGTTGCGCCTTGGCGTGTACCCCGCGATCAACGAGTACGGCGGAGTGGGCACCGGCGACCTGACCGCGCTCGCCCAGACCGGCCTGACCCTGATCGGCGAACGCCCCTGGCTGACCACGTCCCCCGACGCCGAACTGCCCGCCCCGGTCACCCTCCGACCCGGCGACTCGCTCGCCCTCCTGAGCAGCAGCGCCCTCGCGCTGGGCCGGGCCGCCCTGGCCTGCCACGACCTGGACGTGCTGCTGCGGGCCACACACGCGGTGGCCGCGCTCTCCCTGGCCGCCGTCTCCGGATCGCCGGAGGCCTACGCGCCCGAGGTACACGCGCTGCGCCCCTACCCCGGCCCGGCCAGGGCGGCGGCGGAGATACGCCGCCTCCTGGCGATACCCGACCACCCCCGCACCACCGGCCGCCGCGTCCAGGACCCCTACGCCTTCCGCGTCTTCCCCCAGGTCCACGGCGCGGCCCTGGAGGCCGCCGACGCCCTCCGCCGGATCATCGAGACGGAGATCAACTGCCCGACGGAGAACCCCGTGCTGGCCCCCGACGGCCGCGTCTACCACCACGGCGGCTTCTTCGTGACGCCGCTCGCCCTGGCCCTGGACGGCCTCGACCTCGCCCTCCTCCAGACCGCCCAGCTCTCCGCCGCCCGCCTCCAGGCCCTGGGCCGCGCCGACCTCACCGGCCTTCCCGGGTTCCTGGCCACGGGACCGGCGGCCAGCTCCGGCACGATGATCCTGGAGTACACGGCCAACTCGGCCCTGGCGGAGGTCCGTGCGTCCGCGACCCCGGCCTCGACGGGCCACACGGTCCTCTCCCACGGCCTGGAGGAGGCGGCGACCTTCGCAGGCCAGGCGGCGAAACAGACGGAACGGGCGGCGGAGGCCTACGCGGTGGTACTGGCATGCGAACTGGTGGTGGCGGTACGGGCGCTGCGGCTCGGACCGGTGGAGCCGACGGTGCCTGCCTTCAGGGTGGCGGCGGCAGCGTTGCCGGCGGCCACGGAGGACCGTGCGCTGACCGGGGACGTGACCACCGCGACGGAACTGCTCCGGACGCTGGCCGACCTGTGAGATGCGTGAGTCTTCCTGCCCAAGGGGCGCGGGCTGTGTCAACCATGGGCCTGGGGGCACCGTCCAGGCGCACCGGCCGACCGAAGTGAGGCGGGGGAAGCCGGTGGGGGCCGGTCCGCCGCTCAGGCGACCGTCTCCGATCCCTGCGCGAGCAGCCGCGCCCGGATCCGGGCCGCCGCGCCCACCGCGACGGCGTCCTCGCCCAGGCGGGCCGGCACTACCCGCACCGGCCTGCCACTGACCGGGGGTTCGGCCGCCAGAACGGCGAGAAGGGCCGGCTCCAGCGGTGCCCAGGAGCGGCTCACACCGCCGCCCACCACACACGTGGTGACATCCAGCAGCCCCGCCACCAGCAGGATCGCGCGGGCGACGGCGGCCCCGGCCGCCTCGTACACGGCGACCGCGTCCGCGTCGCCCCGCTCCGCCGCCCCCGCGAGCTCCCGGGCGGTCGCCGTGCGGCCGGTCCGCTCCGCGTACCGCGCCGCCAGCGCCCGGCCGGACGCCAGCGTCTCGAGATGGCCGCGCCCACCGCAGGTGCAGGGCAGCCCGCCGAAGCCGGGCACATGCCCGATCTCGCCCGCCGCGCCCCGCGGGCCGTCGTACAGCTCGCCGTTCAGCCACAGTGCCCCGCCCACGCCGGTGCCCAGCGTCATGCCGAGCACATGGGTCTCGCCCACGACCGCGCCCCGCGCCACCTCGCCGCGCAGGAAGGCGTTGACGTCGTTGTCGAGGGACGCCGGTACCCCGAGCGCCTCCCGGACGGCCGCGGTGACCTCGTGACCGGCCCAGTCCCGGAAGGAGTCGCTGGCCACCAGGATCCGCCCGGCCCGCGCGTCCACCACCCCGGCCGCCCCGACCCCGGCGCCGAGCAGCCGTACCGGAGTGCGGTTCAGCATCCGTCGTACGACGGTCAGGGCGGCGCCGACCATGGCGGTGCCGCCCTCGGCGGCCGGGGTCGGCAGCTGCGCCCGGTCCAGGACGGCGAGATCCGGCGTGCACAGGACGGCCTGGGTGGTCGTCCCGCCGATGTCGATCCCCGCGAACGCCTCGGGTGCGTGGCTCACGTGGTGGCCTCCTGTCCTCGTAGGGCCGCCCGGCGGGCGCGTTGCAGCACCGGATCGGGTACCGGCACGGCGGCCAGGAGCCGGCGGGCGTACTCCGTCTCCGGGTGGCGCAGGGTCGCCGCGGTCGCCCCCTGTTCCAGCACCCGTCCACCCCGCATGACCACCACCCGCGCGGCGAACTCCCGTACCACCGCGAGATCGTGCGAGACCAGCAGACATCCGAACCCCAACTCGTGCTGCAACTCGGCGATCACCTCCAGCACCGTGCGCTGGACACTCACGTCCAGTGCGCTCGTCGGCTCGTCCGCGACCAGCAGCCGGGGCCCCAGCACCAGAGCCCTGGCCAGGCTGACCCGTTGCCGCTGACCGCCGGACAGCTCACGTGGTCCGCGCCCCGCCACCCGGCCGGGCAGCCGGACCAGATCGAGCACCTCGGCCACCCGGGCGCGGCGCTCGGCCGCCGACAGGCCCCGGCGGTGCACCCGCAGCGGCTCGGCGACACACTCGGCGACGCTCATCCGGGCGTCCAGCGAGGCCACCGGGTCCTGGAGCACCACCCCGACCCCGGACAGCAGCCGTCGCCTGGCCCGCCCTCGGCTGCGTCGCAGATCGGCCCCGAACAGCGAGACCCTCCCGGCGTCGGGCGCGACCAGCCCCAGTGCCACCCGGGCCGCCGTCGACTTCCCGGACCCGGACTCGCCCACCAGCCCGACCGTCTCCCCGGCCCGGACCGTGAACGAGACCTCCTGGAGGGCGGACACCGCACCCCGGCCACGCCCGAAGCGGACGGAGACGTCCTGGAGGCGGACGACCGGTTCCCCCTCGGGCGCCGCGAGGTCCTCGGCGGCCGGTCCGTCGGCCGTCAACCGGGGTACCGCAGCCAGCAGCCGCCGCGTGTAGTCGTGGGCCGGACGCAGCAGCACGTCCTCCGCCGGCCCGGTCTCCACCACCTCGCCGCGCAGCATCACCGCGACCCGGTCGGCGAAGTCGGCGACCACGCCCATGTTGTGGGTGACCAGCAGCACGCCCGTGCCCGCGTCGGCCGCCAACTCCCGCAGCAGGTCCAGGATCTCGGCCTGCACGGTGACGTCGAGCGCGGTGGTCGGCTCATCGGCGACCAGCAGACCGGGGGAGTTGGCGACGGCCATCGCGATGACGACCCGCTGCCGCTGTCCGCCCGAGAGCTGGAACGGAAAGGCCCTGGCCCGCCGCTCCGGCTCCGGAATGCCCACCCTGCGCAGCAGGGCGACCGCCTCGGCGGCGGCCTCGGCGCGCGACACCTTGCGGTGGTTGCGGACGACTTCCGCGATCTGGGCGCCCACCCGGGTGAGCGGGTCCAGCGCGGTGGCCGGTTCCTGGAACACCATGGACGCGGTACGGCCGCGCAGCCGCGTCAGTTCCGGCTCGCCCGCGCCGACGACGTCCAAGTCGCCGACCGTGATCCGGCCGGTCGTCACGGCGTTGCCGGGCAGCAGCCCCAACGCGGCCAGCGCCACGGTGGACTTGCCCGACCCGGACTCGCCGACCAGCGCGAGCGTCTCTCCGGGGCGCACCCGAAGCGACACCCCGCGCACGGCGGGCACCGGACCGGTGTCGGTCGTGAAGGTCACGGCCAGGTCCCGGACGTCGAGGACGGCCCGGTCGTCGGGGACGGCCCGGTCGTCGGGGACGGCTCGGTCGTCGGGGACGGCTCGGTCGTCGGGGACGGCTCGGTCGTCGGGGACGGCTCGGTCGTCGGGGACGGCTCGGTCGTCGGGGGGCCGGGGAGTACCGGAGATATCAGGGTTGTTCATCCGCGTCCCCTCACATCGAAGGCGTCGCGCAGACCGTCGCCGATCGCGTTGAACGCGCACACGACGAGGATGATCGCGAGGCCGGGCGGAACGATGAGCCACCAGCGTCCGGAGTAGGCCGCCGTCAGACCGGCGGACAGCATGCCGCCCCAGTCGGTCCGCGGCGGCTGCACGCCCAGGCCCAGATACGAGACGTACGCGACGAGCAGGATCGCGTCCGCCACCTGGAAGGTCGCCGCGACCACGATCGTCGACACCGAGTTCGGCAGGACGTGCCGCAGGATCGCCCGGCCGTGGGTGCCGCCGATGGCGCGCAGCGTCAGTACGTAGTCACGGTTCTTCAGCGTCAGGGTCTCCGCCCGCACCAGCCGGGACGGCACCAGCCAGGACACCAGACCCAGGATGAGGACCAGCCCGAGCGGACCGGGATTGCTGATCGCGGACACCACCAGCAGGATGAACAGGGCCGGGATGGCGATGCCCGCGTCGACCACGCGCATCATCACCGCGTCCACCCAGCCACCCGCGTAGCCGGCCACCGCGCCCCAGAGCGTGCCGATCACGGTCGCGAGGACGCCGGCCGCCAGGCCCACCAGCAGGGAGACCCGGCCGCCGTACATGAGCCGGCCCAGCTCGTCGTGCCCGACGGCGTCCGTACCCAGCCAATGCGCTCCGTCCGGCCGGAGGTTGACCTGGGAGAGATCGGTGTGGGTCTGGTCCGTGGCGTGCAGCAGCGGGCCGGCGAAGCAGAACAGCAGGAACAGGACGACCACCACGACTCCGGCCACCGCCGTCCGGTTGCGGGCGAATCGTCTTACGGACAGCGGCCGTCGGCTCGTCACGGGCACGGTCTCGGTCAGGGTGCTCATGCCCGGCCTCCCTTCACCCGGGGGTCGACGATCCGCTGGACGACGTCCGCCAGCAGGGTGCCCGTGACGGTCGCGACGGAGATGACGAGGACACAGCCGAGCAGCACCGGGTAGTCGGAGGACTGTGCCGCGCTCCAGAACAGCAGCCCCATCCCCGGGTAGTTGAAGAGCTGCTCGACGACCAGGGCGCCGCCGAACAGCACGGGGACGTAGTAGCCGAGCATGGCGGTCACGGGGGTCAGCGAGTTGCGGAACACGTGCCGCCACAGGATCCTGCCGGGTGTCGAGCCGCCCGCCCGCGCGGTACGCACGTAGTCCTCGGAGAGGTTGTCCAGGGTCGCCGCCCGCATGTAGCGGCTGAACACGGCGACCATCGACGCCGCACCCGTCACCACCGGCAGTACCAGGCCCGCCGGATCCGCGAACACCTGGGCCAGCGTGTCCCCTTGGGGTGCCTGGGAGGGGAACCAGGGGAGCCACTGGGTGAAGACCAGCACCAGGACGAGCCCCAGGAAGTACACGGGCGTCGCGTATGCCACGAAGCTCAGCGTGGTCAGGGTGTAGTCGACCGGCCGGTCCCGCCGCACCGCCTGCCACATGCCGACGGGCACCGCGACCAGCAGGCCGAGCAGCGCCGACAGCACGGTCAGCACGAGGGTTTTCGGCAGCCGCTGCTCGATCAGCCGGGAGACCGCCTCGTTGAGGGTGTACGAGGTGCCGAGGTCGCCGTGCAGCAGGGTGCGCAGATAGTAGACGTACTGGACGGGCAGCGGCCGGTCCAGGCCCTGTTCGTGGTTGAACGAGGCGATCTGCTGGGCGGTGGCCTGCGGGCCGAGGATCCCGCGCGCGGGACCCCCGGGGAGCGCGTGCAGCAGACAGAACACCACGACCGTGACGATGAGGATCACCACCAGGGCCTGGAGCAGGCGCCGGGCGAGGAACAACGCGGTGTCCATGCTCAGCTGGTCCACTTCCACTGCGCGGGGTGGAAGTTGGCGAGCGGGTCCTGGGAGAAGCCGCCGAGGCCGCGCCGCATCACGGAGATCTGGTAGTCGGGCTCGGGCAGCCAGATCACTGGCAGGTCCTTGGCGAGGGACGCGCTGTACTCCTGGATCACCGCGTTCGAACTCGCCGTCGTGGACGCCGCGATGAGCTTGTCGACGGTGGTGTCGGAGTAGTTGCCGAAGTTGGAGCCGCCCTTGGACTGGAAGAGCGAGTCACCGGTCGGGAAGGCCGGGAAGTACCAGCTGCCCGCCGTGCCGAAGAACGACAGCTGCCACGTGCAGATCGACTGGCCCGCCGTGCACGGCGGGGTCTGTGACAGTACCGAGTTGACCGGCGCGGTCTTGATCGTGAACTTGATGCCGGTGTCGGCGAGCGAGGACTGGATCGCGCTCATCATGTTGTCGGTCACCGTCGACCCGGACTGCGACAGCACCCGCATCTCGAACTTCGTGCCCTTGGCGATCCCGGCCCCGCACTGGTTGGCCCCCGGCCCCGGGGCGGTGCACGTCATCACCCCGCCCTGTTCCGTCCAGCCATGGGCGGTCAGCAGGGACTTGGCGGCGGTCGTGGAGAACGGATAGGGGTTGGCCCGCTGCGCCGCCGACACGAAGTCCGAGGACTGGGCCTGCGGGATCGGGCCGTAGCCGGGCACCGCGGTGCCGTTGAAGACGACCTTCGCGAGGGTCGTCTGGTCGATGGACCGCTGGATCGCCTGCCGCGCGTACAACTGCCTGAACACCGCGCCCATCGCCGGGTTGTTGAAGTTGTACGGCATGTAGGTGATCGCCCAGCCGGACCACGGCTTCACCGAGTAGCCGCGCGCGGTGAAGCTCTCCTTCTGGTCGAGGTCGGTCGCCTCGATGTAGCCGTAGTCGACGCTGCCCGAGCGCAGGGCGTTCTTCTCCGCGTCGGCGGTGGTGAAGGGCAGCAGGTCGACCGTGGTGATGGCCGGCTTCTCGCCGCCGTCGTACTTCTTGTTGGCGGTCAGGACCACCTTGCCGGCCGTCGAGAACGACTTCACGGCGTACGGGCCGCTGATCGTCTTCCACAGGGCGTTCGTCTGGTACCCGGCGATGTTCTTCGCCGCGTCGTTCAGGTAGGTCCACTCGTCCTTGGCGCTGCCGCCCTTGTCCCAGGCGTGCTGGGGCAGCGGGTTGATCAGGCTCAGCTCGTTCGCCAGCATCCACTGCGGGTTGTAGGCCTTGTCGAAGGCGATCGTGAAACGGCGGCTGTCGACGGTCTTGAAGGACGTCCAGTTGTCCGGGGCCTTGCCGGGGCTGTAGCCCGCCCACTGCGCCTTGTTCGCCTTGATCAGTTCGTACCAGAACGCCACGTCGGCGGAGGTGATCGGCTTGCCGTCGCTCCAGTGCCGGTCGCCCAGGGTGATCGTCACGCTCTTGTGGTCCGCGGCGAACGTGGCGGCCGTGGCCACGGAACCCTTCTTGTTCCAGCCCATCGAGCCGGTCGAGCCGTCGTAGGCGATCAGCGGCTCCCAGAGGGTGTTGGCGATCGAGATGTTGTTGGTGTTGAGGTGGGCCGCGGTGCCGATCGGCAGGATCCAGTTCGGTGTGAAGTTGGCGGGCAGCGCGTAGTCGATCGAGTCGTGGGACGCGGACGACGACGAACCGCTCGACCCGGAACACCCCGCGAGCAGCAGAGTGCTCGCGGAGAGAAGGGCGCCGGCGAGGAGCCCGGGGCGGACAGAGGACATGGCTCACCTCGAAAAAAGCGGATCGGAGGAAGAGGGTGAGGGACAGTCAACGATTCGACTGGTCGAAGAAACAGGTGTGTTCCTGTAAAAAGCCTGTTTCTGCTGTTCTGGAGAAAGCCAACGGCCTCGCCGTGGGGCTTACGCTCGACGCCACCCGTACTTGATGCCGGAAGAAAGCTCGTCCATGACCGAAGAAAGTCGGCGGCGCCGCAAGCCCAGCGCCGGTCACCCCGTGCTGGCCGAGCGCGTCCTCGGCCTCCTGGCCTCGGGACAGGCCGCCTCGCGCACCGAACTGGCGGCTCTCCTGGGCGCGGCGCCCTCGACGGTCTCGTCGGCGGTCGGTCAGCTGATGGCCCATGGCCTGGTCGCCGAGGAAGGCACGGTGTCCTCGGCCGGCGGCCGGCCCCGGAAGACGCTGCGGCTCGGCGGCAACGACGGCTTCGCCGTGGCCGCCGAACTCGGCGGCCGGCACGCCCATGTGGGGGTGATGCAGGCGGGCGGCGTGCTCACCGACGTCACCACCGTGCCGTTCGCCACCGCCGACGGACCCGAGGCCGCGCTGCCCGGCCTCGCCGCGACCCTGGAGGCACTCGCCGAGCAGCACGGCCGGGAACTGCTGCGCGGTGTCGGTCTCTCGCTGCCCGGACCGGTCGACGTCGTCTCCGGAGTCGTCACCCTGCCGTCCCGGATGCCCGGCTGGAACCGCTTTCCCGTGCGCACCTGGCTGGAGGACCGTTTCGGAGTGCCGGCGGCCATCGAGAACGACGCCAACTGCATGGCCGTCGGCGAACACGGGGCACAGCCGCCCGAACGCCGGCAGTCCATCATGGTCAAGACCGGCACGGCGATCGGCGCCGGCGTCATCGCCGACGGCCGCCTCTACCGCGGCGGCACCGGCGCGGCCGGGGAGATCACGCACGTCCGGGTGGAGGCCGCCCACGACATCCCGTGCTCCTGCGGCAACACCGGCTGTCTGGAGACCGTCGCCTCCGGTGCGGCGCTGGTGCGGATCCTGCGGGAGCGTGGTCTGGCGGTGGCCTCCACCGAGGACGTCGTACGACTCGCCTCCGACGCCGACCCCGAGGCCACCCGGGCGGTCCGGCAGGCCGGGCGTTACCTCGGCATGGTGCTGGCCGCCAACGTCAACTTCTTCAACCCCGACGCGGTGTATCTCGGCGGCATCCTCTCCACGCTGGAACCGTTCGTCGCCGCCGTGCGCAGCCAGCTCTACGAGGGCTGCCATCCGCTGGTGACCGAGCATCTGGTGATCGAGCGGGCCAGCCTCGGCGCCGACGCCGGACTGGCCGGCGCCGGCCGGTTCGCCCTGCAACGCGCCGTGGCCCAGGCCCTGCACACGGCCACCGGCCACCACCCCTGAGCCCCGCCGTCACCGGTCACCGCTCATCCGGGCTCAGCCCCGGTCCCGCCTCACCGGTCACCCCGCTCAGCCCCCGCCTCGCCGTCACCGGCCACCCGGGTCAGCCCTGCCCCGGCTGTCACCGGCCGGCCCGCCCCGCCCCGCCCCGTCCTCGGGTCCGCCGAATGCGTCCTGTCCCGTCCCGTTCCGGAGGAGCCATGTCACAGTCCCGCCCCGTCATCGCGATCGCCGGTCTTGGCATCGAGTCGTCCACCTTCTCCCCGGCCCGCACCGAGGCCCCCGCCTTCCACTCCCGGCGCGGCGCCGACGTCCTCACCGGCTACCCCTTCCTCGCGGAGGGCACCCCGCTGCGGGCCTCCGCCGACTGGCGCGGCGCCCTGGTCGGCAAGGCCCTGCCCGGCGGCACCGTGACGGCGGCCGCCTACCGCGCCCTCTCCGACGAACTCCTCGAGCGGGTCGCGGAGTTGGGTCCCCTCGACGGCCTCTGGTACGACATCCACGGTGCGATGACCGTCGAGGGCCTCGACGACGCGGAGGCCGAACTCCTGGCCCGTATCCGTGAGGTGACCGGCCCGGACACCCTGGTGTCGACCTCGATGGACCTGCACGGCAACGTCTCCGGCCGCCTTGTCCACCTGAGCGACCTGATCACCTGTTATCGCACGGCCCCGCACGAGGACACCCTGGAGACCAGGGAACGGGCCGCGCGCAACCTGCTCGGCCGGCTGGTGGACCGCGCGCCCCGGCCGGTCAAGGCCTGGATCCCGGTCCCGGTCCTGCTGGCCGGGGAACAGACCTCGACCCGGATCGAGCCCGCCAGGAGCGTGTACGCGGCGGTCGAGGAGGTGGCGGCGCGCCCCGGCGTCCTCGACGCGGCGATCTGGGTCGGCTACGCGTGGGCCGACGAACCGCGCAACCGGGCCGCCGTGGTGGTCACCGGGCAGGACCGGGCGGCGGTGACGGCGGGCGCCGAACAACTGGCGCTCGGCTTCTGGAAGGCCCGCCACGACTTCGCGTTCGTCGCGCCGACCGGCACTCTCGACGACTGTCTCGACGACGCCCTGGCCGCCACCGCCCGCCCCTACTTCATCAGCGACACCGGCGACAACCCGACGGCGGGCGGCGCCGGCGACGTGACCTGGGGACTTTGGCAGGTGCTGGCCCGGCCGGAGTTCCGGGACGCGTCCGGCCCGCAGGTCGTCTACGCCTCGCTGCCCGGCCCCGCCGCCGTCGAGGCCGCCGTCCGGGCCGGCGTCGGCGCGACCGTCACCGTCACCGCCGGTGCCGAGGTCGACGACCGGCACTGCGGACCACTCACGCTGACCGGCGTGGTCCAGGCGATCCGGCACGGCGACCGGGACGCCGGGACCGAGGTCGTCCTCCGGGTCGGCGGTGTCCACGTGATCCTGACCCGGCTGCGCAAGCCGTACCACCACGAGCACGACTTCACCGACCTGGACCTGGATCCGCGGACCGCCGACATCGTGATCGTCAAGATCGGCTACCTGGAGCCCGAGCTGTACGCCATGGCCGCGGACTGGAAGATGGCCCTCACCCCGGGCGGCGTCGACCAGGACCTCGCCCGTCTTGGCCACCACCGGGTCCGCCGCCCCCTGTTCCCCTTCGACCCGGGGATGCCGGACCCGGATCTGCGGGCCCGGATCATCCCGGCGTCGAACGAACCGGCCACCGTGTCCGGGGCCGAGGAGTGAGGACCGCGCCGGTCAGAGGTCGAACTCGTGCGGCGGCAGGTCGAGGGTGAAGCAGGCCTCGCGGACCACGGCCTGCTCGGTCTTGTCGAAGTCGCCGTCCGCGCCGCCGATCACGATGCCGATCTGGATGACGGCACGCGCCTCGGCCGGCTTCTTCTTCGCCTTGGCGACCTCCTGGAGCACGCTCACCTTGCCGAAGGCGAAATCGGCGGTCAGCTTGTTCAGGTTCTCCTCGAAACGACGGCGCAGGTCGTCCGCCGGGAAGTTCTGCAGCACCTCGTTGGTGGAGATGAGCTGGGCGACCCGCTGCCGCTCCGCCGGATCGATGGTGCCGTCGGCAGCCGCCACGAGCGCGCACATCGCCATGCTCGCATCGCGGAACGCACCGCTCTTCAAGTCGTTCTTCTTCGCCACGAGCTGGGTCTGCATCTGCGTCGCGGAGTCCTTGATGCGGTCCCACAGAGCCATGCGCACTCACTCCTCGGTCGGTATGTGCTTGCCAAGAGCCTTGCTTGCCAAGAATTTACTTCTACAACAACGTAGAAACTGACGCGGTCACGGAGAAGTTCCCGCGTCCTAGACTGTTTCCTTCGATCCGGAACGGGTCCCCTCGACGCGGTGGACAGGAGGAGTACGACAGTGGCGACAGCGCACGGCGGTGGCTACGACGACCCCTCCGCGGACGTGCTCACGGAGGCGGCCGCGGCCTTCGGGCTGCTCGCCTCGCCCGCCCGGCTGCACATCGTCTGGGCGCTGGCGCAGGGCGAGAGCGATGTCACCGGCCTCGCCGAGCGGGTCGGCGGCGCGCTGCCCGCCGTCAGCCAGCACCTCACCAAGCTGAAGCTCGCCGGCCTGGTCCACTCCCGCCGGGAGGGCCGCCGCCAGGTGTACCTGGTGGACGACCCGGACGTCGTCGATGTCGTACGCCTCCTCGTCGACCGCCTCACCGCCCGCACCACCGGCGCCGAACTCCCGGCCCCTCGCCGCCTCCGTGGTCTCTGAGGGCGAGGCCGCCACCGCGCTGCAGGTGCTGCGCCGGCTGCACACGGGACCGCGGGGACTGACCGAGGCCGAGGCCGCGGCCCGGCTCGCCGTCGTCGGCGAGAACACCCCGCCCCTGCCGCACACGGCCTCGTGGCCGCTGCGCTGCGCCCGGGCCCTGCGCGACCCCTTCACCGCCGTCCTGCTCACCCTCGGCCTGGTCTCCGCCGCCGTCGCCTCCTGGGGCACGGCCGTGGTGATCCTCACCCTGGTCGCGGTCAGCTGCGGGCTGCGCGCCGCCGGGGAGCACCGCGCCGACCGCTCCCTGGCCGCCCTGCGCGACTTCGTCGCCGGCACCGCCACCGTGCTGCGCCGCACCGGGGCGGAGGCGGCTCCGCGGGCCCGGGAGGTCCCGGTCGCCGAGCTGGTCCCGGGCGACGTCGTACGGCTCGGCCCCGGAGACCTGGTCCCGGCCGACGTACGACTGCTGCGCGCCCGTGGGCTGACCGTGCACCAGGCCGTGCTCACCGGCGAATCGGCGCCCGTCGCCAAGGCCGCCGCAGAGACCCCCGACGCGGGCGACGCGGGTCCCTTCCAGGAGCCGTACCTCTGTTTCCAGGGCAGCGGGGTCGCCTCGGGCAGTGCCACGGCGGTCGTCGTGGCTACGGGGGAGCGGACCCGGTTCGCCGCCGCGCAGAGCGCGGCGGGCGGGCGGCGGGCGGCGAGCGCCTTCGACCGGTCCGTGCACGGCATCTCCTGGGTGCTGATCCGGTTCATGCTGCTCACCCCGCCGCTGGTCCTCATGGCCAACGCCGCGCTGCGCGGCCGGGGTCTGGAGACGCTGCCCTTCGCGGTCGCGGTCGCCGTCGGGCTCACCCCCGAGATGCTCCCGGTGATCGTCACCACCTGTCTGGCCCGGGCCGCCGCCCTGCTCGCCCGCACCCACCGGGTCGTCGTACGACGGCTGCCCGCGCTGCACGACCTCGGCGCGGTCGACGTCCTCTGCCTCGACAAGACCGGCACCCTCACCCAGGACCGCCCCGTCGTCGAACGCGCCCTCGGTCCCGACGGGCAGGACGACCCGGAGGTGCTGCGCTGGGCGGCGGTCGGCGCCTGGTGGACCCTTCAGCTCGCCGAACTGCCCGCCGCCGACGCCCTGGACGAGGCCCTGCTCACCGCGGCCGGACCGGTGGGCGAGGACCACGACGGCATCGGCGCGCTCCCCTT
Source organism: Streptomyces sp. NPDC048417 (assembly GCF_040651615.1). Lineage (NCBI taxonomy): Bacteria > Bacillati > Actinomycetota > Actinomycetes > Kitasatosporales > Streptomycetaceae > Streptomyces > Streptomyces sp. NPDC048417. The sequence continues at coordinate 126,317 of NZ_JBEZKI010000011.1, read as the reverse complement.
CGCCCCCGGGCGGCGCACCGCCACCGCCGTCGTCGCCGGCCGCCTCGGCACCCATGTCCTCGTCACCAAGGGCGCCGCCGAGGACGTACTGGACCGCTGCGACCTCGACCCCGCCGAACGCCGGCGCCACCTCGCCCTCGCCGCCCGCGAGGCCGGCGCCGGGCTGCGCGTCCTCGCCGTCGCCACCGCCGAAGCACCCGCCCGCACCCGCCCCTACACGGCCGCCGACGAAGACGGCCTGACCTTCCGGGGCCTGGTCACCTTCCGGGACGCCCTCGCCCCCGGCGCCGCCGAGGCCCTGCGCGGCATCACCGGCCTCGGCATCACCGTCCGCGTCCTCACCGGCGACCACCCCGCCACGGCCGCCCGCGCCTGCCGGGACCTCGGACTGGACGCGGAGCGGGTGACCGTGGCCGGTGATTCCCTCGACCTGGACGCCGGCGTCGTCGCCCGCTGCACTCCCGAGGACAAGGCCCGTATCGTCAGCGGGCTGCGCGCCGCCGGGCACACCGTCGGCTTCCTCGGCGACGGCGTCAACGACATCCCCGCCCTGCGCGCGGCCGACGTCGGGATCGCGCCCCGCACGGCCGTGGACCTCGCCCGCGAGACCGCCGACGTCGTGCTCGCCGAGAAGGAACTCGGCGCGATCGGGCACGCCGTCTCCGCCGGCCGGTACAGCAGCGCCAACATCGCCTCCTATCTGCGGGTCACGCTCTCCTCCAACCTCGGCAACGTCATCGCGATGCTCTCGGCCGGCCTGCTGCTCCCCTTCCTGCCGATGCTCCCGGCCCAGGTGCTCGTCCAGAACCTCTGCTTCGACGCCGCCCAGCTCGCCTTCGCCCACGACCGCCCCGGCCCGGCGGCACTGCGCCGCCCGACCGTGCTGCGACCGCGCGCCTTCCTGCGGTTCATCACCGGCTTCGGCGTGCTCAACGCGATCGCCGACCTCGCCACCTTCGGCGTGCTCGCGCTCGCCCTGCGCGGCCCCGACGCCCTCGACGACCAGGCCGTCTTCCACTCGGCGTGGTTCACCGAGAACCTGCTCACCCAGGCCCTGGTGATGTTCCTGCTGCGCGGCGGCACCAGGCCCGGGCCCATCGGCCGGGCCGCCGCCGCGCTCGCCGCCGTCGGCCTGCTGCTCCCGCCCAGCCCCCTGGGCGCGGCCCTCGGCATGACCGGGCTGCCGCCCGCCTACCCGCTGTTGCTCGCCGCCGTCCTGGCGCTGTACGCCGTGGCCCTGAGGGCGGTGCGGGCACGCCACGACCGACGCCGGTCGTAGCGATCACGGGGCCGTGTCAGGGGCTCCACCTCCCAGCCCGGGTTGTACAGTTGCGCAATGTAGCAATCGTCGCTGCCCGGCCCGGGTGCAGGAAGCACTCTCCGTCGGCACGGAACAACGTGAGAATGGGAGGGGGCGGTCATGCTCCGCAACGGACTCGAACCCTGGCATCTGCTGATCGTCGCGATCGTCTTCATCGTGCTCTTCGGCTCCCGGAAGCTGCCCGACACCGCCCGGGCCCTGGGCAAGTCGATGCGCATCCTCAAGAGCGAGGCGAAGGCGATGAAGGCGGACGACACGGCGGCACCCGTGGAGCCGGCGTCGGTACAGAGGTCGGCGGAGCCGGCCGCGGCCCCCGTGCGGCCGGAGCCCGGGAAGGTCACCGAGCCGACCGGCACGACGAGCTGACGGCTCCTGATCCCGTACTGGCGCACGGACGGCCTCGTCGGACCCGCCGCCGGCGCGCCGCAGGACCGGTTCCCGCAGCGGCCGAGGCGAGAATTCGCACCGGCTGCGGCGGGGTATGCGCGGGACCTGAAGGAACTCAAGTGTGCCGATCAGGAATTCCGCGTCCGGGCAACCGAAGGTCCGGGTGCTCCGCCGGAGAGAATTCGGGACCTTTGAAACACGCTGTTCAGTGATGTGGGCGGTTGGGACCAGGCGTGCGAAGCCGCCGCCGTGCTGCGCCAGGCCACGGTACGAATTGGTCGGCGACGCCGAATCCCCCCAGCGGATGCTGTCGGGAGAGCGGGCGTCTGCCCCCGCACATACGGAAGAGGCGGACCGAATTCGTCGGCTCGCCTCTTCCCCGGTTTCAGGCCGGCTCTCCCGCACCGTCCCCGAAACCCTGCGCGGCAGCCCGCGCAGCCCTGCGCCGCTTGCGTCGGCTGATCCGCGGCCCCTGGTTCGGCAGCCAGCCGAAGATCATGCAGCTGCCGACGGCTCCGAGGGCGAGGCCGACGAAGAAACCGCCCAGGTTGGAGGTGACCCAGCTGCCCAGGGAGCACAGGACGCCGACGATGGAGTAGAAGAGGCGCTGCGAGGGGCTGAAGAGGGCCAGCAGGCCGCACACCACCATCACCACCGGCAGCAGATAGCCCGCCACGCCCTGCATGCCGACATGTATGACGACCTTCAGCGAGGCCTTCTCGGTGAGCAGGATCCACCCGCCCCCCAGAGTCAGCAGCAGCCCGCCCCAGAACGGCCGACGGGCCCGCCAACCGCGGAAGGCGGGCCGCCACCCCTCATGTGGAGTGTCTGTGCCGGACATCAGCAACCCGTGTCACTGAAGCTGAGTCTCAGGCCGGGAAGCGTGAACGTCCCAGCTGTGGTCTTGTAGTTCGTCTGCCGCAGGTTGTCGATGTGCACGGTGTCGGCCTGCTGGCTGAAGACGCCCAAAGGTCCCTTGACTCCGGCCTTGGTGAGTGTGCTCGCGTCGTTGCCGATCTCGATGTTGTCGAAGGACGCGTCGCCCGTCAGCAGGGTCGAGTCGGTGGTCAGATCGGTCGCCTCCACCTTCGACGCGCCGCTGCCCGCCTTGATGAGCAGGTTGGTGCCGCCGAGGTCGACGCTCTGGCACAGGCTGTCCAGGGTCGCCTTCTTGATCGCGGAGGTGACAACCAGTACCTGGCCGCCGGTGTCACCGGCGTTCGGGCTGCCGTCGGCCATGGTGTCGAGCCCGCCGAACTGCTCGAAGCCGGTGCCCTGGAGTGACTTGGCGGTGACCGTGAAGGGCATGCCGGAGATGTAGAACGACACCCCCAGTGCCCCCTGGGCGGTCAGGACCGCGAGGCCGGCGAGGGCCAGGGTGGCCGGGACGGCCATCACGGCGGCACGGCGTGCGCGGACCCGTCCCCGTCTCTGTCCTCCTCCGGTTGCCCCGGCGGTGTCTGGTGTGTCGGAAAGAGAACCGCTTCCCGGGCTCTCAGGCGTGTTGTCGGCGGACGGAACGTCCGGGGACGAGGCCATGTCTGCTCCCATGCATTGAGTCACGCGGGTTGGGCTTCAGTGGCACGTTGTCCTGGCGCGGACAGCGGCTGCCGCGCACGCCTCCTCACAACTCCCGGCGGACGCAAGGACTTTCTGGTTACGCAGCAGTAGCCATGCCGCAAGTTACCGGCGGTTACTTTAATGGGTCAAGGCTGTTGTGAAAAAAGGGTGTTGAATATGCGTCAATTGTGTTCCGACCTCGCATTCCCTTGATCGGTTGTTCAACTCCCTTGACTGGCCTTGACGTTGACGGTTGATCAGGTCTACAACTCTCCCTGGTCTCTTTCGGATCCGTGGCGCCGGATCCGCCGAGCGGCATCGGCCGCTTCCCGGCCTCTTCGATCACCGCTCCGCTCACGGCGTCGGCACGGTCGCTTCCCCCAGGGGCCGTACCCGAACGCCCTCAACCGGCCCGGCCGGAGGCCTAACCCCCCCAGGCTTTCGGCCGGTGTCCGGCTCGGTTGCCGTTGCCGGTCCGTCACGTACGGAGAAGGCGTCACGGGCCGGCAACGGCTGGCGGCGCATACGCGCCCGCCCTGAGCCCCACCTCTCCTCACCCCACGCAAGTCCCCCAAGGAAAGAGGCAACCCGCATGCGTACGCGATCCCTCCTCGCCCTCGCCGCTACCGTCGCCGCCCTCTCGGTCGCGGCCACCGTGCCCGCCTCCGCCGACGGCGCCGTGCTCACCACCGGCAGCGCCGGCGGCACCGCCGTCGCGGTCGGTGACACCCTCAGCGCGTCGCTGGCCAGCGGCACCACCGCCACCCTCTACTCCAGCGCCACCAGCACCAGCGGCATCACCTGTGCGGCCTCGACCTTCACCGCGACGGTCACCGACAACCCGGCCGCCTCCGGCACCGCCACCGAGTCGGCCACCGGGCAGACCTTCGGCAGCTGCACCAGCAACGTGACCGGCGTGACCGGTGTCTCCAGCATCACGGTCGACAACCTGCCGTACACCACCGCGGTCTCCTCGGACGGCACGGTCGCGGTCACCCCGGCGAGCGGCACGACCATTCAGACCACGGTCAAGCTGACCACCCTGCTGGGCAGCATCACCTGTGTCTACCAGGCCGCCAGCCTGGCCGGCACGAGCTCCAACACCGACAACAGCCTCGCCTTCAGCAACCAGGCGTTCACGAAGTCCTCCGGCTCCATCCTCTGCCCCTCCGCCGGTTACTTCACCGCCAAGTACGCCCCGGTCACCGACAACGGCGCCGCCGTCTTCGTCAACTGACCCTGTCGTAAAGGCCGTTAGCGTCGACGCAGACGCAACGCCAGGGCGGCGCCCCCGGTGAGCACCAGCACCGCGGCGGCGCCGCCCGCCAGCAGTGGCGCCGACGGGCCCGAGCCCGGGTTCGTGTCGGAGGCCACGGGAGTGCTGTCGGCGGCGGTTCCGGTCTTTGGGGAGACCGTGGCCGCCGCGGTCTGCCGTGTCGGGACGGCAACGCTCTTCGAAGCGGAGGGAGTCGGGCGCTCGGAAGCGCTCGGCGTCGGCGTGGCACTCGCCCGCGGCCGTGCGCTCGCCGTCGCCCCGCCGTCCTTCTTCGCGGTGAACACCACGTCGGAACACGAGTAGTAGGTGTCCGTCGTGCTGCTGTTCTGCCAGATCGTGTACAGCATCTGACGACCCGTCCGGTCGGCCGGCAGTTTCGCGGTGAAGTGGTACGCCCCGTTCGTCAGCGCCGGGTCCTTGAACTCGGCGAACGGCTGTGCGGGCAGCTCGGACCACGTCAGCGGCTTCGTCGGGTCGTACCCCTGCCGCGTCAGATACAGCTTGAACGTGCCGGCGTGCGCGATCGTCGAGGCGTACGTCATCGTCATCCGGGCGCCCGGGGTCAACCGGGTCGCGGGCCAGTCCGCGCGCGCCAGGTCGAGCCCCTTGTACGCCGGCAGGTTGCCGCTGCACAACTTGCCGTCCGGAATCACCTGCCGGTCACGGCCGTTGACCCCCGCCACCCGCAGGTTGTCCCACGCCACGAAGTTCTGCCCGCTCGCCGCGATCGCCGCCTTGCAGGCAGCCGTCGCCGCGCTGCCGCCGCTGGGGGAGCAGGCGTAGACCCGGCTGACCGGGTCGGTGGGTGCGCCGTGCGCCTGGGCGGACCCCGCCGCACACGACAGCAGCAGCAGCGGAGCCGCGACGGCGGCTCCCGTCAGGCGGGCGGTCGTCCGGGTCATCGGGACGTCTCCTAGGCAGGCGCGGGTACGGGGTCTGCTGAGGTGAGTACGGGATCCGGGCGCGTACCGTTCACTGCGGTTGATCACGGGCAGGGCGGTGTGTGGGGCGCCGACCGGGTCGTCCGGTTTGCGGACTGCGCAGGCGGCATTGAGAACCGACCATCCGGCTCGTATCGTGGTGATCGCCGATGTGCGCCCGGCCGTCCGCATCGGCTTGGGAAACTGGCACGAACACGAGGGAGCGGCGTGTTCTGATCTCGTGCGTTTGCGCAGTGTGGCCGCCGATCGCGAGGCCACGCCCGTGACTTGCACGTGTCCGTCACCAGGTCCGCACAGGTTGCCTCCCGTTCCCTCACGGTGAGCTATCGTGTGCACGGGGTAAAAAACAAACCGCATGCCCCGTCGGTTTGGAGCCGTGAGGAGCGTTGAGTCGATGGCGAGGCAGTTACGCGCGGAGCAGACCCGCGCCACGATCATCACGGCCGCCGCCGACCTCTTCGACCGGCGTGGCTACGAATCCACCAGTCTGAGTGAGATCGTCGAACACGCGAAGGTCACCAAGGGGGCGCTCTACTTCCACTTCGCCGCCAAGGAGGACCTGGCGCACGCCATCATGGAGCTCCAGTCCCGCACCTCCAGCCAGTTGGTGAAGGAGTTGGACAGCCGCGGGTACTCCTCGCTGGAGGCCCTGATGCGCACCACGTTCGCGATCGCCCGGCTCTCCGTCGACGGCCCGATCCCGCGCGCCGGGCTGCGGCTCGCCACCGCGGACGTCAGCGTACGGCCGCCGCTGAGGCATCCGTTCACGGAGGGCCTGGAGTTCGCCACGCGCAAACTCCTGGGCGCGGTCAAGGAGTCCGACGTCCACCCGGACATCGACGTCGGCGCGGTCGCCCACTCCCTGGTCTGCTTCTTCGTCGGCACCCGGGTCGCCGGACGCAACCTGGAGCCGGTGGCACGACTGCCGCGCAGGGTCGCGGAGATGTGGTACCTGATGATCCGTGGCCTGGTCCCGGTGCACCGGCGCGCCCGCTACCTGACCCTCGCCACCCAGCTGGAGCGCGAGATCAGAACGGCGTGACCGGCGCCGCCGGTTCGGCGGAGCCGGGCATCCCGCGCGATAGCGTGGCGCCCATGCCCGACTCCGCCGCCGCACCCGTGATCCTCGGCTCCACCGGCCCGTTCCCGCACAGCGTGCTGGCCGAACGGCACCCCGCGATCATCCGCCAGGTGCGGGACGCCTTCCCCTACGGCCCCGGACAGCACCGCGCCCTCGACGCGCTGCTGCACAACTGCACCGACGGCGTGATCGAACCCGTGCCCGACGGCGACCGGTGGCGCGGCTGGGGCCTGGACAGTTACCTCGGGCAGTCCTGGTTCGACGTGCCGTGGCTGTGGTCCGAGAGCTACTTCTACCGCCGGCTCCTGGACGCCGTCGGCTACTTCGGCCCCGGCCCCTGGCAGGGCATCGACCCCTTCCGGCCCTCCAAGCTCGCCGAACTCGACGCCAAGGAGACCGACGAGGAACTGGCCGCGCTGGACGCCCTTGACGACGACCCGGACCGCGCCCTGCTGCACGGCTCCCTCTGGGGCAACCGCGCCGACCTGGGATTCCGCCTCTCCGCCGAGTCCGGCGAGGCCGTCTCCGCACTGGTCGACGACGACAGCGCCGACCTGTGGCCGCTGCTCCGGGGCGGCACCCTGTGCCTCGTCGCCGACAACGCGGGCCGTGAACTCGTCCCCGACCTGCTGCTGATCGCCCACCTCCTGGACACCGGGCGGATCGCCAACGCTGTCCTGCACATCAAGCCGTACCCCTACTACGTCTCCGACGCCACGACCGCCGACGTGCTCGACGCCCTGCGCAGGCTCACCGCCGCGCCCGGTGCGGCCGCCGGGTACGGCCGCACCCTCTGGTCGGCGATGTCGGACGGCCGGCTCGCCGTGCGCGCCCACCCCTTCTCCTGCGCCCCGCTGCCGTACACCGAGATGCCCGGGGACCTGCGCGCCGAGTTCGCCTCCGCCGCCCTCACGATCTTCAAGGGCGACCTCAACTACCGCCGTCTGGTGGGTGATCGGCTCTGGCCGGCGACCACCCCCTTCGCCGAGGTCACCGCCTGGTTCCCGGGTCCGGTGGCCGCATTGCGGACCCTCAAGTCCGACGTGATCACCGGCCTGGCCGCGGACACCGAGGCGGCCCTGGACGCAGCCGAGGGGCAGCGCTGGCGTACGGCCGGCACCCACGCCCTGATCCAGGTCAACGCACGTACATCTGCGGGGACTTGATGCGGTTGGCGAAGTCGGAGGCCAGCCACTCGGCGGGCCCGGCCGGCTCCAGGGGTACGACCACGGTGAGCCGCCCGGCGGGGCCCGGCAAGGGACATCGCACCTAGGTCGTCTGCCAGACCGTCAGGTCCGTCATCAGGAAGCTGCCCCCGCTGTCCGGCAGCGCGTCCGACTTCACCTGGATCACGAACAGGGCGATGTCGCCGTCGCGGTCCTTGGCGCAGATCTCGCTTCCGGCCGCCACCGCGGCCAGCTGGATGCTGTGGCTGGTGGCGTCGCCGAGCAGTTGACGGCACACCTTCAGAGAGCCGCGCGGGTCTCCCAGCACGTCGACGAGCACGCTGGTCCGGCTCTCCAGCGAGCAACCGTCCTTGGCGCACACGAAGCGGACGTCGCCCTTGCGGTCCTTGCGCTCGGCCCGCGCGTCGATGTCGACGGAGTTCTTCTCGTCGAGGAACTCGGCGGGGTAGGGGTAGGCGACTGTGTGCGGCGACGGTGACGTGCTCGGGGACGCCGACGTGCTGGGCGTACGGCCCGAGGACGCACCGCTGTCCTTGCCGGACACCGTCCCACGGGATGTGCTGGACGAGGACTCCGCCTCGACCCGCCGGCGGACCCAGGCGTCCGTGTCTCTGACGATCAACACCACGGCCGTCATCATCAGCGCGACCGACGTCATGGCGGCGGCCGCTATCAGCGTCTTACGACGGAGGCTCATCGGCTGCCCCGCCGACGGCGTCGGCAGCGGTCTCGTCCCCGGCGGGACGGGGTAGGCCCAGGTGGGTTCCGCGACCGGCGCCGGAACCGTCACCTCCGGACCGGTCAGCTCCTGCCACACGGCCGGCCCCGCGCCCGCGTCGGCGTCCGGGCCCAGCCGACCCCGGCACCACTCGACGATCTCCGCCAGGGTGGCCCGCCGCTCCGGATCGGCGTCCAGACAGCGGGCGATCAGCGGGCGCAACTCCTCCGGCAGCAGGCTGAGATCGGGCTTCGAATGGACGATCCGGTACAGCACGTTGACCGCCGGGCCGTCTCCGTACAGCGGCTCGCCCAGCGCTGCGAACGCCGCCGTCTGGCCGAGTGCGAAGACATCGGTCGCCGGGGTGACCTCGCCCCCGGACGCCTGCTCGGGGGCCATGAACGAGGGCGTGCCGATGGCGGTGCCCGTGGCGGTGTGGAAGGTGGCGTCGGCGGCCAGCGAGATACCGAAGTCGATCACGCGCGGGCCGTCCGAGGCCAGCAGCACGTTCGACGGCTTCAGGTCCCGGTGCACGATGCCCGCGCCATGGATGGCCTGCAGCGCCTCGGCCACCCCCGCCATCAGCCACAGCACCGCCGGCAGCGGCAGCGGTCCGCGTCGCCCGACGACGTCGGAGAGAGCGGGCCCGGGCACGTACAGCGTGGCCAGCCAGGGCGGTACGCCGTCCGCGTCGGCGTCGATGAGTTCGGCGGTGTACGCGCCCCGGACCCGGCGGGCCGCGGTGATCTCCCTGCGGAACCGGCGCCGGAAGTCGGGGTCGTCGGCCAGCTCCGGCCGCACCACCTTGATGGCCACCGGCCGGCCGCCTTGGGTGTGCGACAGGTAGACCCGGCCCATGCCGCCCGCGCCGAGCCGTACGGCGAGCCGGTAACCGGCCACCATCGGTGGATCGTCCGCCTGCAGCGGTTGGAACACCCCGGTCGCGTTGTTCATCGGCCCCCGCCCCCTGATCCGCTGGTCCGGCGAATGGACCAACAGCGGCAGCCTAAAGGATGCCCTGTGAAACCTTCGGGGGAGGATGCCCGTCCGGAGCGGGCGGCGGAAGCGACCGGCGGAAAAGCACCGGCGGAAAAGCAAAGGCAAGGAGTTCTTCGACTCCTTGCCACTCTCAACGTACAGCGCACCGGGGGCCTTGCGGCAAGGCCCGGTCGGTGCTGCAGAATCTCGGGCCGAAGCCGGTACCTGCGGAAATCATTGATCCGTGACGTGTGCGTGCCTTTATTTTCCTATGGGGGATTTTGATGCTCGATGTGATCACTGCCGGTGGTGGGCCCACCGGACTGATGCTGGCGAGCGAACTGCGGCTGCACGGTGCGCGGGTGCTCGTGCTGGAGAAGGAGGCGGTGCCGACCGGCCAGTCCCGCGCGCTCGGCCTGCATGCGCGCAGTGTCGAGATAATGGGCCAGCGCGGATTGCTGGAGCGGTTTCTCGCGCTCGGCCAGAAGTTCGCGGCCCCCGGTTTCTTCGCCGGCATTCTCGTGCCGTGGCCCGACCGGCTGGACGCCGCGCACTCCTATGTCCTCGGCATTCCGCAGACCACCACCGAACGCCTGCTGGCCGAACACGCCGGGAAACTCGGCGCCGAGATCCGGCGTGGCTGCGAACTGGTCGGGCGGAGCCAGGACAAGGACGGCCCGGCCGGCTCTCGGCGGCGGGCTGGGCCGACCGGGTCGACCATGTCGTCGACGTCGGCGAGGAAGTCGACCACGTCGTCGACGTCGGCGAGGAACTGGACGTGCCCGCCGTACTGCTGCGGCCGGACGGGCACGTGGCGTGGGCCGGCGAGGACCAGCGGGAGTTGTCCGGAGTGCTGCCCAAGTGGTTCGGCGCTGCCGCCGGTTGAGCATGTCGGCCCGGTCCGGAGGCGAGGCCGGAGTGCGAGGCGCGACCGGCCGACGCCACACCGGCCCGCCGAAGTTCCCGGATTCCGACCCGGTTCACGCGATGGTGTGATCATGTGCCCTGCGGTGGATGGGCGTTGGAGCCCACGGGTAGGGCCCCGGCCATGACGCAGCCGTTCGAACTCCCGCACTTCTACATGCCGTATCCCGCGCGGCTCAACCCGCACCTGGAGGAGGCCCGGGCCCACTCCACCGAGTGGGCTCGCGAGATGGGCATGCTGGAGGGTTCCGGGATCTGGACCCAGGCCGACCTGGAGGCACACGACTACGGCCTGCTGTGCAGCTACACCCACCCCGACTGCGACGGCCCGGCCCTGTCGCTGATCACCGACTGGTACGTGTGGGTGTTCTTCTTCGACGACCACTTCCTCGACATGTACAAGCGCACCCAGGACCGCGCCGCCGGCAAGGCCCATCTCGACCGGCTCCCGCTGTTCATGCCGCTCGACCCCGCGACGCCCGTGCCGGAGCCCCAGAACCCGGTCGAGGCGGGCCTCGCCGACCTGTGGGCGCGCACGGTGCCGTCGATGTCGGTCGACTGGCGCCGCCGCTTCTCGGTCGCCACCGAGCATCTGCTGAACGAGTCGATGTGGGAACTGGCCAACATCAACGAGGGGCGGATCGCCAACCCCGTCGAATACATCGAGATGCGCCGCAAGGTCGGCGGCGCTCCCTGGTCGGCGGGGCTCGTCGAGTACGCGACGGCCGAGGTGCCCGCGGCCGCCGCCGGGACGCGGCCGCTGCGGGTGCTGATGGAGACCTTCGCCGACGCCGTCCACCTGCGCAACGACCTGTTCTCCTACCAGCGCGAGGTGGAGGACGAGGGTGAGAACAGCAACGGCGTGCTGGTCCTGGAGACCTTCTTCGACTGCACCACCCAGGAGGCCGCCGACACGGTCAACGACATCCTCACCTCCCGCCTGCGCCAGTTCGAGCACACCGCCCTCACCGAAGTGCCCGCCCTGGCCGTCGAGAAGGGCCTCGCCCCGGACCAGGCCGCCGCGATCGCCGCCTACACCAAGGGTTTGCAGGACTGGCAGTCCGGCGGCCACGAATGGCACATGCGGTCCAGCCGCTACATGAACCAGGGCGCCACCCGGTCCTCCCCCTGGCAGCACCTGACCGGGCCCGGCACCTCCGCCGCCGACGTCGGCGCCCTGCTGGCCTCGGCCGCCGCGATGGGGGCACCACCCACGCCTTTTAGGCAGTGGGGGAGTTTGCGGGCCTACTCCCATGTGCCCTTCCAGCAGGTCGGCCCCTCCCTCCTGCCCGACTTCCACATGCCCTACGAGGTCGAGCTCAGCCCGCACCTCGACGCCGCCCGCCCCCGGCTGACCGCCTGGATGCACGGCACCGGCATGCTCGCCGAGGGCGTCTGGGACGAGGACAAACTGGCCGCCTCCGACCTGGTGCTCTGCTCCGCCGGCCTCGACCCGGACGCCACCCCCGAGGAACTCGACCTCAGCGCCTGCTGGCTGGCCTGGGGCACCTACGCGGACGACTACTACCCCCTGGTCTTCGGCACCCGGCGCGACCTGGCCGGCGCCCGGCTCGCGACGGCTCGCCTCTCCGCCTGCATGCCCCTCGCCGACGAGCCCGTCCCCGTGCCGGCCACCGGCATGGAGCGCGGACTGATCGACCTGTGGGCCCGCACGACCGCCGGGATGGGCCCCGAAGACCGGCTGGCTCTCAGGCAGTCCGTCGACAGCATGACCGAGAGCTGGCTCTGGGAGATGTCCAACCAGCTCCAGCACCGCATCCCCGACCCCGTCGACTTCCTGGAGATGCGCCGGGCCACCTTCGGCTCCGACCTCACCCTGAGCCTGGCCCGCCGCGGCCAGGGCCCCGCCATCCCCGCGGAGGTCTACCGCAGCGGCCCGGTCCGCTCCCTGGAGAACGCCGCGATCGACTACGGCATGCTCGTCAACGACGTCTTCTCGTACCAGAAGGAGATCCAGTACGAGGGCGAGTTCCACAACGCGATCCTCGTCGTCCAGAACTTCTTCGGCGTCGACTACCCGACCGCGCTCCGCGTCGTGCACGACCTGATGACCCAGCGGATGCAGCAGTTCGAGCATGTCGTCGGCAATGAACTCCCGGTCCTGTACGACGACTTCGACCTGTCCGCCGAGGCCCGTGCGGCCATGGACGGTTATGTCCGCGATCTGCAGAACTGGATGGCCGGAATCCTGAACTGGCACCAACGGGTCGACCGCTACAAGGCGGACCACCTGGCCCGCCGGGCCCACGGCTTCCTGCCGGACCGCCCCCCGCTCGCCCCGGCGCTCCCCGTGGGCTGACGCCGCGTGTCCCCACCGGTGAGCCGTGCCATCGCCGCCGGTGCCGGCGCGGGGCCTCTCCCGGGGCCCCGCGCCGGCCGCGGGCTGCCCTACGCCGACTCGGGCACCCTCTCCCAGGCGTGGGTGACCGCGGCCCGGAAGCAGGGGCGCCGTCCTCGAACAGGGCCGCGGCGCGCCCGGGCTCATCCTCGCCGCCGCCCCTACCGCGCTCGGCCCGCCGTCCTCGCGGCCCACCCCGCCCGTGGGCGTCACCCTGTGCGCGCTCGACCGCGACGACATCCCGGTCACCGAGTCCGAGTCCCGGCTCGTCCGCCGGGTGGAACTGGTGTGCGGCGGGACACCCGCAGGGGCGGCGGCGGACCCGATGGCAAGGCTTTCCGACGAGGCCCAACGCGCAGGTGGGACCTGAGGCTTCCCGCCTCTGACCCACGGCCGCCGGCCCCTGACCAGGGTCAGTCTCACTCGTTCGTGTCTCGTCGCGCCCGCGTGCGCCGGGTAGAGCTGCGGCTGGAGGCGAACCATGGAACAGACCGCTTTGCGTCCCAAGCCGATCCCCGGTCAGGAACTCCGGGACGGCCCCGAACCCGGCCCGGCCCGGCACCCGCACGCCGCGCGCCGCCGCGGCCGGCGGATCAGGTCCCTGCTCTTCGGCCTGATCGTCGGTATGGTCCTGGTGCTGTCCGGAGTCGGAATCGGCACCGTCGGCGCCACGGTGATCGGCGTGAGCAGACTGGCGGAACTGCGGCGCCACGCCCCACCGACGCCGACCCGGCCCACCCCGTCAGCCACCGCCGGCCCCTCGCGGACGGCTGCCGTGACCCTGGGCGTGGAGGCCGTGGACGCCGAGAAGGTGGGCGCGCTGGTGGTGGGCGTCCATGTGCCGGGGCCGGGCTACACGGCGGGGCTGGTCCGGGGCGACGTACTGCTCCAGCTCGGCGACCGGCGGATCGACAGCGCCGCCGACCTGGTACGAGCGGTGACCGAGGCCCGCCCGGGCAAGGAGGCCAAGCTCACGGTGCGCCACGAGAGCGGGGGCTACCAGCAGCTGACTGTGGTGCCGGGCGTCGTTACTTGAGAACACCCGCACGGACGCGCCCCAAAGGGGCGCGGGGCTGTATACATGTGCGGCTCCGCCGCGTGGGCGCGATCAACCACAACCCACCCGCACCGGCAGGACAACCGCAACCCGCAACGGCGGCTCTGCCCAAACCGGCTCGCGCGGCCAGGCCGCACCCGGCAGGATGCATGCCGAGGCCCCTACAGCCCCCTCACCCGCGCAAGGAGGCCCTGGATGACCGGCACCGAACCCGCCGCGCCCTTCACCGCCGGCGACTACAAGTCCCGCATGACGCGTGCGGCGCACACCGCGGCCGACGCCGGACTCGCCGGCCTCCTGATCGCCCCCGGCCCCGACATGGTGTGGCTCACCGGCTACACCCCCACCGCGGTCACCGAACGGCTCACCCTCCTCGTCCTGACCCCCGGCAAGGACCCCGTCCTGGTCGTCCCCACCCTGGAGGCCCCCGACGCCGAGAAGGCCGACGGCTCGGCCGCCCTGACCCTGCGGGACTGGACCGACGGCATCGACCCCTACACCGTCACCGCCGGCCTGCTCGCCAAGGACGGCCGCTTCGGTATCAGCGACAACGCCTGGGCCATGCACCTGCTGGGCCTGCAGAAGACGCTCCCCGACACCTCCTACGCCTCCCTCACCGACGCGCTGCCCATGCTCCGCGCCGTGAAGGACGCGGCCGAGCTCGAACTCCTCGCCGCCGCAGGGGCGGCGGCCGACGCGACGTTCGAGGAGATCCGCAAGGTTCCCTTCGCCGGCCGCCGCGAGTCCGACGTCGGCCACGACCTCGCCGACCTGCTGCGCCGCTTCGGCCACCACCAGGTCGACTTCACCATCGTCGGCTCCGGCCCCAACGGCGCCAACCCGCACCACGAGGTCGGCGACCGGGTCATCCAGGACGGCGACATGGTCGTCCTCGACTTCGGCGGCCTCAAGGACGGCTACGGCTCCGACACCACCCGAACGGTGCACGTGGGCCCGCCGACCGCCGAGGAGTGCGAGGTGCACGACATCGTGCGTGCCGCCCAGGAGGCCGGCTTCCGGGCGGTACGCCCCGGTGCCGCCTGCCAGGAGGTCGACCGGGCCGCCCGCGCGGTCATCACCGACGCCGGGTACGGCGAGTACTTCATCCACCGAACCGGCCACGGCATCGGCGTCACCACGCACGAGCCGCCGTACATGATCGAGGGCGAGGAGCAGCCGCTGGTGCCCGGGATGTGCTTCTCCGTGGAGCCCGGCATCTATCTGCCCGGCCGCTTCGGGGTGCGGATCGAGGACATCGTCACGGTGACCGAGGAGGGCGGGCGTCGTTTCAACAACACCACCCGCGAGATGGTCATAGTGGGCTGACCCACCGGCCCCGGGCATATCCTCTCGCCCCTACCCCACCCCGAACGGCAACGGCGCGATCCATGACCCAGGCACCGACACCCACCGCGGACACCATCCGCCGACTGGTCCGTTCGCTGCTCAAGGAGAGCGCGACCGGAACCCCGGGCCTCGACATCCGGCCCGTCGCGGCGGGCGGTGAGCACTCCACCTGGTGGGTCGGCACCCGTTATGTGCTGCGCCTCGCCCCCGACCGCGAGGCCTCCGTGCGCCAGCGCCGCGAACTGCGCCTGCGCGACCTGGTGCGCCCGCACCTGCCCGTCGCCGTCCCGGCCGGGGTCACGCACGGCGAGTGGGCGCCGGGACTGACCTACACACTGGACACCGCGATCCCCGGGGGTACGGCCGAGGAGCACGACGTCTCGGCGGTCGGCGAGGCCGATCTGGCCGGGCTGCTCACCGGGCTGCGCGAGGTGCCGGTACGGCAGGCCGTGACGCTCGGCGTGCCACGCACCCCGCCGCGCTCCCTGGAGGCGCTGCGCCGGATGGCCGTGGCCGCCGCCGAACGCCTCGCCATCGCCGACGAGTTCGACCCCGCACCCCTGCTCCACTTCACCTCGCCGGGCGCCGCCCAACTCGCCGCCCAGCCCGGTACGGCCGTGCTGGTCCACCACGACCTCAAGGGCGAGCACCTGGTGGTCAGCGCCGACGGCAGGGTGCGCGGGGTCCTCGACTGGACCGACGCGGCGGTGGGCGACCCCGCCGAGGACATCGCCGGGCTCGCCCTCGCGGTCGGCTCCGGCGCGGCCGTCCGCGCGGCCACCCTCGCCGGCTACGGCGCCCGCCCCTGCCTGCGCGGCCTGTGGCTCGCCCGCTGCGACACCGTCATCCGCCTCACCGACCGCCTCGACGGCCGCGACGACAGCCCCCTGCCCCTGCTGCGCACCCAGCTCCGGCGCGCCTGGGAGGCGATCCTGCTGGAGCGCGTGTCGGACCTCCGGGAGGACGGCACGGACGAGGAGGCGTAGGGCACGCGCGCGTGCAGCCGTACGCGTGTCCCCGCACCCGCGCGTGCACCCCGTACGTCGGCACGCGCGGGCTCATGCCTGGGTCAGTACCACGCAGGACTCGCCCGGCACCCGCAGCAGCCCGTTCGTGTCCGGTGCCGTCACGGTGTCCCACGCGGCCAGGACCTCCACCCGGGCGGTGCCCAGCGGGATCGCGGCCGCCTCCTTGCCCAGGTTCACGGCGACCCGCACGTCACCGCGCCGGAACGCCAGCCACCTGGCCTCCTCGTCGTACGCCACCTTGGTGTCGGCGAGGTCGGGGTCGGTGAGGTCCGGCTGCTCGTGGCGCAGGACGAGCAGCCGGCGGTACCAGGCCAGCACGCGCGCGTGCGGCTCGCGTTCCGGCTCCGACCAGTCCAGGCAGGACCGGTCCCGGGTCGCCGGGTCCTGCGGATCGGGGACGTCCTCCTCGGCCCAGCCGTGCGCCGCGAACTCCCGTCGCCTGCCGCGTCGTACGGCCTCCGCCAGATCCGGGTCCGTGTGGTCGGTGAAGAACTGCCAGGGGGTGCCCGCCGCCCACTCCTCGCCCATGAACAGCATCGGCGTGAAGGGCGCCGTGAGCGTCAGCGTGGCCGCGCAGGCCAGCAGGCCGGGGGAGAGGGTGGCCGAAAGCCGGTCGCCCTGGGCGCGGTTGCCGACCTGGTCGTGGGTCTGGGTGTAGCCGAGCAGCCGGTGCCCGGCCATCCGCGCGCGGTCCAGCGGCCGGCCGTGGTGGCGGCCCCGGAAGCTGGAGTAGGTGCCGTCGTGGAAGTAGCCGCCGGTGAGGGTCTTGGCGACGGCGGCGAGGGGTGCGCGCGCGAAGTCGGCGTAGTAGCCCTGGGACTCCCCGGTCAGCGCGGTGTGCAGGGCGTGGTGGAAGTCGTCGTTCCACTGGGCGTCCAGGCCGAGCCCGTGCTCCGCGCGCGCGGTGATGACCCGTGGGTCGTTCAGGTCGGACTCGCCGACGAGGAACAACGGCCGGCCAGACTCGGCCGCCAGGCCGGCCACGGCCGACGACAGCTCCTCCAGGAAGTGGCGCGCGCGCGTGTCGCACAGCGCGTGCACCGCGTCCAGGCGCAGTCCGTCGATCCGGTAGTCGCGCAGCCAGGCCAGCGCGCTGCCCACCAGGTACGCGCGCACCTCGTCCGAACCAGGCGCGTCCAGGTTGACCGCCGCGCCCCAGGGCGTGTGGTGCGTCTCCGTGAAGTACGGACCGAACGCGGGCAGGTGATTGCCCGACGGGCCGAGGTGGTTGTGGACGACGTCCAGGACGACACCGAGCCCGAGCCCGTGCGCCCGGTCGACAAACCGCCTCAGCGACTCGGGGCCGCCGTACGGCTCGTGCACCGCCCACAGGGAGACCCCCTCGTACCCCCAGCCGTGTCGGCCCGGGAACGGGCAGAGCGGCATCAACTCCACATGCGTGACGCCCAGTTCCTTCAGATGGTCCAGGCGCCCGGCGGCCGAGTCCAGGGTGCCCTCGGGGGTGTACGTGCCCACGTGCAGCTCGTAGAGCACCGCTCCCGGCAGCGCGCGTCCCGGCCACGCGGCACGCCACTCGTACCGCCCGTGGTCGACGACCGCGCTGAGTCCGTCCGGTCCGTCCGGCTGGCGGCGCGAGCGCGGGTCGGGCAGCACAGGGCCGTCGTCCAGCGCGAACCCGTACCGCGTGCCGTCCTCGGCGTCCGCCTCCCCGGCCCACCAGCCCGGCCGCCGCGGATCACGCTCCAACGCGCGCGCGGCGCCGTCGCAATGGAGCGTCACACGGTCTGCCTGCGGTGCCCACACCTCGAACTGCACGGACGGTTCCCCTTCGTCTGGCCCATCGTGAGGTAGTCCGTCCATCGTGCCGTGAAAAGAGATCAATCCGCTTTGAATCCCGGCTTTGCCGACGGGTGTCGCCGTACGTACGCGCGCGCGACGGCCGTTTCCCTGTTTTCTGGACACCCGGGGTTCACTGACCCAGAATCGGCAATGTGACGTCGTCCTTCGAGTTCAACACCTATCCCGCGCGGCTGTCCGACGCGGAACGTGAGAAGGCGCTGAGTGTGCTGCGCGACGGCGTTGCCATGGGACGGCTGTCGCACGACACGTTCGTGCGCCGTATGGAGTTGGCGCTCGCCGCCCGCCGCGTGGACGAACTCGCCGTACTCACCGCCGACCTGCCCCAGGAGAACCGCTTCGCGCGCGTGCTCCTCGGCACCGTCGAGGCCGTCTCCGGGTTCACGGTGCGGCTTCGCCGGGCCTGGCTGGCCGAGCGGCTGCCCAAGCTGCTGCTGCCGCACCCCGGCACCGGGCACCCGCTGCGCATCGGCCGCGACCCCGCCAACGGGCTGCGGCTCAACCACGAGACGGTCTCCCGGGTGCACGCCGAACTCCGCCGGCAGGGCGGCCTGTGGGTGCTCAGGGACCTCGGCTCCACCAACGGCACGACCGTGAACGGCCGCCGGGTGATCGGCGCCGCCATCGTCCGTGAGGGCGACCAGATCGGTTTCGGCCGGGTGTGCTTCCGGCTCTCGGCCCACTGAGCTCGCGCCTTCTCCCAAGTGGCTGAAAAACGTTTGTCCACCGCGGTGTTGACGTACCCCCCAAGTCGTGACTGACTGTGCGTACTCCATGCACATCATGTGAACCGACGGCACAGCATCGTGGAGGTGTGCCCTGCCGCCCCTCCACCGTTTTCCGTCCGTGGACGAGCTGTCCTCGAGCGCGGCCGCACTGGTCGCCGACCACCCCCGGGACGCCCGGCTGCACCGGATCGGCACCTCCCGCGCCGGCACTCCGCTGTGGCTGCTTTCGATCGGTCACGGCAGCCGGCACGCCCTCGTCGTGGCCGGTCCGCACGCCAACGAACCCGTCGGCGGCGCCACCGTGCTCCGCCTCGCCGACCGGGTCCTGGCCGACCCCCGGCTGACCGAGGACGCCGACGTCACCTGGAACCTGCTGCTGTGCCTGGACCCGGACGGCTCGCGCCGCAACGAGGGCTGGCTGGCCGGGCCGTACACGCTGGGCCACTACTTCCGGAACTTCTTCCGGCCCGGCTTCCTGGAGCAGCCCGAATGGCTGCCCGACGGAGCCGACGCCGCCGCGCTGCCCGAGACCCGGGCACTGCTGGACCTCCAGGACGAGCTGCGGCCCTTCCTCCAGTGCTCGTTGCACGGCGTAGACGTCGGCGGCGGGTTCGTCGAGCTGACCGATGACCTGCCCGGCCTCGCCAGGCGCCTCGCGCACACCGCCAGCCGGCTCGGCATCCCCCGCGAACTCGGCGCCTACGACGCCCTGTACTGGCCCACCCTGGGCCCGGCCGTCTACCGGGTGCCGCCGCCCCGCCGGGGTGACCTGGCCGCCGCCATCACCGAGGCGGCCGTCGAGTCCACCTGGTTCCATCCGTACCGGCACGGCACCGTCACCGCCATCGTCGAGGCGCCCATGTGGGGCGTGGCCGCCGTCCAGGACAGCGCACCGCCCGCCGACCGGGACGCCGCGCTGCGCGCCGTCAGCCGGAGCCTGCGGCACGACACCGGCCTCCTGGAGGGCGTCCTGACCCGGATCCGGCCCCAGTTGTCCGGCGCGCCGGACGCGGCCCGGCTGCTCGCGCCGGTGGACGACTACCTGCTGGTCTGCCCGGGACTCGCCGACGCCTGGGACCCCGGCATCGACGCCGGCAGCGCCCGCCCGCTGCCCCCGCTCAGCACCGCCCATCTGGCCGCCCTGCGGATCGCCGGTCGCCGGCTGGTCCTGCGTGCCGCCGGGCTGCTGCACCGGCTGCTGCGCGGCACCGGCCACGATTCGGCCGGTGCCCTGCCCGACCTGGACCGTCTGATCGACACCTGGTGCGCGGACTACCACCAGGACTTCGGCGCGCGCTGGATCCCGGTCGCACGCCAGGCCGAGTACCAGACGCGCGTGGTCCTGAGCGCCTTCGAACTGGCACACCGCCAGGCGCGCGTGCGTTCTCGTTCGGGTGAGTCGGGCTGGGGTGCGGAGGCCGCCGTGCCGATGCACCGGGAATGACCCCTCTGATCAGAGTGACAGCGGCCGGCGGTGCCCTGCTGGCGGCCGCCGCCCTCCTCGCCGCCGGCCCGGCCCAGGCCGCACCCGGCGCCACCGACGGCGGCGACTACCTGTACCTGACCGTCGCCAAGGGCGACAGCCGGTCCGGCGACACGCCCGGCACACTCCTGCTGTGCGACCCGCCCCAGGGGCACTCCCGCGCGGCCGAGGCCTGCGCCGAACTCGACACGGTGGGCGGTGACATCGCGCGCATCACCCCGGCCAAGGACGCCATGTGCCCGATGGTCTACGCCCCCGTGACCGCGCAGGCGCGCGGGCAGTGGAACGGCCGGCCGATCGAGTACCACGAGACGTTCTCGAACTCCTGCCAGATGGCGGCCCGTACCGGACCGGTCTTCGCCCTCGACAGCTGACCCCGGGGGCGGCGTGCGGCCCCTGGGGGTGTGCTCCACCGGACAGGCCCCGGAGATCCTCACGCCGCCCGCTCACGGGCGTGCCGCGCGGCCGCCAGCACCGTCCGGGACTGATGCTCCACCTGACGCTCCAACGGCACCCAGCGGGCTTGGAAGCGCTCCCCGTAGGCGTCGCACCAGGAGGCCACCAGCTCTTCCAGCCGCGGCACCGCACGGTCGTCCGCCTCCCGCAGCACCCGCAGCAGCATCGACGCCGCCCGCAACGGCAGCCGCCGCCCGAAGGCGTCCACGCTGCCGACGTACGCCATCGTGGTGTCGATCGGCGGCCGGCGGATCCAGTCCTCGGCAAGCCCGGGGATCAGCCCCAGGGCCCAGCGGGCCGCCCGCAGCAGCGGCCCGTCCAGAAGGCCCTCCAGCCGGGGCAGCGCCTCGGTCAGCACCCGCTCCACCTCCCGCGAGTCCCGCAGCAGCCGGCCCGCGAGCCGCCGCATCGCCACGGCCGGCGCCGGATGCGGTGCCGGGTCGTCGACCAGGTCGCTCGCCCACATCGGCACCTCGACCACCGCCGTCAGGCCGCCGTAGCGGTGCGCGTGGTACCAGGTGCTGTGCCGTGCGTCGTCCGGCATGCTCGGGTACGCCACCCCCGACCCCGGGCCCGGCATCACCCGGACCCCGGGACCGGACGCCGGCCAGCCCGCGGCGTCCGAGGCACCCGTCTCCACCGGGATGTGCAGCTCCGCCGCTGACTTGGCGAACGGCTCGGCGAGCCCGGGCACGTCCTTCGTCAGCTGCACCCAGCTGCCGCCCAGATCGGTGCCGTGCAGGGTCACCTGGAGGTAGGGGCGGAGCTCGTCGATGACCCCGAGCAGGGCTCGGGTCTCGGGCGGCAGCCGGTCCGGTGGCAGCACCGACGGCGACCACTCCGGCTGTTCCGGGCCCGGCGGGCGGTAGAAGTTGTGGTGGTAGTCGAGCAGGCTGCGCGGTGCCGGGGTGACGTGCAGGCTCGCCCCGTCCGGGTCCGCGCACAGCAGGAAGTGCCAGGAGGTCTCCGCCCGTAGGTCCCGCTCTTTCAGTACCCGTTCGGCGAGCACCTGGAGGGTGCCGCCCCCGGTCGGCTCGTTGGCGTGGGCGCCCGCGACCACCAGCACCGCCTGCCGGGCGTGCCCGACGGACAGGAGGTGCAGCGGTCTGCCCGCGCGGGAGACGCCGATCTGCCGCAACGTGCACAGGCCGGGCCGGTGAGCGGCCAACGCCCGGGCGGTTGCGACCAGTTCGGGAACACTGGGGTAACGCAGCTCCGGCAGGAGACTCACCCCCGACTTGTCCGCCTGGCTTCGCATTCCCCAGTCCCGCACGGCATAGGTGAACTGTCAAGAACCTCCCGGGGGAGGCTCCAGGGGGCGCCCGGGTGCATGAACCGTCGGCCGACAAGGCGGTTGACGCCGACGGGGGTGCGAAGCCATTACGGGGCGCGGAACGGCTCCGCGCGCTTTTACGGACGCCGCAGGCGCCCGATCAGTTTCGGCAACCCCCGGACCCGGCCTCATATTCACCCGTACGAGTGAATATGCCCCTCGGTGCTCTCGGTGCTCTCGGTGCCCTCAGTGCCCGTCGTCTTCGCCGCCCCCGCCGTCCACCCGCTCCAGCAGCGCCACCGGCAGCCCCTCGAAGAGCACGTCCACGCGCGCGTGCCCGGTGAACTCGCGCTCCGGCGCCAGCACGTCCGCCCACCGCCCCGGCGGCAGCGGCAGCACCGTGTCCCGCCAGCCGCCCGCCGCGGCCAGCCGCAGCGACAGCCGGGTCACCGCCGTGACCACGTCGCCGGAGCGCGCGAACGCCAGACAGTGCGCCGCGGCCGGGCCCTCGGCCGTCAGCGGCGCGTACGTCGCCGTATCGCCGAAGACGCCCGGGCGGCGCGCCCGCAGCCGCAGCGTCGCCGCCGTCACCGTGTCCTTCTCGCCCGGGTGCTCGGGCGGGAAGGAGACCGGCAGCCGGTTGTCCGGGTCCACCAGCGCCCGGAACTCCCCCTCCGTGCCCTGGTAGACGTCCGGCACACCCGGCATCGTCAGATGGACCAGAGCCGTGCCGAGGACGTTCGCCCGGACGTGTGCCGCCAGCGAGGCCCGGAAGGCCGCCACCCGCTCTCCTGGCGCCCCGCACGGGCCCGCCGCGACGAACGAGGTCACCGCCTCCTCGTACGGTGGCTCCTGCTCCGTCCAGCTCGTGTACAGGCCCGCCTCCCGCACATGCTTCAGCAGCGCCCCCTGCACCCGCTCCGGGGCCGCCGGGCCGAGCCCGAACACGGTCTGCCAGGCCGCCCACGCCAGCTGCGCGTCCGGTACGCCCGCCCCGTCCCGGGTCACCTCGGTCAGCACGTCCGCCCAGCGCTCCGGGCACTCCGTCAGCACAGCCAGCGCCGCCCGCACGTCGGCGCTGCGCTTGGTGTCGTGCGTCGTGACCACCGTCCCGGTGAGCGGCCAGTCGCGCTGCACGCGCGCGCAGTACGCGTGGAAGTCGTCGGGGGAGACGCCCGGACTGCCCGGGGCACCGCCCACCTCGGTCGCGGACAGCAGCGGCACATAGCGGTAGAACGCCGTGTCCTCCACGGACTTGGCCCGCAGTGCCGAGGCGGTCTGCGCGAACCGCGTCCGGAACTCCGCGGGCCCGGGGCCGTCGTCGCCCGCCAGCAGCAGCCCGCGCACCACGTCCACCGCCCCGCCCTCCTCGGGCACCATGAAGGCCGAGCGGGCCTCCTCGGCCGTCTGCTCGGTGACCACGGCGGCCGTGTCACCCGAGGTGTAGGGCCGGTACACCCGCATCCGCACCAGCAGCTCCTCCAGTGCGATGCGCAGCGCCCAGGGCGCCCGGTCGCGCAGCGCGGGGTCCGGCGAGGTCGCGCACACGTGCGCGGCGACCCGCGTCAGCCGGTCCGTCTCGGCCGCCAGCTCGTGCGTGAGCACCTTGTACGCCGCCCGCCGCACGGTCGCCTCCCAGTCGCCGCCCCGGTCCGTCTGGGGAGCCGCGAACCGCCGGTAGCCGTCGAGCAGTTCACGGGCGCCGACGGGGTCCGTGAACAGGCCGTCCACCTGCCGCAGCGCGTCGTACCCGGTGGTCCCCGCGACCGGCCAGCCGGCCGGCAGCCGCTCGCCGTCGGCCAGGATCTTCTCCACGACCGTCCAGCGCCCGCCGGTCGCCTCGTGCAGCCGGGCGAGATAGCCGTCCGGGTCGGCGAGCCCGTCGGGATGGTCGACGCGCAGCCCGTCCACCACCCCCTCGTGCAGCAGCTGGAGGATCTTGGCGTGGGTGGCCTCGAACACCTCCGGATCCTCCACCCGCACCCCGATCAGCTCCGAGATGCTGAAGAACCGCCGGTAGTTCAGCTCGGTCCGGGCCAGCCGCCACCACACCGGGCGGTACCACTGGGCGTCCAGCAACTCCGGCAGCGGCAGGTCCGCGGTGCCCTCCCGGAGCGGGAAGGCGTGCTCGTGGTAGCGCAGCACGTCCCCGTCGACCACCAGCTGCCCGAGCACCTCGCCGACCGGCCCGCCCAGCACCGGCACCAGCAGCTGCCCGCCCTGCGCCTCCCAGTCGACGTCGAACCAGCGCGCGTACGGCGACTTGGGGCCCTCCCGCAGGACCTCCCACAGGGCGTGGTTGTGCCGGGGGGACATGGCCATGTGGTTCGGCACGATGTCCACGACCAGCCCGAGACCGTGCTCCCGCGCGGTACGCCCGAGCGCGCGCAGCCCCTCCTCGCCGCCGAGTTCGGCACGCACGCGCGCGTGGTCGACGACGTCGTAGCCGTGCGTGGAGCCCGGGACGGCCTCCAGGACGGGGGAGAGGTGCAGATGGGAGACGCCGAGCGAGGCGAGGTACGGCACGGCGGCTTCGGCGGCCGGGAAGGGGAAGCTGGGCTGGAGCTGGAGGCGGTAGGTGGCCGTCGGGACGGTGAGGGCGGTTCGCTCGGCTGTCATGCGGACGTATGTACCCGTCTCGTCAGGTTATGTGTCACAGTGCGGGCCGGTGGGGGCTTGTCGCGCCGTTCCCCGCGCCCCTGAGGGGGCGCGTCATGCCGGCCTCTTCAGAACAGTCAGGCTCCGCCCCACCAACGTCAGTCGTGCACCCCCGTCCACCTTCGGACCGGGCGGCACCTCCTCGGCCCGGGCCGTGTCCACCACCACCTCCCACTGCCGGCCGTGATTCACCGGCACCAGAAACTCCAGCGGATCCGGCGACGCGTTGAACATCAGCAGGAAGGAGTCGTCGGCGATGCGTTCCCCGCGGGTGCCGGGTTCCGAGATCGCGTTGCCGTTGAGGAACACCGTCAGGGCCGACGCCTGTGTGGACCCCCAGTCCTGCTGGGCCATCTCATGGCCCTCCGGAGTGAACCAGGCGATGTCGGACAGCTCGTCGTGGGTGCCCTCCACCGGACGGCCGTGGAAGAAGCGGCGACGCCGGAAGACCGGGTGCTCCTTGCGCAGCCGCGCCATCGCGCGCGTGAAGGCCAGCAGGCCGCTGTCGTCCTCGGGGGCCGGCCAGTCCACCCAGGACACCTCGTTGTCCTGGCAGTACGCGTTGTTGTTGCCCTGTTGCGTGCGCGCGAACTCGTCGCCGTGGCCGATCATCGGCACACCCTGGGAGAGCATGAGCGTGGCGACGAAGTTGCGCATCTGCCGCTCGCGCAGTTCCAGGATCGCGGGGTCGTCGGTGTGCCCCTCGACCCCGCAGTTCCAGGAGCGGTTGTGGCTCTCGCCGTCCCGGTTGTCCTCGCCGTTGGCCGCGTTGTGCTTGTCGTTGTACGACACGAGGTCGTGCAGGGTGAACCCGTCGTGGCAGGTCACGAAGTTGATGGAGGCCAGCGGGCGGCGGCCGTCGTCCTGGTAGAGGTCGGAGGAGCCGGTCAGCCGGGACGCGAACTCCGCGAGCGCGCGGGGCTCGCCGCGCCACAGGTCGCGCACGGTGTCGCGGTACTTGCCGTTCCACTCGGTCCACAGCGGCGGGAAGTTGCCCACCTGGTAGCCGCCCTCGCCCACGTCCCAGGGCTCGGCGATCAGCTTCACCTGGGAGACCACCGGGTCCTGCTGCACCAGGTCGAAGAACGACGAAAGGCGGTCCACCTCATGAAATTGCCTCGCCAGCGTCGCCGCGAGATCGAAACGGAAGCCGTCGACGTGCATCTCGGTCACCCAGTACCGCAGCGAGTCCATGATCATCTGGAGGACGTGCGGGGACCGCATCAGCAGGGAGTTCCCGGTGCCGGTCGTGTCCATGTAATAGCGGGGGTCGTCGGTCAGCCGGTAGTACGACGGGTTGTCCAGGCCCCGGAAGGACAGCGTCGGGCCCAGGTGGTTGCCCTCGGCGGTGTGGTTGTAGACGACGTCCAGGATCACCTCGATCCCGGCCTCGTGCAGCGCCCGGACCGCCGACTTGAACTCCAGGACCTGCTGGCCGCGGTCGCCCCAGGAGGCGTACGCGTTGTGCGGGGCGAAGAAACCGATCGTGTTGTAGCCCCAGTAGTTGTTCAGGCCCATGTCGACCAGTCGGTGGTCGTTCACGAACTGGTGGACCGGCATCAGCTCCAGCGCCGTGACGCCCAGCTCCGTCAGGTGCTCGACGACGGCCGGGTGCGCGAGGCCCGCGTAGGTGCCGCGCAGCTCCTCGGGCAGGCCCGGATGGCGCATGGTCAGGCCCTTCACATGGGCCTCGTAGATCACCGTGTGGTGGTACTCGGTGCGCGGCCGCCGGTCGTCGCCCCAGTCGAAGTACGGGTTGATCACCACCGAGGTCATGGTGTGCGGGGCCGAGTCCAGGTCGTTGCGCTTGTCGGGGTCGCCGAAGTGGTAGCCGTACACCTCCTCGCCCCAGCGCACCGACCCGCTGACCGCCTTCGCGTAGGGGTCGAGCAGCAGCTTCGCCGAGTTGCAGCGCAGACCGCGTCCGGGGTCGTACGGGCCGTGCACCCGGAAGCCGTAGCGCTGCCCGGGCATCACCCCCGGCAGGTACGCGTGCCGGACGAAGGCGTCGCTCTCGCGCAGTTCCACCGCCGTCTCGGAGCCGTCGTCGTGCAGCAGACACAGCTCCACTCGGTCCGCGGTCTCCGTGAACACCGCGAAGTTGGTCCCGGCACCGTCGTACGTGGCACCGAGCGGATACGCCTCTCCAGGCCAGACCTGCATGAAGTCGACTCTTCCAGGTGTGCATTGCGCGCGGGGGCGCCTTGGTCATGAGTCTGCCCGAAAGTAATGGAACCCCAGGTGACTTACGCCCCTCTTACCCGGCGACCAGTGCACACAGCGGCCCATGTGGCGAAGTGTGCCGAACCAGTGGGGCAAACACGTACTCCCTGTGACCAAGGGGGAGTAGGGGGAAGATGTGCGCAAGATAGTGCACCGCCATCTGGGCAAAGTGGTGGCCGGTGCGGGCCTGGCGGTTGCGGGGACCGCCGTGATGGTCGGGATCACCCTGCCGGGTACGGCCGGGGCGGACGACTCGGGAGGGAGCGACGGGACCGGCACGGCCGCCGCGCGGCAGGCGGGACAGGGCACGGACGCCGTCAAGCCGGGCGTGGTGGAACAGGCGCCGGCCGAGGGGAAGAAGGGTACGGGCAGTGACCCGCTGACCGACGACGAGACCAAGCGCGTCGAACAACTCGCTCTGACCAAGCAGATGTTCAACGCCGGGGAGAACGTCGAGGGCCGGCGCGGCCCGCAGCGGATCAGCGTCGACCTCGCCGAGCCGAACGCGAACGAACTGGACGCCACGAACGCGCCACGGCGCGCGGACGTGACGTTCTACGACTACCGGGACGACAGCCTCGTCACCCGGACCGTCAACCTCGACACCGGCAAGGTCGAGCAGACCACCACCCGGCAGGGCGTCCAGCCGCCGCTCAGCCACGACGAGAACGTCGAGGCGCTCCAGCTGCTCGTCGGCGACCCGCTCGGCGCCGGCCTGAAGGCGGACTTCAAGGACGCCACAGGCGAGGACCTCACCTCCCCGGAGCAGCAGCTGCTGCTCAACAGCGCGGTCTACCGCGCCACTGAGGGCGCCCAGCCGGCCGCGCTCGACAAGTGCGGCGAACACCGCTGTGTGCGGCTCTTCCCGAAGGTCAAGAACGGGCCCTGGATCGACGCCCGTTCCCTGATCGTCGACCTGAGCGCACGCAAGGTCGTCAAGCTCGGCCGCTGAGCCGCCGGTTCCGTTCGCCTTTCCCGAACTCCTTCTCCTTTTCGACTGCATCTCCGCACGAGGAGTCACTTCGTCATGCACCCGAACAGAATCCGCCGCGTCCGCCGGACGGCCGCCGTGGGCCTGTCCGTGGCCGCGCTGGCCGCCGGCGCGACCACCGCGGCCGGACCCGCCGCCGCCCAGCCGGGGCGGGCCGCCGCGGCCGCTCCCGACTGCTCCGCCGCCTACCGGATCGAGCAGAAGCTCTCCACCGGCACCACCTGGAGGATGTGCTGGCGCTACGACAGCAAGGCCGGGCTGGTCCTGGAGCACATCTCCTACCAGCCCAAGGGCGAGTCGGCCCCCATCAAGGTGCTCTCCAGCGCCCGCCTGGGCCAGATCGACGTCCCCTACGACGACGGCAGCGTCGAGTACGACGACCTGACCGGCTTCGGCTTCGCCCAGGGCCTGATGCCGCTCGCCGCGGCCGAATGCCCCGGCGGCGCCATCAAGACCGTCAAGGTCCCCGACGCCTGGGACCCGGCCCACCCGAACGTCAACGGCCTGTGCACCACCACCCGTTCACGCGGCCACGCCTACCGGATGCAGGCCGACACCGGCAACCGGGTGTACCAGCAGCAGGGCAAGGACCTGCTGGTCTACACCGTCAACAAGGTCGGCTGGTATGAGTACATGACCGAGTGGCGGTTCCAGGACGACGGCACGATCAACATGAACGTCGGCGCCACCGGCAGCCTCTCCCCGGGCGACTACGACGCCGGCGACGGCCGCGGCTGGCCCATCGGCAAGGGCGCTCACGCCTACGCCACCAGCCACGCCCACAACGTGTTCTGGAAGCTGGACTTCGACCTCGACGGCTCCTCCAAGAGCCGTATCGAACAGTACGACTCGGCGGTCAGCGCACCGGCGCACGGCCAGCAGGCGCCCACCAACAAGACCACCCGCACCAACGTCACCAAGGAACTCGCCGGTGACTCCAAGAACATGCGCTGGTGGCGGGTGGTCAGCACGGCCGGCAAGAACAAGGACGGGCACGCCCGTTCGTACGAGATCGTCCAGGCCGCCAGTAACAAGTACCCGGGCCACGCGTTCACCTCGCACGATGTCTACTTCACCCAGTACGACAAGTGCGAGCTGTTCGCCAGCAACAATCCGGCGTGCGCGAACGGTCACCCCAAGACCGTCGACAAGTGGGTGAACGGGCAGACCCTCACCAACCCCGTGGTCTGGGTGAACGTCGGCTTCCACCACATCGCGCGTGACGAGGACCAGCAGCCCATGCCGGTCCACTGGCAGGGCTTCTCCATCGCCCCGCGCGACGTCACCGCTATGAATCCGCTCACTCCGGCCGCCCTCGCTGATCAGAACGGACAGCCCGGAAACGGTAGTTGAGAAACGACCTGTCCATCCTGCTGCACCGCCGACCGCTCCCGGAGTACCCTTCCTTGATCGTTGGCACAGGGAGAGCTCGGGGGAGCGGAAGGCGGTGCACGGGTGGGCTCGGGAGGCCTGGAGCTGCCCCCTGGTGACGAGGGTCACGAGGGGAACTCCACAGACGTCCCGCCCGGCGCGGTGTCCCTGGCCCGGCCGATGGACGCCTCGGGCTCCATCGGTCCGGAGCTGGACTGGGACGCCGACGCCTGGCTGGAGGTGCGTACGCGCGCCCAGCGGGCCGGCCGTGCCTACATCTGGCTGAACCTCGTCGAACAGCGGCTGCGGGCGGTCGTGGCCGCCGTGCTGCGCCCCATCTATGAACCCGTCCACGGCGACGAGTGGGTGGTCGCCGCGGCCGGTCCCGCCGGGCAGGAATGGGTCCAGCGGGCCGTCGCGGTCCGCGAAGTCAGCCGCCGCAAGGGCTACTTGCTGGACCCGGCCGACGACAACGTGATCAGCTTCCTGACGCTGCCGCAGCTGCGCGAGCTGATGGTGCAGCACTGGCCCTGCTTCGAGCCGTACTTCGACGAACGCCGGGACGTCGAACTCGCCCTCGACGAGCTGGAGGTGACCCGCAACGTCGTCTCCCGCAACCGTGCGCTCTCCGAGGCCGTCCTCAACCAGGCCGAACGGGCCTCCGCCCGGCTCCTGGAGATGCTCGGCACCGGCGGCGACGTGCCCTCCGCGCGCCGGCTGCCGGTGGACGCGGTGGAGGACCTGGTGGGCGACCGCTACGCGGACGTCGTCGCCGTCCACCCCGACCGGGTCCGGCTCATGCGCCAGTTCCCGGCCGAGGACCTCTTCGGCGGCGCCCGTCGGCTGGACGCCATCGGCATCGGCCTCAACCTGCTCGTGCAGAACTTCTCCGGCCGCCGCCTGGTCCGGCTCGCCGAGACCGGCTGCCGGGTCCGGCTGCTCTTCCTCAACCCCGCCTCCAGTGCGATCAAGCGCCGCGAGCGCGAACTCGGGATGAAACGGGGCGAACTCTCCCGTTCGGTCGAGATGAACATCCTCCACATGCGCCGGGTCCGCTCCCGGCTGCGCGACCCGGGCGCCTTCGAGATCCAGGTGTACGACGACACCCCCCGTTTCTCCGCCTACCTGGTCGACGGCGACGGCGCCGACGGTGTCGCGATCGTCCAGTCCTATCTGCGCGGGGCGCGGGGCATGGAGTCGCCGGTGCTGGTGCTGCGCAACGGCGACAAGGTGGTCAAGTCGGACGACGTCCTGGAACCGGGACTCTTCCCGACATACCGCGAGGAGTTCGAAATGGCTTGGGCGGATTCGCGCCCTGTGTCCTGAGGCGGGCGCGACGGCAAGCGGAACGCGGTCCTCTGATTGTCAGTGGCGCATGCGAGGGTGGAGACCACTGGGGGAAAGCACCACCAAGAAGGGGGACCGCCCATGGGCTGGCACCAAGAGCTCCTGATCGGCTTCGATCTGGAGACGACGGGTACGGATCCGCGCGAGGCGCGCATCGTCACGGGCGCCGTGATCGAGGTCAGGGCCGGGCAGGAGCTGGGCCGCCGCGAGTGGCTGGCGGATCCGGGCGTGGAGATCCCGGCCGACGCGGTGGCCGTGCACGGCATCAGCAACGAGCGGGCGGCGGCCGAGGGCCGCCCCGCCGACCAGGTCGCCGACGCCCTCGCGGACGTCCTCACCGGGTACTGGAAGACGGGCGTCCCGGTCGTCGCCTACAACGCGACCTTCGACCTCACCCTGCTGGCGGCAGAACTGCGCCGGCACGGCCTGCCGTCGCTCTCCGACCGCCTCGGCGGTCTCGACCCCGCACCGGTCATCGACCCGTACACCATCGACCGCTGGGTCGACCGCTACCGCCGCGGCAAGCGCAACCTCGAAGCGGTCTGCGCCGAGTACGGCATCACCCTCGCCGCCGCCCACAACGCGTCGGCCGACGCCGTGGCCGCGGCCCGCCTGGCCGGGGCCATAGCCGACCGCCACCCGAAGATCGCGGCCCTGGGGCCGGCGGAGCTGCACCGGCGCCAGGTGGAGTGGTACGCGGAGTGGGCTGCCGACTTCCAGAGCTTTCTGCGCCGCAAGGGAGAGGCCGACGCGGTGGTGGACGGGGCGTGGCCGCTGCGGGAGCTGGCCGAAGCGGTCTGAGCGCTCAGCCGGCAGTGCCGCGATGGCCCGTCGTCCGTCCGCGGCGCCGTCGTGGCTGGCCGCGCCCAGGCGGCGGTAGCCGTACATCCCACACAGCCCCGCGCCCCTTCGGGGCGCTGCGGCTCAGAAGGGGTACCAGCGCACCGACTCGTCCCCGTCCCGCAGCGACGCCACCCGCCGCTCGAACTCCGCGAGCGCCTTCGGATTGCTCGGCGCGTGCTGCGCGACCCACGCACAACTGGCCGTCTCCCGGGCGCCGCGCAGCACCGAGCACCCCTCCCACTCCCGCACATCCCACCCATAGGCCTCGACGAACGAGTCGTAGGCCCCGGCCGGCAAGCCGTACCGGTCCCGGGAGAGCGCCATGACCACCAGGTCGTGCTCGCGCAGGTCGGACGAGAAGGTCTCCAGGTCGACCAGGACCGGTCCGTCCGGACCGACGTGCACGTTGCGGGGCAGCGCGTCCCCGTGGATCGGTCCCGGAGCCAACCGTGGCGTCAGCGCGGCCGCGGCCGCCGCGAAGCCGTCCCGGCGCTCGCGCAGATACACCGCGTCGGCGGGGTCGATCGCGTCGCCGGCGAGCCGCAGCCAGCGCTCCACACCGCCCAGCAGCTCGCGGGGCGGCAACGCGAAGGGAGGAGCGGGCAGTGCGTGCACGATCAGCAGCAGTTCGGCCAGATCGCGCGGCTCGGCCGGCCGTACCGGATCCGCCAGCCGGTGCCACACGGTCACCGGGTGGCCGTCCACGAGCCGCGCCTTCGGCTCGGCGGCCCGGACGGCCGGGACGCCCGCCTCCGCCAGCCACCCGGCGATCTCCAGCTCACGCCGGGCCCGGTCAAGGAGTTCGGCGTCCCGGCCCACCTTGACCACCAGGTCCCCGGCGGCGAACACCGCGTTCTCGCCCAGGGCGAGGAGCGGGGCGTCAGCCGCCGCGCCGGGCAGCACACCCGCCGCGGCCAGTACGTCCCGCGCCCTGACCTCGTCCATCGTCCGCCTCCGTGTCCGTTCCCGGTGCTCGCGCGTCCCCGCGGCTGTGCGGGTGCACACGGCGCCCGCTTCTCGCCATCCGCCGGCCAGTCTCGCATCCACGGAGGTCGCGGCGTGTGCGCGGTGCCTTGACGAGACAACCTGCCTTCACGACCATGACCAGGCCCGACCGGGCCGCGCAAAGGGGGATGACGTGGCATTGGCGACGAACGTGGCCACCGTGCGGCGACCGGCCGCCGCGCGCCTGACCGGCCACGGCGCCTGGTTCCTGGTCCTGCCCGCCCTGATCCCGATCCTCGTCCTGAGCGTCGGCCCGCTGCTCTACGGGATCCTGCTGGCGTTCACCGACGCCCAGTCCGGCCGGACCGCGGCCACCCGGTGGATCGGCGGCCTCAACTTCCAGGACCTCCTGCACGACACGCTCTTCTGGGAGTCGTTCCGGATCGGCCTGGTCTGGGCCGTCGGGGTGACCGTGCCCCAGTTCCTGCTCGCCCTCGGCCTGGCCCTCCTCCTCAACCAGGAGTTGCGGCTGCGCTGGCTGGCCCGCGCGCTGGCCATCGTGCCCTGGGCGATGCCGGAGGTCGTCGTCGGCATCATTTGGCGTCTGGTATACAACCCGGACGCCGGCATCCTCAACGAGACCCTGCGCGACCTCGGCCTCGGCGACGGCCGGGACTGGCTGAGCGGCCTCGGCAGCGCCCTGCCCGCCGTGATCGTCGTCGGCGTCTGGGCCGGACTGCCGCAGACCACGGTCGCCCTGCTCGCCGGGCTGCAGAACACCCCGCGCGAACTGCACGAGGCGGCGGCCGTGGACGGCGCCGGCGCCTGGCGCCGCTTCCGCACGGTCACCTGGCCCGCCCTCAGACCCGTCGCCCTGGCCATCACCGCGCTCAACCTCATCTGGAACTTCAACTCCTTCGCCCTGGTCTACGTCCTGACCAACGGCGGCCCCGGCGGCAAGACCCGGCTGCCGATGCTCTTCGCCTACGAAGAAGCCTTCCGCTACGGCCAGTTCGGGTACGCGGCGGCGATGGGCTGTGTGATGGTCGCGGTGATCGCGGTGCTGCTGGCCGTCTTCCTGGCGGGCCGGCTGCGGGGAGGCGAGGACGCGTGAAGACCCGCACCGGCGCCCGCGTCGCCCAGTACGCCGCCCTGCTCGGCTACCTCGTCTTCCTCGCCTTCCCGCTGCTGTGGCTGCTCTCCACGGCCTTCAAGTCGCCCACCGAGCTGGGCAGTCTGCACCCCACCTGGATACCCCGGAACCCGACCCTGGCCAACTTCCGGCAGGCCTTCGACGAACAGCCGCTGCTGCGCGCCGGCCTCAACTCCCTGCTCGCCGCGCTCGGCGCCGCGCTGATCGCCGTCCTGCTCGCGACCCCGATGGCGTACGTCATGGCCCGGCGGCGCGGGGCGCTGGCCCGCGCGGCCACCGGATGGGTGGTGGTCAGCCAGGCCTTCCCGTTCGTGCTGGTGATCATCCCGCTGTTCCTGGTGCTGAAGAACCTGCGGCTGATCGACTCCCTGTTCGGGCTGGTGATGGTGTACGTGGTGTGGGCGCTGCCGTTCGCGCTGTGGATGCTCGTCGGCTATGTCCGGGCGGTCCCCGTCGAACTGGAGGAGGCGGCGGCCGTGGACGGGGCCGGGCGGCTGCGGACGCTGGTGTCGGTGACGGCACCGCTGCTGGCTCCCGGGATCGTGGCGACCGGGCTGTTCGCCTTCGTCACCGCGTGGAACGAGTTCTTCTTCGCGCTGGTGCTGCTGAAGACACCGGAGAAACAGACCCTGCCGGTCGTCCTCACCCACTTCATCGGCGCGGAGGGCGTGGCCGACCTCGGACCCCTCGCCGCGGCCGCCTTCCTGGCCACGCTGCCCTCGCTGGTCGTCTTCGCGCTCGTCCAGCGGCGGATCACGGGCGGGATGCTCACCGGGGCGGTGAAGAGCTGATGCGGACCAGGGCCACCACGGCACTCGTCGTCCTGCTTCTCCTGCTCGCCGGCTGCTCGGCCGGCGGGAAGGCGGACGGCGGTCCGATCACCCTCCGTTTCCAGTCCCTGGCCTGGCAGGAGGACTCGATCGCCGCCAACAAGGAGCTGGTGAAGGAGTGGAACGCCACCCACTCGGACGTCAGGGTCGAGTACGTGCAGGGCAGTTGGGACAGTGTCCACGACCAGTTGCTCACCTCCTTCGAGGGCGGTGAGGCCCCGGACATCATCCACGACGCCTCCGACGACCTCGCCGACTTCGCCTACGGCGGCTACCTCGCCGACCTGACCGGGCTGCTGCCTGCCCGGCTCAAGTCCGAGATACCGCAGCGGAGTTGGAACGCGGCGACCTTCGGTGACGGCATCTACGGCGTGCCGTTCCTCCAGGAGCCGCGGGTGCTGATCGCCAACACCACCTGGCTCGCGAAGGCGGGAGTGCGCATACCGACGCCCGCACAGCCCTGGAGCTGGGAGGAGTTCAGGCAGGTCACCAAAGAGCTCAGCGGCGACGGCAAGTACGGCGTCGCCTGGCCGCTCAAGGAGCCCGTCTCCGCCACGCTCAACCTCTCCCTCTCGGCGGGCGGACAGCTCTTCCACCGGGGCGCGGACGGCAAGGTGACCGTGCGTTTCGAGGCCCCCGACCAGGTCGTGCCCCGCACCGTCCACGACCAGGTCGACGTCGACCACAGCGCACCCGGCTCCACGCTGGGCAGCGGCGGCTCGGACACCCTGCCGGGCTTCTTCGGAGGCAAGTACGCGATGGTCCCGCTCGGCTTCTCCTACCGGCAGCAGATCGTCCAGCAGGCGCCGAAGGGCTTCGACTGGGAGGTGCTGCCCGCCCCGGCCGGCGCCGACGGGCTCGCCCAGGGCGTCAGCCCGCAGACGCTGTCCGTCGCCGAGGACAGTCACCACAAGAAGGAGGCGGCCGAGTTCATCGACTTCCTGCTCCGGCCGAAGAACATGGTCCGGCTCGCCCTCGGCGACTGGATGCTGCCCACCGGCACCCAGGCCCTGCAGGATCCGGCCCTGCACACCGCCGAGTACGGCTGGGCCACCGGCACCGCCCTGGCCGGCCACCTCAGCCCGGCCCCCGCCCAGACGGTCCGCGGCTACCCCGAGTGGAAGGACAAGGTGGCCACCCCCGCCCTCCAGTCGTACTACAGCGGCGCCATCGGCCTCGACGAACTCCGCCACCGCCTGGAGCAGGACGGCAACCTGGTCCTGGCCCGCTACCAGCGCTGAGCACCTGTAGGCGGCGAACAGGGCCCGTTGGCTCCCACGGAATCCAACGGGCCCTGTGTCAGAGGGCGTTACCCGGTACCTAGACCGGCAGCCGGTCCTGCTCGCCCCTGGTCACCGGCGGCGGCAGCACGCCCCGGATGACCGTCGCGTCGATGAGGACCGCGGCCGCCAGGCCCACGCCCATCTGCCTCATGGACTGCATGGACAGCGTCCCGAAGATCGCGAACACGGCGACCATGATCACGGCGGCGCTGGTGACGACCCCGGCCGTGGTGACCACCCCGTGCTGGATCGCGTCCCTGGTGCAGGGAGAGCAGCGCGGGCAGGACGGTCACCGAGCCGACCATGGCGACCGCGACGACCATCAGGGAGGCCAGGCCCATCGCCTCGAACTCGGCGAGGCCGGTTAACAGCATGCCCGCCATCGCCACGCAGACCGTGACACCGGAGACGATGACGGCCCGGCCACTGGTGACGGCGGCGATCCGCAGCGCCGCGCCCGCGTCCCGGCCGGCCTCCCGTTCCTCGCGCTCCCGGCGCAGGTAGAACAGGCAGTAGTCGACGCCGACGGCCATGCCGACCAGCAGCATCACGGAGTTGGCGGTGTCACTCATCGGCTGCAGATGGCTGACCAGGCCCATCGTCGCCATGATCGCGGTGATCGCCAGGCCGACCGGCAGCAGCGCGGCCACCAGCGCGCCGAAGGCGATCAGCAGGATGCCGAAGGCGACCGGCACGGCGGAGTACTCGGCCCGTCTGAAGTCCTTGCCGAAGGCGTCGCCGTACTGCTTGTCCATGCTGGCGCCGCCGATCTCCGCGATCCGCAGCGTGCCGTGCGCCTGCTGCGCCCCGGCCACCGCGTCCAGCACCGGCTCGACCCGGTCGGCGGCGGTCTCCGCGTCACCGCGCATGTCGAACTGGACCAGTGCGCTGCGGCCGTCCTTCGAGATCGTCCCGGTGGTGTACGGCGAGGTGATGCCCGTGACCTTGCCGGTGCCGTCGACCGCCTTGACGACGTCCGCGACGGCGGACCTGAACCCGGCGTCCGTGGCCTTGACCGACGGGTCCTCGGACTGGATCAGGACCGTCTCGGCGGCCGGCTCCTTGATCCCCGCGTCGTCGATGATCTTCGCTGCGATGTGCGTCTCGCCCTTGAGCTGGTCGCTCTCGGCGACGTCGACCCGGCCGGCCGCCGAGCCGAGTCCCATCGCCAGGACGACGAACAGTACCCATATGCCGACGGCGGCCCAGCGGTGCCGGTGAAGTGCGGCGGCCGGCTCTCATCGCCTGGGAGGATGTCAGGCCCTTACATCTATCGACCCATCTCGGGGGTGATGATCAGGGGTGTCCCTTCCGACGACGGGGATCCGCTTTGTGATTACAGAACCTTGTTGAACAAGTCACAGGTGCGTGTAGGAGTTGATCCGGGGCGGTCCGATCGGCCAGAGTTTCGGGCAGTCCGGCACGCCCGGCACGGCCGTCGTGCCCACCCCCACGGGGCACGACGGCCGTTCTAAGGTGTTCGAATGACGATGTATGCGGCACTGCTGCGCGGGATCAACGTGGGCGGCAGGAAGAAGCTCCCGATGGCCGAGCTGCGGGCGCTCATGACCGGCCTGGGGCACGAGTCCGTGGTGACCTACCTCCAGAGCGGGCAGGCCGTCTTCGCCACCGCCCATGGGGACGCCGAGTCGCTGGCTGCGGAGCTGACCGAGGCGATCGAGGAACGGTTCGGCTTCTCCGTCGACGTGCTCGTCCGCGACCACGCCTACCTGACGGCGAT
Source organism: Streptomyces sp. NPDC048417 (assembly GCF_040651615.1). Classification (NCBI taxonomy): domain Bacteria; kingdom Bacillati; phylum Actinomycetota; class Actinomycetes; order Kitasatosporales; family Streptomycetaceae; genus Streptomyces; species Streptomyces sp. NPDC048417. The sequence continues at coordinate 89,010 of NZ_JBEZKI010000011.1, read as the reverse complement.
CGCCGAGGCCTGTCCGTTCCCGGCCGCCGAGCTGGAGGCCAGGCAGCTGCACGTCACCTACTTCTCCGCGCCGGTCACCCCGGAGCGGTTTGCGGGCCTGGACCCCGCCGCCCACCTCCCCGAGGATTTCCGGCTGGGCGACCGCGCGCTGTACCTGTACGCCCCGGACGGCCTCGGCCGCTCCAAGCTGGCGGAGGCGCTGTCCCGGCCGCGGATCAACAAGGGGCTGATCGCCACCACCCGGAACTGGAACACGGTCGTCAAGCTGGTGGAGCTCACCGCCCCGCAAGCGTGACCGTCCGCGGGCCGAGGAAGGGCGCCAGCGACACGATCTCGCGCGGTACGGCGAGCCGCGCGTCCTCGGCCAGGCGGCGCAGCCCGTCGGGGTCGTCCGCGGCGGCCACGGTGTCGAGCAGCGCCAGGTCGTCCGGCGTGAGTTGACGGTCCGCCGGACCGGCCAGGCCCCAGCCGTCCCAGGGCAGCGGTTCGGTGCCGTGCCGGGCGGCGAGGTCCAGGACCACGCTGTTGCGCACGAGCCACAGGCCCCGCAGCCCGGGATCGGCCCACACCCCGAACGTCCCGGGGTCGGCGGCACCTGTGCGGCAGGCCCGCCAGGCCTGCCCCGCCACCACGAACCGGTCCCTGGGCACGTCCAGCGGATCGAAGGGCACGTCGTAGAAATCGGCGGACACCTGTGCGTCGGCGAGCCGCCAACCGCCGTCCGCCCCCTGGTACTCGGTCACCCAGTGGTCGTCGTGGAAGCCCTCGACGAAGTAGGTGCCGTACCCGCCCCGGACGCGCGCCGGGGTCCCGGTCGCCCGCAGCAGCGAGCACAGCAGCAGGGAGTAGTCCCGGCAGGTGCCGACGAACCGCTGGTCGTAGGAGCGTCGCTCGGTCAGCGGAGCGTCCTTGCGCTCGCGCAGGACGCGCAGGATCTCGCGGACGTAGCGGGACTCACCGTCGTGGTGCAGCCGCTCCCGCGGGATCTCGTATCCGAGCCGTTCGCCCTCCAGCCGGTGGACGACGAGCCCGCGCACGATCCGGGTCAGCTCACGCGGGTCACGGGGCAGGTCGCCGGCGTCGAGGCCGCCGGGATCGCTGTACGGCGTCTGCTTCAGGTAGCTGTTCATGCCGGGACCCTCGACCCTGCCCCAGGGGCAGGGTCAACGCCTGTGCGAGGCTCCTCCCATGCGCTACATCATCATCGGGGCAGGGGCGGTCGGCGGTGCGATCGGCGGGCGGCTCGCGGGATCGGGGCATGACGTCGTGCTGGTGGCGCGGGGTGCGCACCACGCGGCGCTGCGGGACGGCGGGCTGCGGCTGCAGGTGCCGGACGGCGAGTACACGTACCGGCTGCCGGCCGTCACCGGGCCCGAGGAACTGGGCGAGCTGCGGGCGGACGACGTACTCGTTCTCGCCGTCAAGACACAGGACACCGTGACCGCCCTGGGGACCTGGGGGTCGGCACCGGTCGCGCGCGGCGGTACGGCGGCGGAGCGCCTGCCCCTGTTCTGCGCCCAGAACGGCGTGGAGGGCCAGCGCCTCGCCCTGCGCGTCTTCCGGCACGTCTACGGCGTCTGCGTCTGGCTGCCGTCGACCTTCGTCGAACCGGGCGTCGTCTCCGCCGGCGGCGCCCCGCTCACCGGCATGCTGCACCTGGGCCGCCACCCCCACGGCACCGACGCGACCGCCCGGCTGGTCGCCGCCGACCTGGAGAAGTCGCACTTCGAGGCGCCGGTCGTGCCCGACGTGGCGCGCTGGCAGTACGCCAAGCTGCTGTCCAACCTCGGCAACGCGCTGGAGGCCGTCGCCGGGCCCATCGCCGACGACGCGGCCGTGACCCTGTTCCAGCGGGTGCGGGCCGAGGGCGAGGCCGTGCTCGACGCCGCCGGGATCGCGTACGCGAGCGTCGAGGAGCAGCGGGCGGTACGCGGTCACAAGGTGGACCTGGTCCCGCTGGACGGCGCCCCGCGCGGCGGCGGCTCCTCCTGGCAGTCCCTCAGCCGCGGCACCGGCACCATCGAGGCCGACTACCTCAACGGCGAGATCGCCCTGCTGGGCCGCCTGCACGGGGTGCCGACCCCGCTCAACGACCTCCTGCAGCACCTCGCCAACACGTTCGCGCGCGAGCGCCGGGCGCCCGGCTCGATGCCGCTCGGGGAGCTCACCCGCCTCGCCGAGAAGTCTGTCGCGTTTGTTCAGGAGCGCTGAACGGCCTCTTCCCGGCGCCCCTGGCCTCGACCGCGCGCTCGCCTCCAGCGGGCCTGCCCCCGGCGCGGCCGGGCCCGGTCAACTGCCCAACAGGGACAGGTCGTTGGCAGACCGGACCGGTAAAGCCCCTGGTGTGACACGTTCGCGGACCGTGGCGCAGAAGTAAGAGCCGGCCATGGCGATGACGCTCGTGGGAGCCCCGCCGTGGGCCGGCTGTTCGCGGTCCGACGTCACAGGGGAGCGCCGGACCGCGAACCCCGAGGGCGCCTGTCCGGACCGAGCGCCGGACGGCTCAGGCCCCCACGGCCGCCAAGGCGGGGGTGCGGGCCGCGTCGTACCGCTCCAGCAGCACCCGCGCCACCTCCGGAGCCGGGCCGAGCACCTCGGCCAGCACGTCCGCCTCCGCCGCGCCCCGTGCGATCCGGTCGGGCAGGAAGCCGGGTGCGAGGACGTACGGAGCCACCGCCACCCGGGCACACCCGAGCTCCCGCAGCTCCCGGACCGCGTCCTCGGTGCGGGGGAGGGATGCGGAGGCGAACGCGGGCCGCACGGCGCACCAACCGGTGTGCCGCCACTCCCGCGCGATTTCTGCGATCACCGCGATCGCCTCCGGGTCGCTGGACCCCGCCGAGGCCAGTACGACCCCGGTCGAGGGTTTGTCGGCGGGGGTCAGCCCCGCCTCGTGCAGCCGCCGTTCCAGGGCCGACAGGAGCAGCGGGGACGGGCCGAGCACCTCCGCCTGCCGGATCCGCAGCCGGGCCGGCGCGTCCCGCAGGACGGCCGGGATGTCCGCCTTCGCGTGGAAGGCGCGCGTCAACAGCAGCGGCAGCGCCACGACGTCGCGGACGCCCTCCGCCGCCAGGGACTCCAGCACCCCGTGCACGGAGGGGATGTTGAAGTCCAGGAAGCCGGTCTCCACGCGCACCCCGGGCCGCAGCGACCGTACCCGCCGTACCAGGGCGTGTACGGTCGCCGCGTGCCGCGGATCGCGGCTGCCGTGGGCGATTACCACGAGGACGGGGCGGACCGGCTTGCGCATGGGCGACCTCAGCTCTTCACCAGCAGACCGCGGCTGCGCAGCACCCACCGCTCCAGCGGGCTGAAGATCAGCAGGTCGATCGCGATGCCGACGAACAGGATCAGGATGATGGCCTCGAACACCATGGCCATGTCGCTGGCGGTGCGCGCGTTCTCCAGCAGCTGGCCGAGGCCCACACCGAGGTCCGGGAAGCTCGCGATGATCTCCGCCGCCATCAGCGAACGCCAGGAGAACGCCCAGCCCTGCTTCAGGCCCGCCACATAGCCGGGCAGGGCCGCCGGCAGCACCACGTGCCAGATGCCCTTCACGCCCGTCGCGCCCATCGTGCGTCCGGCCCGCAGGAACAGCGGGGGCACCTGGTCGACACCGGACACCAGGCCGTTGGCGATGGAGGGGACCGCGCCGAGGAGGATCACGGCGTACATCATCGAGTTGTCCAGACCCAGCCAGATCACGGCCGGCGGCACCCACGCCACCGACGGCAGCGACTGGAGTCCGGACAGGATCGGGCCGATGGCCGCGCGCACGAACTTCACCCGGGCCACCAGCAGACCCAGCGGGGTGCCGATGACCAGCGCGAAGAGGAAACCGAGGAGGCCGCGGCTGACACTGGTCCAGATGTAGCCGAGCAGGTCGCCCTTGAGCCAGGCGTCCTTGAACGCGCTGCCCACCGCGGCCGGCGAGGGCAGCTTGGACGGGTCGTCGACGACCGGGACGAGGAGCGTCCAGACCACGAGGACCACGGCGAGCGCGATGATCGGCGGCAGGATCTTGGCGGTGAAGGTCTGCCGGAAGGTCGGGCGGCCGGTGGCCGACGTCTCCAGCGCGTCGAGGCCCGCCTCGACACTTCCGGCGTCCTTGACCGGCGTCGTCTCAGTGCTGGCCATGACGGCGGATCTCCCCACGCAGTACATCGGTGATCTCAAGGGACAGTTCGGCCACGGGCGCGTCCTCGATCCGACGCGGCTGCGGGATGCCGACCTCCCACTCGCGCGCTATCCGGCCCGGCCGGGACGACAGCAGGATCACCCGCTGGGCGAGCCGCACCGCCTCGCGCACGTTGTGGGTGACGAACAGGACGGACACCCCGGTCTCCTGCCAGATACGGGTCAGCTCGTCGTGCAGCACGTCCCGGGTGATGGCGTCCAGGGCCGAGAACGGCTCGTCCATCAGCAGCAGGTTGCTCTCCTGGGCGAGCGCCCGGGCCAGCGCCGCACGCTGGCGCATACCGCCGGACAGCTCGTGGACGCGCTTGCCGTACGCGCCCTTCAGCCGGACCAGTTCGAGCAGCTGCTCGGCCTTGGCACGGCGGTCGTTCTTGGGAACCCCCCTGAGCTTCAGGGCGAGTTCGATGTTCTTGCCCGCGGTCAGCCACGGGAAGAGGGCGTGCTCCTGGAACATCAGGGCGGGCCGCCCGTCCGTCGCGATGGAGCCCGCGGTGGGCCGGTCGAGCCCCGCCACCAGGTTCAGCAGCGTGGACTTGCCGCAGCCCGAGGCCCCCAGGAGGGTGACGAACTCACCCGGCGCGACATCGAGCGTGATGTCGTCCAGGACGAGCTGCTGTCCGCCGGGAGTCGCGAAGGACTTCGAGACATGCTCAAGGCGTGCCGCGTACTCCACCGACTCGCCGGCCTTGGCGAGTGTCGTGGTCGTGGTCGTGGCCATGGTCGTCACCTCCTGGGAACGCGTCGGGACCGGGGTCAGCTGCTGCCGAGACCGGCGGCGTCGACCGTGCTCGCGCCCTCGGACTTGAGGATCTTGTTGAGGATCGTCAGGTCGTAGATGTTCTTCAGCAGCGGGTCGGAGAGCAGACCGGCCTTGACGGCGTGCTCGGCCTCGGTGTTGAGGGTGGAGGCCAGCGGGTCGTCGGTGAACTGGATCGACTTCCAGGCCGGGTCCAGGACGTCGTCGGGCAGCGCCTTGCCGGAGTCGACCTCCAGCTGCTTGTTCGCGGCGGCCTTCGCCTGGTCGGGGTTGGCGTTGATCCACTTGTTGGTCTCGACCGAGCCCTTCAGCACGGCCTCGACGACCTTCGGGTGCGCCTTGAGGAACTTCTGCGACACGATGATGTTCGTGATCACGAACTTCTTGTCGGGCCACAGCGTGGACTCGTCGAGCAGCACCTTGCCGCCCTCGGCGACCAGCTTGGACGCGGTCGGCTCCGGCACCCAGGCGCCGTCGATGGAACCGGCCTTGAAGGCGTCCGGGGTGATCTTGTTGTCGGTGCGGACGACGGTGACGTCACCCTTGCCGCTCTGCGCGTCGACCTTCCAGCCCTGGTCGGCGATCCAGTTGAGGAACGCCACGTCCTGCGTGTTGCCCAGCTGAGGCGTCGCGATCTTCTTGCCCTTGACGTCCTTCAGGGACTTGATCTTCTTCGGGTTGACGACCAGCTTCACACCGCCGGACGCCGAACCGCCGATGATCTTCAGGTCGGTGCCGTTGGACTTGGTGTAGCCGTTGATCGCCGGCGAGGGGCCGATCCAGCCGATGTCGATGGAGCCCGAGTTGAGCGCCTCGATCTCGGACGGGCCCGCGTTGAAGATCGCGTACTTGGCCTTGGTCGCGCCGAGCTCCTTCTGGAAGAAGCCCTTCTGGTTGCCCACCAGCGCGGTCGCGTGGGTCAGGTTGCCGAAGTAGCCGATCTTGACGGTGTCGAGGCCCTCGATCGTCTTGGCCCCGGCGGCGACCTTGGTGGTGGAGCTCTTGTCGGAGTCCGACCCGTACCCGCAGGCGGCGAGTGTGAGCAGGGGGAGTGCGGCGAGCGCGGCTATGCCGCGGCGAAGCAGCGTTGAGCGGTTGGCAGGCACGGGAGGCGTTCCTCTCGTTGGCCCGGCGGTCACGGTCTCTCAGGTCGTGGCCGGGAGGTCGGCAGGTCTTCGTCGCATCCGGGACGTCGGGTGGGGGGCCGGGGCGCGCAGGCAGTGCGCGTACGTCAGCACGCACATCGCGCCACCCCGCCCTGCCCGCTCCCGAGGGCGCCGCTGCCGACACGGCCGCCCTCCTTCGCGAACGTCGAGTAGACGTCGGTCATCGTCATGTCAGAAGTCCCACCCGTCGTCCTCGTCCTCGTCCTTGACGGGCTCGGGGGAGGCGAACGACTCGCCGACCATGCCCGCGGTGAGCGTGGTGCCGTCGGCGGGGTCGATCAGGATGAACGAGCCGGTGCGGCGCGAGTCGGCGTAGGAGTCGACCGGCAGCGGCTCGGCGGTACGGATCTTCACCCGGCCGATGTCGTTGGCGACGAGCTGCCCCGGGTGCGGGTGCAGGGACAGGTCGTCGAGCGTGAGCCGGGACGGGATGTCCTTGACGAGCGCCTTGACCGTACGGGTGCCGTGCTTGAGCAGCACCCGGTGCCCGACGGTCAGCGGCTGGTCGGCCACGTGGCAGACGGTCGCCTCGACCTCCTGGGTGGTGGCCGGGGCGTCCTTCGTCGGAACGATCAGGTCGCCGCGCGAGACGTCGATGTCGTCGGTGAGCAGGAGGGTCACCGACTGGGTGGTCCACGCCGCGTCGACCGGCTCGCCGAGCAGGTCGATGCCGGAGATCGTCGTCGTGCGGCCGGACGGCAGGACCGTGACCGGCTCGCCGACGTGGAACGTGCCGGCCGCGATCTGGCCGGCGTAGCCCCGGTAGTCCGGGTGCTCGGCGGTCTGCGGGCGGATCACGTACTGCACGGGGAACCGGGCGTGGCAGTGCGCCAGGTCGTGGCTGACCGGGACGGTCTCCAGGTGCTCCAGGACGGTCGGGCCGCCGTACCAGTCCATGTTCGCGGACGGCTCCACGACGTTGTCGCCGACCAGCGCCGAGATCGGGATCGCGGTGACCTCGGGGACGCCCAGCTCGGTCGCGTACGCCGTGAACTCCTCGGCGATCCCGGCGAAGATCGACTCCTGGTAGCCGACCAGGTCCATCTTGTTGACGGCGAGGACCACGTGCGGGACGCGCAGCAGGGCGGCGATCGCCGCGTGCCGGCGGGTCTGCTCGACGACCCCGTTGCGGGCGTCGACCAGCACCACGGTCAGCTCGGCGGTGGAGGCACCCGTCACCATGTTGCGGGTGTACTGCACATGGCCGGGCGTGTCGGCGAGGATGAACCGCCGCCTGGGCGTGGCGAAGTAGCGGTAGGCCACGTCGATGGTGATGCCCTGCTCGCGCTCGGCGCGCAGCCCGTCGGTCAGCAGTGCCAGGTCGGGTGCGTCCTGCCCGCGCGAGGCCGAGGCGCGCTCCACGGCTTCCAGCTGGTCGGTGAGGACCGACTTGGAGTCGTGCAGCAGCCGTCCGACGAGGGTGGACTTGCCGTCGTCGACCGAGCCGGCGGTCGCGAAGCGCAGCAGGGTGGTCTCGGTCAGGCCGAGTTCCGTGGTGGTCGTGCTCATCTCTAGAAGTACCCCTCGCGCTTGCGGTCTTCCATCGCGGCCTCGGAGAGCTTGTCGTCGGCGCGGGTGGCGCCGCGCTCGGTGAGCCGGGAGGCGGCGATCTCGGCGATCACGGCGTCCAGCGTGCCGGCGTCGGAGTCCACGGCGCCCGTGCAGGACATGTCGCCGACGGTCCGGTAGCGCACCTGCCGCTTCTCGACGGTCTCGTTCTCGCGGGGGCCGCCCCACTCACCCGCCGTCAGCCACATCCCGCCCCGCTGGAACACCTCACGCTCGTGCGCGAAGTAGATGTCCGGCAGCTCGATGCCCTCGCGGGCGATGTACTGCCAGACGTCCAGCTCGGTCCAGTTGGAGAGCGGGAAGACCCGGACGTGCTCGCCGGGGGCGTGCCGTCCGTTGTAGAGGTTCCACAGCTCGGGGCGCTGGCGGCGCGGGTCCCACTGGGAGAACTCGTCCCGCAGCGAGAAGACCCGCTCCTTGGCGCGGGCCTTCTCCTCGTCGCGGCGGCCGCCGCCGAAGACCGCGTCGAACCTCTCGCCCTGGATCTTCTCGGTCAGCGGCACCGTCTGGAGCGGGTTACGGGTCCCGTCCGGGCGCTCCTTGAGCACTCCCCGGTCGATGTAGTCCTGCACGGAGGCCACGTGCAGCCGCAGCCCGTGCCGCTCGACCGTGCGGTCCCGGTACTCGAGGACCTCGGGGAAGTTGTGCCCGGTGTCCACGTGCAGCAGGGAGAAGGGGACCGCCGCCGGGGCGAACGCCTTCAGGGCCAGGTGCAGCATGACGATGGAGTCCTTGCCGCCGGAGAACAGGATCACCGGCCGCTCGAACTCGCCCGCCACCTCGCGGAAGATGTGGACCGCCTCGGACTCCAGCGCGTCCAGGTGGGACAGGGCGTACGGGGTGCCCGTGCCCTCCCCGTGAGCCGCCACGGTCGTCGTCATGCCAGTCCCTTTCCGCTCAGCAGGGCGTGCAGGGACGCCGCGGACTCCCGCACGGTCTGGAGCTGCGACTCGATCCGCAGATCGGGCGTCTCGGGCTCCTCGTAGGGGTCGTCGACGCCGGTCAGCCCGGTCAGCTCACCGGCGGCCTGCTTGGCGTACAGACCCTTCACATCGCGTACGGAGCACACCTCGACCGGGGTCGCCACGTGCACCTCGACGTACGCGGTGCCGTTCTCCTCGTGGCGCTTGCGCACCGCGTCCCGGCTGTCGGCGTAGGGGGCGATCACCGGGACAAGGGCCTTGACGCCGTTACGTGCCAGGAGTTCGGCGACGAAGCCGATGCGCTGCACATTGGTGTGCCGGTCCTCGCGGCTGAAGCCGAGGCCCGCCGAGATGAACTCGCGGATCTCGTCGCCGTCGAGCACCTCCACGAGGTGACCGTCGGCCCGCAGCAGGCCGGCCAGCTCGTACGCGATGGTGGTCTTGCCGGCACTCGGCAGACCCGTGAGCCAGACGGTGGCTCCGGTCGTCACGTTGTTCTCCTGGTTCGTCGAAGGCGTGTTGGCCGTCATCCGTGCAGGCCGCACTCGGTCTTGGCGCGCCCCGCCCAGCGGCCGGCGCGCGCGTCCTCGCCCTCCAGCACCCGGCGGGTGCAGGGGGCGCAGCCGACGGAGGCGTAGCCGTCCATCAGCAGTGGGTTGGTCAGCACGCCGTGTTCGGCGACGTAGTCGTCCACGTCGTCCTGGGTCCAGCGGGCGATCGGGGAGATCTTGACCTTCTGGCGCTTCTCGTCCCAGCCGACGACCGGGGTGTTGGCCCGGGTCGGGGACTCGTCGCGGCGCAGCCCGGTCGCCCAGGCGGTGTACTTCGTCAGGCCCTGCTCCAGCGGCTGCACTTTGCGGAGCTTGCAGCACAGGTCGGGGTCGCGGTCGTGCAGCCGGGGCCCGTACTCGGCGTCCTGCTCGGCGACCGTCCGGCGCGGCGTGAGGGTGATGACGTTGACGTCCATCACGGCCTCGACGGCGTCCCGGGTGCCGATGGTCTCCGGGAAGTGGTAGCCGGTGTCGAGGAAGACGACGTCGACTCCCTTCTGGACGCGGGACGCCAGATGGGCCACCACGGCGTCCTCCATGGAGGAGGTCACGCAGAAGCCCTTGCCGAAGGTGTCCACCGCCCACTGGAGGATCTCCAGGGCGGAGGCGTCTTCGAGATCACGGCCGGCCTGCTCGGCCAGCGCCTTCAAATCGTCGGTGGTGCGGTCTTCCTGAGCTGTGGTCATATCTGTTCCCCTCCGGCTTCGGAGTGCTTCAGCCCCCGGGCGAGCAGCCCGAGGAACTTCAGCTGGAATGCGCGGTTGCAGGCCGCGCATTCCCAGGCGCCGTGACCCTGCTCGTTCGGACGCAGGTCCTCGTCGCCGCAGTAGGGGCAGTAGAAGGGGGCGGCCCGCTCGCTCATGAGAGGGCCTCCTCGCTGGCGCGGGACGCCCAGGCGGCGAACCGCTCGCCGTCCTCGCGCTCCGCCTGGAAGCGCTTGAGCACCCGCTCGACGTAGTCCGGCAGCTCCTGCGAGGTCACCTTGAGACCGCGGACCTTGCGGCCGAAACCGGCCTCCAGACCCAGCGCGCCGCCCAGGTGCACCTGGAAGCCCTCGACCTGCTCGCCCTGGTCGTCGAGGACCAGCTGGCCCTTGAGACCGATGTCCGCGACCTGGATACGGGCGCAGGCGTTCGGACAGCCGTTGAGGTTGATGGTCAGCGGCTCGTCGAAGTCGGGCAGCCGGCGCTCCAGCTCGTCGATGAGCGCGGCGCCCCGCGCCTTCGTCTCGACGATGGCGAGCTTGCAGTACTCGATGCCGGTGCAGGCCATGGTGCCGCGCCGGAACGGGGACGGCTTGGCGGTCAGGTCCAGCGCCTCCAGGGCCTCCACCAGCGAGTCGACCTGGTCCTCGGTGACATCGAGGACGATCATCTTCTGCTCGACCGTGGTGCGCACCCGGCCCGAGCCGTGCGCCTCGGCGAGGTCGGCGATCTTCGCGAGGGTGGTGCCGTCCACACGGCCGACCCGCGGGGCGAACCCGACGTAGAAGTTGCCGTCCTGCTGCCGGTGCACGCCGACGTGGTCACGCCAGCGCTGCAGCGGTTCGGCCGGCGCGGGGCCGTCGACGAGCTTCCGCTCGAGGTACTCGTCCTCCAGCACCTGGCGGAACTTCTCCGCGCCCCAGTCGGCGACCAGGAACTTCAGGCGGGCGCGGGTGCGCAGCCGCCGGTAGCCGTAGTCCCGGAAGATGCCGATGACACCGGCCCAGACGTCCGGGACCTCGTCCAGCGGCACCCAGGCGCCCAGCCGGACACCGATCTTCGGGTTGGTGGACAGACCGCCGCCGACCCACAGGTCGAAGCCGGGCCCGTGCTCGGGGTGCTCGACGCCGACGAAGGCGATGTCGTTGATCTCGTGCACCACGTCGAGCAGCGGCGAGCCGGAGATCGCGGACTTGAACTTGCGCGGCAGGTTGGAGAACTCCTTGCTGCCGATGTACCGCTTGTTGATCTCGTCGATCGCCCAGCTGCCGTCGATGATCTCGTCCTCGGCGATGCCGGCGACCGGCGAGCCGATGACCACACGCGGGGTGTCGCCGCACGCCTCGGTGGTGGACAGGCCGACGGCTTCGAGGCGGTTCCAGATCTCGGGAACGTCCTCGATGCGGATCCAGTGCAGCTGGATGTTCTGCCGGTCGGTGACGTCCGCGCTGCCCCGCGCGAACTCCTGCGAGATCTCGCCGATCACCCGCAGCTGCTGGGTGGTGAGGCGGCCGCCGTCGATCCGCACCCGCAGCATGAAGTACTTGTCGTCCAGCTCCTCCGGCTCCAGGATGGCCGTCTTGCCGCCGTCGATGCCGGGCTTGCGCTGCGTGTACAGGCCCCACCAGCGCATACGTCCGCGCAGGTCGTTGGGGTCGATCGAGTCGAAGCCGCGCTTGGAGTAGATCGTCTCAATGCGTGTCCGCACATTGAGACCGTCGTCGTCCTTCTTGAACTGTTCGTTGCCGTTGAGCGGGGTGAAGTGACCCATAGCCCACTGACCCTCACCGCGGTGACGACTCACCTTGCGGCGGGGCGCGGAGGCGGCAGGGTTCTGCGGGGTGGCGGCCATGGTGAATACGTCCTTCGGGACAGGCGGGGAAGCGGCTCTTACCTGCGCGTACGGGCACACGGGGGGAAATCTGCGCGACACTGCGCAAGGGAAGGTCTGGACAGGAGAGTGCGGCGGTGCTGTGCTCTCAGCCCGCCGGACAGATGGCGCTGGACATGCGGCCGAGGTCGACGTGCCGCCGACTCACCAAGGCGATTCCAGTTCCAGACATGACGGAAGCGTGTCACGCGGATCTCGGGGCAGTCCACCATCGTCCGCAATTCGGACGGATCTATTCTGAATACTGAGACAGGGTGGCGTGGGTCACGCCTCGGTGTGTGCTCCCGGCCAGGGTCCCGGCGCCGGGGCGGCCGGTTCTTCCTCGGCCTTCGTGTCGTAGAGCTGGAACCCCCGCCGCTGATAGTTCGCCATCGCGTGCTCGCCGTCCAGACTGCACGTGTGCACCCACACCCGCTTCGTCGGCGGCCGTCCGTCCCACCGCTCCGCGAGGTCCCAGGCGCGCGCGGCGCCGCAGGAGAGCAGGTGACCGCCGATGCGGCGGCCCCGGAACGCCGGGACCAGGCCGAAGTAGGAGATCTCCACGGCCCCGTCGTCCTCCGGGGCGAGCTCGATGTAGCCCGCCGGGGTTCCCCGGTCGTAGGCCACCCAGGTCTCCGTACCCGGCCGTTCCAGATACTGCTGCCACCGGGCGTAGCTCCAGCTCAGCCGGTCGGTCCAGGTGATGTCGCCGCCGACCGAGGCGTACAGGAAGCGGCTGAACTCGGGCGAGGGAACCTCGGCGCGGACGATCCTGACCGTGTCACCGTCAGGGGCGGCGGCGGGGAGTAGGTCGGCCGGGGACGTCTGCTCCAGGTACCAAGTGGTCACGACGATGCTGCTCATGGGGCCAGGCAATCATCCCGGCCCCGGACGTGTCGACAGCCGTTATCCCAGTGACGCGTCGATCGAGCGCAGCGGCACCGAGAACAGCATGCGGTCCGTGACCGACCACACCTCGCCCGTGTCGGGGGCGTAGGAGAGCGAGCCGGTGCTCTCGCCCCAGCAGCGGTGCGAGGCGTCCGAGCCGCAGCGGGCCGCCTGTGCGCCCTCGGTGTCCTGCCGCCACAGGCTGCCGTGCCCGTCCATGGCGCCGGGGAGATGGCCGACGTACCACTCGGCGGCGGTCGCGCCCGGCGGCCGGTACGACAGGACGCCCCGGATCTCGGAGGCCCCGGTCCGGTACGCCTCGACCGCGTCCGCCCGGCCGGCGGCGTCGGTGGCGAGCGATCCGTCGTGCTTCGGGTTCTCGTCGAACGCGTACCGCCACAGCCGGGCCCGCTGATCGCTGCCGGCGGCTGTCCACTCGCCGAGGACCAGGCTGTCCGGGGCCGTCCCGCGGTCCACGGAGAGCGCGCTCGGACAGGGCGCGCCGGTCTCGGAGCAGGCTCCCGCGGTGAACCGGTACGAGCCCACGGCGGGCATCACGTACCGGAAGCCGTCGGCCGACCAGCCGCCGGGCACCCGGCCGACCGCGTCGGTCAGTACCGAGGTGCGCTGGATGCGGTTGAGGTCGTAGACGTAGAGCGCTTCGGCGCTGCCCGGGGTGGTGGTGACCAGCAGCTTGTCCTCGTACCAGACCATGCCGGAGATCTCCGAGGTCAGACCCCGGTAGGTACGGCCGTCGGCGCTGGGCACGGTCAGCAGGACCCAGGAGTAGGAGGGTTGCGCCGGGTCGTTCTCGTTCACGACCGCGACCCTGGCCAGGCCCCGGGAGGCGGCGGGGCCGCTGGAGGTGCTGTGCGTCCAGCCGGCCAGGACGACCCGGTTGGCGCCCCACAGGCCGTCGTCGTCCGCGTCGGAGGAGGTGGTCACCGAGGCCGGCCGCCAGTCGTCGGTGAGGGTGTCGGTGGGGTCCCAGCAGTACGCCTCGGTGGCCGCCGGGGTGGCCGGCAGCGAGTCCCGGTCGTCGGAGTCGCAGTCGGCAGCCTCACGCAGGCTGTGGTCGGCGTCCGCCAGGACGTCGGCGACCCCGACGGTCCCGCCCATCGCCGAGGCGAGCCGGTCCAGCGAGCGGCGCGGCACGAGGTGTTCCTGAAGCTGGAGCGGCGCGGTGTCGGAGGCGGAGGTCAGCGGCTTCAGTGCGCCCGGGTTCTCGGCGACCGTGGCCTGCGAGGCGCTGACGATCGTGGCGGTCGCGGTGAGCGCCAGCGCGGCCCCGGCCAGGGCGGCGCGCAGTGCCGCGCCCCGCCTGCGTCGCCGGTGTCTGCCGCGATGCTTCATGTCTCCTCCCGAGGCGGGCCAACTGCGCCCCATGGTCCGTACGTTGACCGAGGAGCAGGTGGGGATGCCCGCACCGGGATGCTACGGCAGTCGAGGCGGCCGTACCGCGAAGACCCCGCAAATATGCGGAAGATACGTCGCCTTATGCCCCTGATGCGTTGAATGAGCCTCAGAGTACGGGGCTTCACGCGGGCCCTGCGGACTCTCAGCTGGACCGCAGTTCAGGCCCTCTGCCCGCCGCCACCGCCGGGGCGGTCGAACAGGGCAGCAGGTCGTGCGGGTCGGCCGGGAGCAGCACCTCGATCTCCGCGTCCTCCCGGAAGCGATAGGGCCGGTGTTCGAGCAGCGCCCCCAGATAGCGCCGGATCCTGGACATCTCGGCGCGCACGGTCACCGTCCGTGAGGCGTCCCCGAAGACGTCCTCGGCCAGCCCGGCCGCGCTCCGCCCGGCACGTCGTACCGCCAGCAGATACAGCAACTCGGCGTGCCGGGGGCTCAGTTCCCGGGACCAGGAGCAGGTGCCGCCGCCCACCGTCACCGAGGGCCGGCGCGGCTGGGCCAGGTCGAGCACCAGCCGCCCGCCGCCCGTCGGTGCCGGATCGTCCGCCGCCCGCAGCAGCCAGCCCCCGGCCAGCGGCTCCACCGAGCACAGCCCGAGCGCCGGCAGCCAGCGGCGGCCCGGCGCAAGGGGCTTGGGCAGCGCGAGCCGCTGTGGATACGGCATGCCGGTGACCGCCGCCGTCCAGCCGTCGGCGTCCACCACCAGCGCCCGCCCGCCCAGCTGGGCCAGCAGCGGCGCCGCGACCGCACGCAGCCGCTCCAGCGCGTTCAGATGCACCTCCCGCAGGCGTGCCTCGGCGAGCTTCGCCACCGAGTTCACCCAGGCCAGGGTGGCCGGATGCATGGTCTCCAGCGGACCGCTGACGTCCACCACGCCGAGCAGCCTGCCGTCCCGGGGGTCGGTGATGGGGGCGCCGGAACAGGTCCACGAGGCGTGCGAGCGGACGAAGTGCTCGGCGGCGAACACCTGCACGGGGCGGCGCACCACCGCCGGGGTGCCCACCCCGTTGGTGCCGACGACGTCTTCGCGCCAGTCGGCGCCGAGCTCGAAGCCCAGCCCGTCCGCCTTGCGCAGTACCGGCGAGGATCCCTCGCGCCACAGCACCCGGCCGTCGGCGTCGGCCACCACCATGATGTGCTGGGCGACGTCCGCGACCGAAAGCAACCCCTCCCGCAACACCGGCAGTAGATCCCTGAGCGGTGACTCCTCGCGTCTGCGCCGGACTTCGTCGGCGGACAGCAGTCCCGAACGGAAGTCGTGGTCGGGGTCGACGCCGCTGCGCAGCATCCGCCCCCAGGACTGCTCGATCACCGGCCGGGGCGCGATCCGCCCACGCTGTCCGGCGAGTCTGGCCTCGCGCAGCTCGCTCAGTAACCGCGCCGCCTGCGCCGCGTCCACCGCGGCGAGTCGCGCCACGTCCATCGGCGGGTTCCCCACTGAGGTCCTCCCGGACAGTCCTCGCAAAAAGGCATGGAAGAGTCTTGTCAAGCCGTCCGGGCGGCGGTTTCCGGACCGACTGCGCGTCTCATACTGCCGTTTTCCAGTGCCTGAAGAACACAGTCCGCCCACAGACACAGATATGTTGCAACCCCTTGCAACCCTGGTGAATGGACCGGGGGTGGCCGAAAATTGAGCCGACGCTCCGGCGTCGGTGGCCTGACATGGGCCCAGGAAACGGGGGTGGTGCCGTGTCGGCGCAGCACCACCCCCGTGCTCCGGCGGCGGGCCGAACGCGGCAGAGGGCGCGGCTCGGGGTCCGCCGGCGGCCGACGGCGGTCGGTGGTCGAGCGCGCAGTTCCACGGGCCTCTCAGGCGGGGATGCGCACCCTTGCCCGATCCACCACGGCGTCCAGGTCCAGGCCCTTCGGCAAGGTACCGAAGGATGAACCCCAGTCGTTGCCCAGTCTTGACGCGCAGAAGGCGTCGGCCACCTCCGGGGGCGCGAAGCGGACCAGCAGGGAACCCTGGAGGACCGTCGCCAGGCGTTCCACGAGGCGCCTGGCCCGGGCCTCCATGCCCTCCAGGTCGGCCAGTTCGGAGAAGAGGTCCTTGACCGCGCGGTCCAGGCGGTGGTCGGCGCCGTGGGCGCGGCCGATCTCCTGGAGGTAGGCGTCCAGCGCCGCCGGCTCGCGTTGCAACGCCCGCAGGACGTCCAGTGCCTGGACGTTCCCCGCGCCCTCCCAGACCGAGTTCAGCGGTGACTCGCGCACCAGCCTGGGCAGCCCCGACTCCTCCACGTAGCCGTTGCCGCCCAGGCACTCGGCGGCCTCCACGGTGACCGGCGCGCAGCGCTTGGTCACCCAGTACTTGGCGGCCGGCAACGCCAGCCGCAGCAGGGCCCGTTCGGACTCGCTCCCGTCGTCGTAGGCGGCGGCCAGCCGGAGCGCGAGCGTCGTCGCGGCCTCCGACTCGATCGCGAGGTCGGCCAGGACGTTGCGCATCAGCGGCTTGTCGGACAGCTTTCCGCCGAACGCCTCGCGGTGCGTGCAGTGGTGCACGGCCTGTGCCACCGCCTGCCGCATCAGCCCCGCCGAGCCCAGCACGCAGTCGAGCCGGGTCGCGGCGACCATCTCGATGATGGTCCGCACCCCGCGACCCTCCTCGCCCACGCGCCGCGCCCAGGTGCCGTCGAACTCGACCTCGCCCGACGCGTTCGACCGGTTGCCGAGCTTGTCCTTGAGGCGCTGGAGAAGGAAGACGTTGCGGGTGCCGTCCGCCAGGACGCGCGGTACGAGGAAGCAGGTCAGTCCGTCCGGTGCCTGGCCCAGCACCAGGAAGCAGTCCGACATCGGAGCCGAGCAGAACCACTTGTGTCCGGTGAGTGTGTACGTCCCGGACTCGGCGAGCGGGACGGCGCCGGTCGTGTTCGCGCGTACGTCGCTGCCGCCCTGCTTCTCCGTCATGCCCATGCCGAAGAGGGCGCCGGCCTTCTGCGCGGCGGGCCGCAGCTCACGGTCGTAGATCACGGACGTCAGCAGCGGCTCCCACACGGCGGCCAGCTCCGGGTCGGCGCGCAGTGCGGGCACCGCCGCGTTCGTCATCGACAGCGGGCAGCAGTTGCCGGCCTCGGCCTGGGTCCAGACCAGGAACGCGGCCGCCCGCCGGACGTGCCCGGACGGCCGTACCCAGCCGGTGGTCAGGCCCGCGCCCACGCCCTTGCCGAGCAGCCGGTGCCAGGCGGGATGGAACTCGACCTCGTCGACCCGGTGGCCGTAGCGGTCGTGGGTGCGCAGCCGCGGCGGGTGCTCGTTGGCCTGCATCCCCCACTCCTGCACCTGCGCCGAACCGGCCGAGACGCCGATCGACGACAGCTCGGCGCGCACCTCGTCCAGCAGCTCCGGGGCGGTGTGCCGGGCCACGGCCTCGACGAGGGCGCGGTCGGCGGCGAAGAGGTCGTATCCGACCAGCGGGGGCGGCTGGTTGGTCACGGAATGAGTGGTGGTGCCTGCCATGTCTGCGAACCTACCCGGGGCGACGGCGGTGGTCTCCAGCCTTGCACGGCGGTACCCCGGTGGCGCCGCGAGGTCCCGCCGGGTTCCGGAAGGTCGCTTCGGGCCCCCGGAAGATGAGCACCGCCCCGGACGGCGGATACCGTTAGGGCGTGCAGCCAGCAAGCGATACCCCCGAGCGGCCCTCCGGCCGGCTCCACCGGGCCAGAGCCCTCTACCGGAACGTCTCCAAGCGCAGGACGGCCTGGCTGCTGATCAAGGACACCGTCAATTCCTGCATGGAGTACCGCATCCTCGGCCTCGCCGCCGAGGCCGCCTTCTTCACCCTGCTGTCCGTGCCGCCGCTGCTGCTCAGCCTCATCGGACTGCTCGGCTACGTCGACGACTGGACCGGCGCACACACCATCGCCAGCCTGGAGACCAACCTCCTGGACGCCTCCCGCACGGTCCTGTCCGACAAGGGTGTGAAGGAGATCGCGGAGCCGATCCTGCACGACGTGGTGCGGGGCGGCCGTCCCGATGTGATCTCCATCGGCTTCCTGTTCGCCCTGTGGTCGGGCTCCCGCGCGGTGAACGTCTTCATCGACACGATCACCGTGATGTACGGCCTCGACGGCGTCCGGGGCATCGTGAAGACCCGGATCGTGTCCTTCCTGCTCTTCATCGCGGCCCTGCTGATCGGCTCGGTGGCGTTGCCGCTGATGGTGGCCGGGCCGGACGCGGTGGTCGGGATCGTGCCCTGGTCGGAGACGCTCGTACAGGTCCTGTACTGGCCGGTCGTGATCGTCCTGTCCATCGTCTTCCTGACCACGCTGTACCACGTCTCCGTGCCGGTGCGCTCCCCGTGGATCGAGGACGTGCCGGGCGCCCTGGTCGCCCTGGCCATGTGGGTCCTCGGCAGCTTCCTGCTGCGCATCTACCTGACCAACACCATCGAGGGCGCGACGATCTACGGCTCCCTGGCCGCGTCCGTCGCCGTGCTGCTGTGGATCGGTGTGGCGGCCTTCGCCGTGCTGGTCGGCGCCGCCGTGAACGCCGCCATCGACCGGGTCTGGCCGGCCGCCGCCACGGCCGCGGCGCGCGCCGCCAACGAACGGCTGCGGGAGGTCCAGGTCGCCGAGTACGTCGCCCGCGCGGCCGCGGCGCGGGAAGTCGACCCCGACGATCCGGACATGCCGTCCGAGTTCCCGGAACGCTGGTCCCGGTTCCTGCCGCCGGAGGACGTCACGGCCCGGCTGCGCACCCATGTGAAGAGCAGCCATCCGCCGCACAAGCCGGAGGCGTGAGGGCCGGGGGCGAGGCCGGGTTCGTTGTGGGGGTGCGCGTCGCGGGCGGGGTGCCGGGGGGTGCGCGTCGCGGGCGAGGTGCCGGGGGGTGCGCGTCGCGGGCGGGGTGCGGGTTGGCTGTGACTGATCGCGCAGTTCCCCGCGCCCCTGAAGGGGCGCGATCTGGCCGGCGTGTCTCAGGCAGGCCCGCGCGTCCCTGACGGGGCGAGGTCGGGGCTGCGTGTCGCGCACAGGCCCGCGTCTCTGACGGGGCGCGATCGGGGCTGCGTGTCGCGCACAGGCCCGCGTCTCTGACGGGGCGCGATCGGGGCGGTGTGTCGCACCAGACCCGCGTCCCTGAGGGGGCGCGATCGGGGCGGTGTGTCGCACCAGGCCCGCGTCCCTGAGGGGGCGCGATCGGGGCGGTGTGTCGCACCAGGCCCGCGTCCCTGACGGGGCGCGTCTACGCTGGCGTATGTGTACGAGGAGCGGGCGTCTCGGCTCTCCGGTGCGGTCGTCTGGGTGAACAGGCCGGACGGGGGCGGCGCCGGGCGCGTGTTGCCCGACGGGTGTATGGATCTGCTCTGGCACGAGGGGCGGCTGCTGGTCGCCGGGCCCGATACGCGCGCGTACGTCACCGACGGTGCCCAAGGCGTGTGGGTCGGCCTCCGTTTCTACCCCGGTACCGCGCCCGCCGTCCTCGGCGTACCGGCGTACGAACTGCTCGACCGGCGTGTGGAACTGAGCGACCTCTGGCCGGCCGCAGTCGTACGGCGGCTGCGCGCCCGGGTCGGAGCCGCCGATGATCCCGTCGCCGCGCTGGAGCAGATCGCCCTGGAGCGGGCCGTCCCGCCCGACCGGTCCCTGCGGCGGCTGGTCGAAGCGCTGGACGCGGGACACCCGGTGGCGGCCACCGCCGACGAACTGGGCCTCGGCGCCCGCCAGCTGCACCGGCGCAGTCGCGCCGCGTTCGGCTACGGGCCCAAGACGCTCGCCCGGGTGCTCCGGATGCAGCGGGCCCTCTCGCTCGCCCGGGGCGGGGTGCCGCTGGCCGAGACGGCCGTTCGGGCGGGCTACGCGGATCAGCCCCATCTCTCTCGTGAGGTGCGGGAGTTGGCCGGGCTGCCGGTGACCGGGCTACTCGGGTAGCGGGGCGAACAGGTCGACGCCGTTGCCGTCGGGGTCGTGCACGGTGGCGTACCGCTGGCCCCAGAAGGCGTCCCACGGCTTGAGCTCGCCGTGGTACCCGGCACCCACCAGGTCCTCGTAGACCGCGTCCACCTCGGCGGGCGACCCGCAGCGGAAGGCGAGCCCCACCCGGCCGCCGCCGGCCGGCGGGCGCCAGGCCGGGTGGAAGGAGCGGACCGTCTCCTCGGTGTCCAGGGCGAGGGTGAGCCCGCCGGGCAACTCGGCCTCGACATGGGGCTGTTCCTCGGCGCCGGGCGGGAAGTCCAGACCCAGGCGACGGTAGAAGGCGAGGGACGCGGTCAGGTCGGAGGCGACCAGACCGATCACGGCGAATCGTGGAGTCATGGCGTCACCGTAGGCGGAGGGCCGGGCGCCGGTCTTGAAGGAATCGGACACTCAGGAGAAGGCCACGGCTCCCCGCGGGGTGCCGACGGTGAAGGAGAACGCCACCGGCCCCTCGGCCAGGGGCGGCCAGGGGCAGGTCCGTGCCCGGGCCCTCAGCGGGGGCGGACCTCGGCGGGGAGGTCGGGGTCGCCGGCACCAGGTGGTCGAGGAGGGGCGGGGTGGCGTTCATCGAGGCTGAGACTGGTAGTGCTTCGTCAGGTTCTTCTTCTGCTGGTCGGCAAGGACGGACGAGCGGTGGGACGGCCGGAAAACCCGATGCCCATGGAACGCCTGTGCGGCACGATGGGCGCATGATCCGTGCCGTGCGCGCCCTGCCGCCGCTGCTCCTCGCCGCCGCCCTGCTCACCGGATGCGGTACCGAGAAGGTGGCCCCCGGAGCCTCCATCTCGCCCGCCGACCCGGCCGAACTCGCCGCCAAGGCGAAGGCGTTGGGCATGGACCCGGAGCTGGTCTATGTCACCGACGCACCGGGGTTCACCCTCGCCCAGCAGTCCGTCGGCGTGCAGGGCGACGACGGCTTCTCCGCCGCGTACACGGACGAGACCGGAGCCGTCATCCACCTCTACACCGACCACCCGCGCTACGCCGGGCAGCACAAGTACGAGGTGACGAAGAAGGACTGCGTGGTGTGGCTCGAAGGCGAGGGCGGCGTCTCCGACGCCGTGCTGGGCAAGGCGGTGCGCGCGATCCACCGCCCCTCCGCCGGCGAACTCGACACCCTGCTGCCCACGCCCGACCCGGCCTTCACCGACGACCAGCCGGTACAGCGCGGCGACCTGCCGTCAGGCGGCGACGGCGCCCCCGACAACAGCGTGCCGACGCCCGGCCTTTGAACCGTCGGCGGCCATGGGCGACCATGCGGCCATGGCCCCTCGACTGCTCCTCCACACTCGCACCACCGGCTACCGCCACGACTCGATCCCCGACGCCGTCGCCGCCGTACGGGAGTTCACCGATTTCGACGTCGACGCCACCGAGGACCCTGCCGCCCTCGAAGAGCCGCTGGACGGGTACGCGGCCGTCGTCTTCCTCTCCACCAGCGGCGAGATCCTGACCCCGGCGGGCCGCGCCCGGCTGGCCGCCCACGTCGAGGCGGGCGGCGGCTTCGCAGGCGTGCACGCGGCGGCCTGCACCGAGTACGACTGGCCGTACTACGGCGAACTCCTCGGCGCCCGCTTCGACCGCCACCCGGAGTACCAGCCCGGCCGGGCGCTCGTCGAGGACCATGACCATCCGGCGACCCGGCAGCTGCCCGCCGCCTGGGACTTCGCCGACGAGTGGTACGACTTCCGGGACAACCCGCGCGGCCGGGTACGGGTGCTGCTGCGCGCCGACGAGTCGTCGTACGACGGCGGGGCGATGGGGGACGACCATCCGCTGGCCTGGTGCCGCCGGCAGGGGGCCGGACGGGTGTTCTACACGGCACTGGGGCACGCCCGGGAGGCGTACCGGGATCCGGCCTTCCTGACCCATCTCCACGGGGGTCTCGCCTGGGTGGCCCGGCTCGGCCAGTGACGTTTCTCCGGTGAACCCGATCCGCCATTGGAGTGAGTAAAGCTCGCGCACGGAGATAGTCACGTGCGTATCTAGACATGCTCTTGTCTTGGCAAAGGGCGTCGAGACGCGGAGGCCGCCGAGCCGCCGCGCCACCCACCCACAGGAGGAGCCGGACCTTGACTTACGGGAAGAAGCTGCGCGACCAGATCGCCGGGCCGGGGACCACCCCGTTGATCGGCGTGTATGACATGTACTCGGCATCGATCGCGGCCAAACACTACGACGGGATGTTCGTCTCCGGCTTCGGCTTCGCCGCGTCGTACTACGGGCTGCCGGACATCGGATTCATCGCCTGGCCCGACATGGTGGCCTTCGTCCAGCGGCTGCGGGGCGCGTTCCCGCACCACCATCTCCTCGTCGACATCGACGACGGCTACGTCGACCCCGAGGTCGCCTGCCACGTCGTGGAGGGGCTGGAACGCATCGGCGCCTCCGGGGTGATCCTGGAGGACCAGAAGCGGCCCCGCCGCTGCGGGCACGCCGACGGCAAGCAGGTACTGCCCCTGGAGGAGTACCTGGACAAGCTGGAGAAGGTCCTGGCGACCCGCCAGGACCTGGTCGTCGTGGCCCGTACGGACGCCACGGACGAGCACGACATCCTGCACCGCGCGGAGCGGCTGGCCGCCACCGACGCCGACGTGATCCTCGTCGACGGGGTCCGCAGTGAGGAGTGGATCCGCCGCATCCGCAAGGTCGTCGGCGACAAACCGCTGCTCTTCAACCAGATCGGCGGCGGCAAGTCGCCCCGGCTCTCGCTCACCGAACTGGACGAACTCGGTGTCGACGTCGCCATCTACTCCACTCCCTGTCTGTTCGCCGCGCACGAGGCCATGGAGAGCGCCCTCGGCGAGCTCAAGGCGGCGGACGGCAGGCTGCCCGAGGTGGACGCGGCCGGTGGCGTAGGGGTCAAGGCGTCCACCACCCTGCTGGAACGCAACATCGCCCGGGAACGGCTGGACGAGCCCGAGCCCGAGGGCGTGGGCGTGTGACGCGGTTGCCTGCGGCTGTGGCGGTCGCGGCGGTGCTTCTCGGCGCGGTCGCGGTCCCCGCGTACGCGGCCGGGAGTCTGATCACCGTGATCGACAACTCCAACGCGGACTCCATCCTGGAGGTGGACCGCACGGCGAACGTCCAGGCCGGGAGGGGTACGGCCGGCAGCGACCACGACGGCAGCGCCGTGGACGCGATCCAGGCGTTGCTCGGTGAGCCGCGTGAGGACGACGACGACTGACGGACCGGCCGGTGGGGAACTGCGGGCCCGTCGTGGCCGGTCGCGCAGTTCCTCCCCCAGCCTTCGGCCGGGGGTACCCCCAGCGCCCCTGAGGGGCGCTCCGCCTCAGTCCTCGTTCAGGTCCGGGTGGCCGTTCTCGTCCAGCTCCACGTCCTCCTTCGGGGCGTGCTCGTCGGCCGGGGCGGCCACCGTGGCGTGGTGCGCGGCCGGGGCGACGGTGCGGGTCGTGGCCTGGGCGCTGCCCAGGACCGTGGTCACGGCGGTTGCGGCCAGGGCACAGGCCGCCGCGGTACGCAGGGTGAGATTCATGCACTGGAAACGATCTTGAAGAGGCTCCGGTCACCCTCGTGCGGCCGAACGGGCAGGCGGGGCGGCCGTGCTCGCCCGCTCCACCAGCCGTGTCGACAGCTCGGTCCGGGTGCCCTCCGGACGATCCCCGTGCATCAGCCGCACCAGCAGCCGCAGCGCGGTCGCCGCCATCTCCGCGAGCGGCTGGCGGACCGTGGTCAGCGCCGGGGTGCCCCAGCGGGCCTCGGGCAGATCGTCGAAGCCGACCACGCTGATGTCGTCCGGCACCCGCAGCCCGCGCTCGGCCAGCGCCGTGTACACCCCGAGCGCCATCCGGTCCGAGCAGACGAACACGGCGGTCGGCGGCTCCGGCAGGTCGAGCAGCTCGTGCATACGATGCCGGGCCGTGCCCTCGTCGAAGCTCGCGTGCCGGACGTACTCGCCGCGATGGCGCAGCCCGGCCGAGGCGAGCGCCGAACGGTAGCCGGCCACCCGGGCGCCGCTGCACATCCTGCGCCGGTTGCCGGCGATCACCGCGATCCGCTCATGGCCGAGCGAGAGCAGATGCTCGGTCGCGTACACCCCGCCCTGCCAGTTCGCGGCCCCGACCGACACGACTCCCGCCGGGGGTTCATGGACAGGGTCGATCAGCACGTACGGGATGCGGTGGTGGTCCAGCCAGGCGTGCTGCGACTGCGTCAGCTCGGCCAGGTTGAACAGCACCCCGGAGGAGCCGCGCGCGGTGAGCTTGTCCAGCCAGCCGCGCTCCGGGCGGCCGGCCCGCGTCCTGGTCAGCCCCGCCGACACCACGACCTCGAGACCGGCCTCGTACGCCGCCTCCTCCACCCCGTGCAGCACCGCGCCCGACCACGAGCTGTCCAGCGCGTGCACGACCAGGTCGATCAGGGCGGGGGCCTTCGCCGCGTCGAACCGCGGTCTGCGGACGTAGCCGAGCCGTTCGAGGGCCTCGGTGACCCGGCGGCGGGTCTCGGGGGCCACGTCGTCACGGCCGTTGACCACCTTTGACGCGGTCGGTACGGAGACGCCCGCTTCGCGGGCCACCACCGCCAGCGTCGGACCGGCCGCCGCCACGCTCGTACCCCCGGCACGAACCATGGGGAACCGCCTCTCCGGCCCGCCCTTGGGCCAACGAAGGTGACGAAAGTTGCGACCGACGTCGCTTCCGCGGTCTGTGTGCAAGCCGTGCAGTAAGCGCTTCCTACGATAGGTGCGCGCCAACACGGCGTGAAGACCTGGGAATTCGCGGGATCATCCGCGGCGGGGCTTTCGAAACTTCGAACAGGGGCGGTCGGGTCAGGCGGGTGTGCAGGTGAGTCGGAAATCGGTGAAGTCGGCGGTGAAGGAGGCGTCGACGAGGTCCACGGCGTGGATCGCGGCCGTGGCGCCGGTGAAACGGAGACGGGAGCCGTGGTCGTCGGAGAGGCGGGTGAAGTCGAGGGGTGGGCCGATGGGGGCGCGGGCGTCGCCGGTGAGGTGCCAGAACTGGGCGTCGGCGCCGTCGACGGTGACGCCGAGGGTGAGTGGGGTGGCCGCTTCGACTTCCTTTTCGGATACGCGGTGGGTTTCGTTCTCGTCCCGTGCGGTCAGGGCGAGGACCGTTCGGCCGGTGTGCCGCCACTGCTGACCGCGCTGGGTTTCGCCCTCTGGTTCCGACCAGGTGAGGTCCAGGGCGTAGTAGGCCGAGGTGTTGTACCAGAGGAGCAGGCCGGCGGACTGGGTGAAGGTGGACGGGGTCGCGTGGAGGGTGACCTGGGCTTCGGCGTGGTGCTCGGTGATGCGGTGGGCCAGGAGGTGGTGGGACCAGAGGGAGTCGGGGCCGTGGTGGCCGCGGAGGCGGTTGCCGTGGGGGATGGGCTGGAGCCAGGAGGGGTCTGCGGGGGAGCGGAGGGTGTACCGGGGTTGTTCGCCGGGTGCGGGTGGGTGGGGGCTGGTCGCGCCCACGCGGCGGTAGCCGCATGTCGAATACAGCCCCGCGCCCCTGACGGGGCGCTGTAGATCACGCACATCGACAAGGACCGCAGGCTTGTGATCCCCGTGCCGGAGTCTCGGCCAGCCCTCCGCGTCCCATGTCACCGCCTGGATCGCCGTCTCCCGGCCGAGAGGGCACTTCGGTCCTTGCGGTGTCTTCAGCGGGCGTGCTGTCAGGTGGCTCACGTACCACTCACCCTCCGGCGTCTCCACCAACTCCGCATGCCCCGCCTTCTGCAACGGCCAGTCAGGGTCGTCCCGTGCCGTCAGCAGTGGCCGTTCGTCCAGCTCGTACGGGCCGGTGAGATTCCTGCTGCGGGCCACCCGCACCCCGTGCTCGAACCCGGTCCCGCCCTCCGCCAGTACCAGCAGGTACCAGCCGTCCCGCTTCAGCAGCTTCGGGCCCTCGATCAACCGGTCGTGCTGGAGGAGGAGTTGGGTGGGAGCGACGGCAGTGAGCGTGTCCCGGTCCAGTTCCGTGGCGACGATGCCCGCGAAGCGTCGGCCGCCCGGGCGGTGGTCGTTCTGGAGGTTGAGGAGCCAGAGGCGGTCCGCCTCGTGGTGGAGCGCGGGGTCGAAGCCATGGCTCGGGACGCGGCGCGGGGGGCTCCAGGGGCCCGACACCTCCGTGGCCGTGCTGACGTACGTGTCCAGGTCGAAGTACGGGGTGCCGACCGAACGGACGATGGAGTACGCCACCCAGAAGTGTTCCCCGTCCCAGCTCAGCGAAGGGGCCCAGATGCCGCCCGAGTCGGGGACGCCGGCCAGGGAGTTGCCGGGGGCCGCGCCCTCGACATGGCCCGCGTACTCCCAGTGGGCCAGGTCGCGGGAGCGGTGGATCGGGATCGTCGGGAACCACTCGAAGGAACTGGTCGCCAGGTAGTACCAGTCGCTGGCCCGGACCAGGGACGGGTCGGGGGCGAAGCCGCGGATCACCGGGTTGTGGAGCACGGTCACTTGAGGGCCCCCAGGGTGACGCCGGTGCGCCAGTAGCGGCGCATCGCGATCATCATGACGGCCATCGGGACGATGGAGAGCAGGGCGCCGGTGAGGACCAGGCCGGTCAGGTCCACCCCGGATTCGAGCCGCTTGCCGGACCAGTTGTACAGGCCCAGGTTCAGGGTCCAGTTCTCCTCGCCGCGCAGCATGGTGAGGGGGAGGAAGAAGGCGTTCCAGGTGTTGACGAAGGCCAGGAGGAAGACCGTGGCCCCTCCTGTCGTCATCATGCGCAGGACGATCGAGAAGAAGATGCGCAGTTCGCCCGCTCCGTCGATGCGGGCGGCCTCCAGGAGTTCGAAGGGGACCGTCGCCTCCGTGTAGACCTTGGCGAGGTAGACGCTGAACGGGTTGATCAGGCAGGGGATCAGCATCGACCAGGGTGTGTCCACCAGGCCGATCTTCGAGAAGAGGAGGTAGAGGGGGAGGGTGAGCAGGGCGATGGGGACCAGGAAGGAGCCGACCACGCAGGCGAACACCAGGCCCCGGCCCGGGAACTGGAAGCGGGCCAGGCCGTAGCCCGTGGCGAGGGCGATGAGCGTGCCGCCGAGCGAGCCGACTCCCGCGTAGAGGAAGGAGTTGGCGGTCCAGCGCAGGAAGATGCCGTCCTCGTAGGTGAACAGCTGGTGCAGGTTGTCCCACAGGTGCCAGCCGGAGAACCAGAGGCCGTTGCTCTGGTAGAGGGCGGTGCGGTCCTTGGTCGCGGCGACCAGCAGCCACCAGACCGGGAAGAGGCTGTAGGTGCCGGCCAGGATCAGGCCGAGGAGGAGGAAGCGCTGGCCGCCCCGGGAGCGGGACGCCGGATCGGGTCTGGTCATGCGGCGGACCGGGTTCGTGCGGGTGCGCTCCTCGGTGAGTGCCATCAGTCGGCCTCCTTCGCGGTCAGCCGGTAGAAGAGGAAGGAGGCGACGCCGAGGATCAGGGCCAGCAGCACCGAGAGGGCGGCCGCGTAGTGGTAGTTGCCCGCGTTGAACGCCTGGTTGTAGATCACCATGATCGGCGTGAAGCTGTCGCTCACCGTCTGGGGCGTGACATTGCGGAACAGGGCCGGCTCGTTGAAGATCTGGAGCATCTGGATGATCGACAGCATGCCGGTGAGAACCAACGCCCCGCGTACGTAGGGGACTTTGATGCTGAGAGCGATGCGGCGCTCCGAGGCGCCGTCCAGCCGGGCCGCCTCGAAGAGTTCGCGGGGCACGCCTTGCAGCGCCGCGTAGATGATCACCATGTTGTAGCCGATGCCGTGCCAGGTCAGCAGGTTGCCGATGGACGGCCACACCATCGACGGCGCGAAGAAGTTCCAGGACAGTCCGAACGCCTTGCCCAGCGGGGTGAGCGGGCCGACGTCCGGGCTGTAGAGGTTGATCCAGACGATCGCCGCGACCACGCCGGGGATCATGTACGGCACCAGCAGCAGCACCCGGAAGCGCCCCGCCGTCCGGGACGCGAGCGCGTCCAGGAAGAGCGCGAGGAGCAGGCTGACCAGCAGCATCACCGGGATCTGCACGCAGGCGAACAGGAGCACGCGGAACACGGAGTCGAGGAACGCCGAATCCGTCAGACCCTGACGGTAGTTGGCCAGGCCGGAGAACTCGTCCGTGGTGCCGCCGAGGCCGAGGCCGGACGACCGCGAGCGGTACAGCGACTGGTGGACGGCGTACCCGATCGGGACCAGGTAGAGGAAGACGAAACCGAGTTGGAAGGGCAGGGTGAAGGCGGCGCCCTTCCAGCGCTGCGAACGGACCATCCGTGCCGCCTCAGCCCTTGACGCTGATGCCGCGGGACTTCAGGTCGCCCACCGTCCACTCCTGCATGTGGGCGAGGAGGTCGGTGACCTTCTGCCGCTTGCTGACCACCTTCGCCCAGCCGTTCTGCAACTCGGTGAACATGGCCGTCCAGTCGGGGCCGAAGGTCCAGTCGGTGGTGACGTCGGCCAGGCTGTCGGTGACGACCTTCTTCGCCGGGGCGTAGTTCGAGCCGAGCAGTTTCTGCGAGATCGCCTCGTCGACGTAGGCGCTGCTGTCGGCCAGCGCGGGCATCACACCGTTGCCGGTGGTCGGGCTGGCCATCGTCTTCACCGCGCCCGGATCGGTCGACATCCACAACGCGGCCTCGGCGGCCTGCTGTTGGTGTGCGCACTGCTCGGTGACGAGGGTGACGCTGCCGGTGAGGTTGGTGCCTGCCGGGGTCTTCGCGGCCTCGCCGGTGAAGGCGGGCCAGGGGGAGAGGGCCCATGTGCCGAAGGACTTGGTGAAGTTCTGCACCATGCCGGCCATCTGCCAGGTGGAGATCTGCCGGGTCGCGGTCCCGCCGTTGTCGTAGTTGCGCTGTACGGCCGCGTAGTCGGCGAACGACAGCTTGGAGTCGAGGTCGTTGTCGATGATCTGCTGGATCACGTCGGCGGCCTTCAGGGTGCCCGCGTCCTGGAAGTCGACCTTCCAGGAGTCGCCGTCGATCGCGTACCAGTGGGCGCCGGCCTGCATGGCGAGCACCTCGAGGGTGCTGGGGTCCTCGCCGGCATAGTTGGTGATCTTGATGCCGTGCTTCTTCAGCACCTTGCCGGCCGCGATGAACTCGTCCCAGGTGGTGGGGGCCTTGAGGCCGTACTTCTGGAAGATGTCGGTGCGGTAGACGGTGAAGTTCGGCGCGGAGCTGGTGGGGACGCCGTAGAGCTTGCCCTGCACCTGGGCGGCCGACCAGGAGCCCGGGTTGAACTTGCTCTCGGCGGAGTCGACGTACTTCGTGATGTCGGCGAGGGCGCCCTGGGCGACCCAGCTCGTCACGTACTCGGCGGTGTTCTGCACCAGGCAGGGCGCGTTGCCCGCCTTCACCGCGTTGGTGAGCTGCTTCTGCATGGTCAGCTGGTCGGTCACCTTCGTGTACTTCAGCTGGACGTCCTTGTGGGAGGCGTTGAACGCCTTCACCACGGCCTCCTGGCCGTTCGCCCAGCCCCAGAAGGGCAGCGTGACCGGGCCGGAGGCCGAGTCGGAGCCGCCGGAGCCGGAGCCCGATCCGCCGCAGGCGGAGAGCAGACCCGTCAGTGCGAGGCCCGCGATCGCGGCGCGGACCAACCTGGTGGAGTTCATCAGACCGTGTTCCTTCGGAGGTGGGCGCTCTCGGAGAGGAGGGCGGCGGCTCGGCAGTGCCTTAGAAACCGGTTTCCACGAGACGGTAGGACGGCCCGCCCGCTCCCAGCAAGGGGTATGAGCCGGAATCTTTCGATGTGCGGTCGACCGAACGGTCCATGAGCAGCAACCGGTGCACAAGGGCAACCGGTTGCCGCCGAACGGTTTTCGAAAGTTCGTCGCCCCCCTTGACGACGCTCTCGTACGGGTTGAAGCTCCCCTCACCGCTCATAGCAACCGGTTGCCAAACCGAGCCGACACTCCGTCACCTCCGCGAAGAGAGTGGGTAGTCCATGCAGACGCATGCCCGAGCCCCGGTCAGCAGGCGCCGTTTTCTCGCCCTGTCGGCGGCGGGTGCCGCGGCCGGTGCGGCATCGCTCGGCGGCTGTGCGCTCCAGGTGTCCACCGGGGCCGGCGGCTCGGGCGAGTCCGTCACCATGATGGTCAAGGCCGACGACATCACACCTGACCTGGTCAAGCAGGCCCAGACCGACACCGGCATCACCATCGAACGGGTCGACTACGACATCACCAAGCTGATCGCGATGCTCACCAGCGGCAACCCGCCGGACCTGGTGCGCGGCGTCGGAGCGACCGACGCCGCGTACTTCGCGGCCCGGGACGTGATGCAGGAGCTGGATCCGTACTTCGCCAAGAGCCGCGTCCTCGAGCCCGACGACCTCGACCCGGTCAACGACCTGTGGCGCTACGACGGCACGGTGCAGGGCAAGGGGCCCCGCTACGGCATGGCGAAGGACTTCTCCCAGGACTCCATGTTCTGGTTCGACACCGCCGCCTTCGACAAGAAGAACGTCACCTACCCGTCCGAGAGCGAGCCCGTCACCTTCGACGAGTGGCTGGACGACGCCCAGCGCCTCGCCCAGCGTTCGAAGGGCCAGACCACCGTCTTCGGCGGCAGCTACAACGGCCTGTACAAGCTCACCCTGATGGCGACGATGACAGCCGCCGCCGGCGGCCGTCTGTTCGACGACGACTTCTCCAGGGTCGACTTCACCACCCCCGAGGCCCGCAGGGCGCTGGCCTGGTACGTCGACTACTGCAAGCTCAAGGTGGGGCCCAGCCCGATCCTGCCCGACCCCAACGGCTGGGACGGGCCGACCTACCAGGCCGGTCGGCTCGCCATGTCGAACTCCGGCTACTGGATGGGCGGCATGATCG
Source organism: Streptomyces sp. NPDC048417 (assembly GCF_040651615.1). Classification (NCBI taxonomy): domain Bacteria; kingdom Bacillati; phylum Actinomycetota; class Actinomycetes; order Kitasatosporales; family Streptomycetaceae; genus Streptomyces; species Streptomyces sp. NPDC048417. The sequence goes on along the minus strand of NZ_JBEZKI010000011.1, from coordinate 58,299 downwards.
GCACGGACAAGAAGCTGGCACAGGTCTCCCGGCTCGCCCCCGCCCCCGTCTTCGCGGGCGGCCCGCGCATCAGCGCCTGCCAGGGCGGTACCGGACTGTGGATGCCACGGAAGGCGAAGAACAAGGACGCCGCGTGGCGGATCTTCGAGTGGTTCTTCGGCGAGGCACCGGCCAAGGCCCGCGCCTCCAGCGGCTGGGGCATCCCCACCCTGAAGTCCCTCCGGCCGCTGATGCCGGCCAAGGAGGAGTACCAGAAGCGGACCCTGAAGGCGCAGGAGAACGAGCTCCGGCACTTCTCGGTGGTCTCCCTCTCCCCGTACATCTCCCCAGACGCCTTCGAGGCACTCTTCAACCCGGCCGCCACGCCCGCGATGAACGGCCAGATGTCCGTCGACTCCCTCGCCGGACGTCTGAACTCGGTCATCAACCAGCAGCTCGAGCGCGGTAAGGAGCAGGTCGGATGACGGTCGATCAGATCTCCTCGGTCGCGGACCGGCCGGGTCCGGCCGCCCGCTCCGGGCGCGCCCGGGCGGCCGAGCGTCCGCGGACCTCGATGGCCGCGCGCAGGCACCGCGCGTTCTACATGTTCACCTCGCCGTGGATCATCGGGTTCGCGCTGCTGACCATCACGCCCATGGCGTACGCGCTGTGGCTGAGCTTCACCACGTACGACGGCATCTCACCGAACTGGCACTACGTCGGCCTCGGCAACTACCGCGAGCTGATGGGCGACACGGCCACCTGGAACGCGCTGGGCCGGGCGGGTCTGTTCGCGGCGCTGTCGGTGCCGCTGTCGATCGTCGCCGGGCTCGCGCTGGCCGTGCTGGTCAACCGGCCGGTCAAGGGGCGCGGACTGTTCCGTACCCTGCTCTATCTGCCGGCCGTGGTGCCGCCGGTGGGCGCGGGCATCGCGTTCAAGAACCTCTTCGACCAGAACTCCGGTGCCGCCAACGGCGTCCTGACCTTCTTCGGCTTCGACGCGATCGGCTGGCTGGCGGACCCCTACGCCCGCTACGTCCTCGTCATGACGGTCCTCTGGGCCGCCGGCAACATCATGATCATCTCGTTGGCGGGGCTCCAGGACGTGCCTCGCGAACTCCACGAGGCGGCCCGTATCGACGGCGCGAGCGCCTGGCGGACCTTCCGCAGCATCACCGTGCCGCTGCTGTCGCCGGTGCTGCTCTTCCAGACGGTGACCGGCGTGATCGCCTCGGTGCAGACCATCATGCCGATGCTGCTGGCCCCGCTGTCCACCACCGGTGGTCTCACCACGATCCCGCAGTCCAACTACACGTACATGATCCACGTGTTCTCCGAGTACTTCGCGCTCGGGCGCTACGGATACGCCTCCGCACTGCTGTGGGTGCTCTTCGTCCTGATCCTCATCGCGACCGGACTCATCTTCAGGTTCACGTCCGGAGTGGTGTTCTACAACGTCGACCCGGAGGCGAAGAAGTGACCGCCACCAGCCTGAACCCCAAGCCTGCGGCCCGGGTGCGGACACGCGGCGGCCGGCTCGTCCTCTACACGGTCCTGGTCGCCGTCACCGGACTGTTCCTCGGGCCGTTCGGCTGGCTCGTCCTCACCGGTCTGAAAGCCCCGTCCGAACTCGCCGCCGCCCCCGTCCACTGGCTGCCCGCCCACTTCGAGTGGCACAACTTCGCCGACGCCTACCGGCTCATCGACTTCCTCGGCTACGCCCGCAACTCCCTGATCATCGCGACGATCTACGCGACCCTCGTCACCCTCAGCTCCGCCTGGGTCGGCTTCGGCTTCGCCCGGCTGACCGCACCCGGCAAGAAGACCCTGTTCGGCATCCTCATCGGCTCGATGATGCTGCCCCAGATGATCACCCTGCTGCCGACCTACCTGATCTTCGCCAAGCTCGGCATGGTCGACACCTACTGGCCATGGGTGCTGTGGGGCCTGGCGTCCGCCCCCTACCTGGTCTTTCTCTTCCGGCAGTTCTTCGCGGGCCTGCCCCGCGAACTGGAGGAGGCCGCGATCGTCGACGGCTGCGGATACGGCGGGATGTTCTGGCGGATCTTCCTGCCGCAGTCCTGGCCGGTGCTCTCCGCGAGCTTCGTCATCGCCTTCACCTGGACCTGGGGCGACTACATCGCGCCGCAACTCCTGCTGTCCACCGACCGCTCCACCCTCGCCGTCGCGGTGATGACCACCTACGTCTCCTCGGCGGGCACCCCCATCACCAACCTCCAGGCCGCCGCCTCCGTCATGTACGTCGTCCCGATCCTGCTGGTCTTCCTCGTCGCCCAGCGCGGCTTCGTCGCCGGCCTGTCGACGTCCGGCCTCAAGTAGCCCGCACCGCCGACCTGTCGCAAGGAGTCAGAGATGAACACGCCCTTCTCTCGCCGTACCGCCCTGCAAGCGGCCGGAGTCACCGCGCTCGCCGCGGGACTGTCCGGCGGGCTGACAGCAGGCGCCGCCCACGCGGACGCCCGCGACCCCGCACGCAGGCTCGTCACCTACCCCCGCCCGTCCGCCGTACCGACCAACACCAGCTTCCAGGTGCGGGTGCGCACCGCCCCCGACGGCGACTGGCAGACGCTGGACATCTACCGCCCCCAGCTCGAGGAGATCAACCCGGCCACCGGTTCCGGCAAGGTCTACAACTCCTCGCTGGTCTACTTCGACTTCCGGGGCTCCGTCGAAGTCGAGGTGACCTACCTCAAGGGCGGCACCACCAAGGCCCGGGTGAGACCGGACTCGTACGGCATCACGCCCGAACTCCTCGGTGACACGCTGCGGTTCACCCTCGACGAGCCGAAGGACCTGGTCGTCCAGATCAACGACGAGGTCTTCGACTGCCTGCACCTGGTCACCAACCGGATCGAGCACCGCCCGCCGGCCGCCGACGACCCCGACGTCATCTACTTCGGCCCCGGGGTCCAGACCGTCACCGGCGGCGTCCTCACCGTCCCCAGCGGCAAGACCGTCTACCTCGCCGGCGGCGCCGTCCTCAAGGCGACCGTCTACTTCAAGGACGTCGAGAAGGCCGCCCTCAAGGGCCACGGCATGATCTGGGCGAGCTCCGGCCAGGGCGTGCTCTGCGAGGGCAGCAGGCACATCCGGGTCGAGGACGTCATCATCATGAACCCGGGCAACTACATCGCCACCCTCGGCGAAGCCAAGAACGTCCACATCGAGAAGGTCCGCGGCTTCAGCTCCCGCGGCAACGGCGACGGCATCGACATCTTCTCCTCCAGCGACGTCGTCCTCGACGGCTGCTTCCTGCGCAACTCCGACGACTGCGTCGCCATCTACGCCCATCGCTGGGACTACTACGGCGACACCCGGAACATCACCGTGCAGAACTGCTCCCTGTGGGCCGACGTCGCCCACCCGATCAACATCGGCACGCACGGCAACACCGACGCCCCGGAGACCATCGAGAACCTGGTCATCCGCAACATCGACATCCTCGACCACCGCGAACCCCAGATGAACTACCAGGGCTGCATCGCCCTCAACCCCGGCGACTCCAACCTCATCAGGAACGTCCGCATCGAGGACGTACGGATCGAGGACTTCCGCTGGGGCCAGGTCATCTACATGAAGGTCATGTACAACACGAAGTACAACACCTCGGTCGGCCGCGGCATCCAGGACGTCTACGTCAAGAACCTCACCTACACCGGCACCCACGCCGAACCGTCGCTCCTCCTCGGCTACGACGCCGACCACGCCATCACGAACGTCACCTTCGAGAACCTGGTGATCAACGGGGTCGTCATCGCCGACTCGATGAAGAAGCCGAGTTGGTACTACACCACCGACACCATCCAGTGGTTCTCCAACGAGCACGTGACGAACCTGAGGTTCCTCACCACCGCCGAGGCGGAGGCGGCCGCCCAGTGAGCCCGCTCAGCCGCCGCTCCCTGCTGAAGTCCTCCGGCGCCCTGCTGCTCGCCGCGGGCACGAACACGCTGTTCGTGCCCGCGGCCCGGGCGGCGGGCGGCCTTCCGGGCTTCGCCTTCACCCACCCCGGCATCCTGCACACGGCCGACGACCTGGCCCGCATGCGATCCGCGGTCGACAGCGGACAGCCGCCCGTGTACGACGGCTACCTCGCCCTCGCCGCCCACGCCCGCTCGCAGAGCACGTACACCGTGCAGAACACCGGCCAGATCACCTCCTGGGGCCGCGGCCCCGCCAACTTCCAGAACCAGGCTGTCGCCGACTCGGCCGCCGCCTACCAGAACGCCCTCCTGTGGGCAGTCACCGGCGACCGCGCGCACGCCGACAAGGCTCGCGACATCCTCAACGCCTGGTCGCAGTCGCTCACGATCGTCACCGGTGCCGACGGCCCGCTCGGCGCCGGCCTGCAGGGCTTCAAGTTCGCCAACGCGGCCGAACTCCTGCGCCACACCGGCTACGACGGCTGGACGGACGCCGACATCGCCCGCTGTGCGGCCTCCTTCCTCGACGTCTGGTACCCGGCCGTCTCCGGCTACATGCTCTACGCCAACGGCAACTGGGATCTGACGGCCCTTCAGACCATCCTCGCCATCGGCGTGTTCTGCGAGGAACGCACCCTCTTCGAGGACGCCCTGCGGTTCGCCGCGGCCGGCGCGGGCAACGGCAGCGTCCGCCACCGCATCGTCACCGACGCCGGCCAGGGCCAGGAGTCCGGACGCGACCAGGGCCACGAACAGCTCGCGGTGGGCCTGATGGGCGACGCGGCCCAGGTCGCCTGGAACCAGGGCGTCGACCTGTGGGGATACGACGACAACCGGATCCTCGCGGGCGCCGAGTACGCCGCCCGCTACAACCTCGGCGCAGACGTCCCCTTCATCCCGGACCTGGACCGCACCGGCAAGTACGTCAAGACGGCGGTCTCGGCGACCTCCCGGGGCACGCTGCCCCCGATCTACGAGATGTACTACGCCCACTACGCGGGGGTGCGCGGCCTCGCCGCCCCCCACACCGAGGCCGCCGTCTTCCGGGGCACCGGTGGCGCCCGGGTCGTCGAGGGCGGCAACGACGACCTGCCGAGCTGGGGCACCTTCGCCTACGCGGGCGCCGTGGCCCCCGCCCCGGCCGTGCCCACTGCGCCGGCGGGCCTCACGGCGGACGGCGACCAGCACGCGGTCACGGTGTCCTGGCTGCCGTCGGTGGGCGCGATGCGCTACGAGGTGCGGCGCGCCGAGCACCCCGACGGTCCCCATGAGCGGCTCGCCGAGGTCCGGTCGCCGTCGTACACCGACGGAGGGGTACACCCGGGACGGACGTACTACTACTCGGTTCTCGCCGCCAACTCCGATGGGAAGAGCGGGCCTTCGGCCGTGGCCTCGGCGACCGCCGGACTCCCGCGTCCCTGGCGGACCCGGGACCTGGGCGTCGTACGCATCCCCGGGTCGGCGCGCTTCGACGGTGAACGGTTCGTACTGGAGGCGAGCGGTACGGCGGACACCTACCGGCTCGCGCACCTCCCGCTGCACGGCGACGGCAGCGTCACCGCCCGGATCGTCTGGCCGCTCAGCTCGCAGTACGCCAAGATCGGCGTCACCCTCAGGGCCTCGCTCGACCCGTCCGGCGCTCATGCCTCGACGCTGATCCAGGGACTGCCCCTGCACACCTGGAGCGGGGTGTGGAGTGTGCGCCCGGCGGCCGGTGCCGGGATCTCCGCGACCGGGAGCACCCCGGTGCCGCCCAGCCAGCGGCAGGCCATCACCACCGGCGCCGGCTTCCCGATCTCCGACCTGGGCACGCTGCCCGAGTCGGCGACCCCGCTGGCGGCCCCGTACGTCGAGGGAGCGGGGGACGGCTATCGGCTGCGGGCGCCGTACTGGGTCCGGGTGACCCGGGAGGGGGACCGCTGTACCGGGGCGATCTCGGCGGACGGGGTGCGGTGGACCGAGATGGGGTCGACCGTGTGCGAGCTGCCGCGCACCGCGTACGCCGGGCTCGTCCTCACCTCCTGCCTGGGTGTCGACGAGGAGTACGCCGAGACCGGCACGGGCGCTTTCGACAACGTCAGCGTGGTCTCCAAGGCCGGCGGCACGGGATGGCGCGTGCCACGCCCGGTCCGCAGGGCCACCGATCTGCTCGCCGCCGTCGGCTCCGACGGGGTCGAGCTGACCTGGACCGACCCGGACCCGTCGGCCCGCTACACCGTGCTGCGGCGGGCCTCGGACGGCCCCTACCAGGTGCTGGCCCGGGACGCCGGCGCGGTCGGCTTCGGCACCCGTCTCCGGTACACGGACGGGAGCGGTGCGTCCGGGACGACGTACCACTACGCCGTCGCGAAGACCAACTGCGCGGGGCAGGGCCCGCGTTCGGCGTCCGTCAGCGCGGTGATGCCCGCCGTGACCGCCTCCGCCTCGCCGGCACATGCCGCCGCCCCGGCCCTGCCCGCCCCCTGGGCCGGCGGCGACCTCGGCGATGTCGTACTCGACCGGCGCGCCTACGGCACCCTCGGCGTCGTCGCCGTCCTCACCCCGGGCGACGCGGCCCACGCCGACGGCACCTTCACCGTGCGCGGCGCCGGGGTCGACCTCAACGTCAACTCGCAGGCCATGACCGGGCAGTTCGTACGACGGCAGGTCACCGGCGACTGCGAACTCACCGCCCGGCTCGTCTCCCGCTCCGGAGCCACCGCCGACCGGGTGGGCCTGCTGATGACCAAGTCGCTGTCGCCCTTCGACCAGGCGGCCGGCGTGATCGTCACCGGCGGGACCAGCGCCCAGCTGATGCTGCGCCCGACCGTCGCCGGAGCCTCCGCCTTCACCGGGACCACCGCCGTGCGACTGCCCCTGCTGCTGCGGCTGAAGCGCACCGGGACCGCCTTCGCCGCCGCCGTCTCCGCCGATGACGGCGTCACCTGGAGCCCGCTCGCCACGGGCGTGATCGCCGGCTTCGGCGACGCCCCCTACCACGTGGGCCTGGTGGTGTGCTCGCGCACTCCGTCGGCCCTCGGCACCGCGCAATTCGAAGAGGTGAGTGTCGCACTCACCTGAACTCCCCCCACCGAAGGAGAACCGTCGCGATGAGCCGCCGCGAACAACACCGCCCCGGGACGGGCGGGTTGAGCCGCCGCAGTGTCCTGAAGTCAGCCGCCGTCCTCTCCGTCGCCGCCTCGGTCGCGGCCCCCGGGGTGGCCGGCGCGGCCCCGGCGACCTTCACCCACCCCGGCATGCTCCACAACGCCGGTGACATCAACCGCGCCAAGGTACGGGTCGCCGCCGGCACCGACCCCTGGCTGTCCGGCTGGAACAAGCTGACCGCCAACTCCCACTCCCAGTCGACCTGGACCAACCGGGCGACGGCCACGATCATCCGTGGCGGCACCGGACAGAACTACAGCCTGCTCTACAACGACATCGCCGCCGCCTACCAGAACGCCCTGCGCTGGAAGGTCGGCGGCACCGAGGACAACGCGGTCTGCGCCGCGAACATCCTCAACGCCTGGTCGAGGACGCTCACGTCGGTCACCGGGAACGCCGACCGGTTCCTCGCGTCCGGCCTCTACGGCTGGCAGTTCGCCAACGCGTGCGAACTGATGCGCGACTACGCCGGCTTCGACCTCGCCGCCGCCCAGGCGATGCTCGCAGGCGTCTTCTACCCGCTCAACAACAGCTTCCTGACCAACCACAACGACGCCTGCATCACCAACTACTGGGCCAACTGGGACCTGTGCAACATGGCCTCGATCCTGGCCATCGGGATCCTCAACGAGGACAAGGCCAAGTACGACCAGGCGGTCACCTACTTCAAGTCCGGCGCCGGCAACGGCTCGATCGGGCACGCCGTGCCCTACCTGTACACCGACTCCGACGGCTACGCCCTCGGCCAGTGGCAGGAGTCCGGCCGCGACCAGGGCCACACCGTCCTGGGCATGGGCCAGATGGGCGCGATCTGCGAGATGGCCTGGAACCAGGGCGACGACCTCTACTCGTACGACGACCGGCGGTTCATGAAGGCCGCCCAGTACGTCGCCAAGTACAACCTGGGCAGTGACGTGCCCTTCACCACCTACACCTGGGGCACCGGGCAGAGCTGCGCCCAGTCGTCCCAGACGGTGGTCTCCGCCGCCTCCCGCGGCCAGATCCGCCCCGTGTGGGCGATGCTCCACTTCCACTACAACCGGCGCGTCTACCTCGACGACAAGTACATCTCCGCCATGTACTACAACCTGGTCGCCCCCGAGGGCGGGGGAGGTGACTACGGCTCCGACAGCGGCGGGTACGACCAGCTCGGCTTCGGCACCCTGATGTACGCCAAGTAGCCGCCCGCATCCATCCGAACGCCGTGGGTGCCGGAATACCGGGAGCGGATGTGGTGCTCTTGTCGTACCGGCGTTGAGGCACGCGCGGCGGGAGGAGCTGGTGGCGGATGACGGCAGACCGGACGGACCTCGAGGACCCCGTGGTCGGCACCCCGTTCGGGGCGGTGCGCGGCAGGTGGGAGAACTCGGTCGCGGTGTTCCGCGGCATCCCCTACGCCGCCCCGCCCTTCGGGGCACACCGGTTCCGTCCGCCCGTGCCGCCCGAACCCTGGGACGGCGTCCGGGACGCGGGCGCCTTCGGGCCGACGGCGCCCAAACCGCCGTACTCGGAGGCGTTCGCGCAGTATCTGTCCGACCCCGTGATCCCCGGCGACGACTGCCTCAACCTCAACGTGTGGACCCCGGAGCCGGGTCCCGGCGCCCGGCTCCCGGTCCTGGTCTGGCTGCACGGCGGCGCCCTGACCAGGGGCTCGTCCGCCGTGCCCGTGTACGACGGTCATGCGTTCGCCCGTGACGGGGTGGTCTTCGTCTCGGTCAACTACCGGCTGGGGGTCGAGGGCTACGGCCTGTTCCCCGACACCCCGCGCAACCCCGGCCTGCGCGACCAACTCGCCGCCCTGCGCTGGGTCCACGACACCGTCGCCGGATTCGGCGGCGACCCGGACCGCATCACCCTCTGCGGCCAGTCCGCCGGCGCCATCAGCGTCGGCGCCCTGCTCGCCGCACCCCAGGCCCAGGGCCTGATCCGCCGGGCCGTGCTGCAGAGCGGCCCGCCCGAGGCCGCGGAGCACGACAAGGTCCGGCGCATGGTCCGCCGGATGGCCAACCGCCTGCGGATCCCCGCCACCGCCCAGGCCTTCGCCGAGGTCGACCGCGAACTGCTGCTGCGCACCCAGGCCGAGGTCGGCCGGCTGAGCAGCCCGGTCCTGGGCGGCCCCGCCTTCGGCATCGTCGTCGACGGCGACCTCGTCCCGCGCGACCCCCTCCAGGCCCTCCTCGACGGCGACGCGGCCCACGGCGTCGATCTCCTCATGGGCTGGACCCGCGACGAGTACCGGCTCTGGCTGGTCCCCGGCGGCCTGCTCGACCACGTCGACCGGCTCGGCCCCGTCGCCCTCGCCGGCGCCATGGCCCGCTGCCGCGTCGGCCACGAGGTGCCGCGCGGCTACCGCGCCCTGCATCCCGAGGCCGGCCCCGCCGAGACCGTCGGCCAGCTGGTCACCGACCACCTGCTCCGCCGCCCGCTGCACCGGCTGGCCGAGGCCCGCCCGGGCTCGTCGTACCTCTACGAGTTCGCCTGGCCCTCCAACCGCCCCCGGCTCGGCGCCTGCCACGCCCTGGAGCTGGGCTTCGTCTTCGACACCGGGGACGGGCCCGCCGCGGCCCGGTTGGCCGGCGAGGGCGCCCCGCAGCGCCTGGCCGACGAGATGCACGGCGCGTGGGTCCGCTTCGCGACCAGCGGCGACCCCGGCTGGCAGCCCTGGGACGACACCCACCCGGTACGGATCCTCGGCGACGGCGAGCCCCGCACGGTGTCCGGCCCCCGGGACCGCGAGTTCGCCCTCTGGACCTCCGCCGCCACCCCACCGCACCCCGAGCGTTCGGCCGAACTGGCCCTGGCCGTACGCCGGTTGCGCCGCTCAATGGTCGCGGTGCGCCGCCACTGAGTCCCGTACTACCACATGCGTGCCGAGGAGCAGATGCTCGTCGGCCGACTCCCCGCCGTGCCCGAGCGCGGTCCGCACGGCGAGCCGCCCCAGCTCCTCGTAGGGCACGTGCACGGTGGTCAGGGCCGGGTGCAGATCCCGGGCGAAGGGGATGTCGTCGTACCCGGCCACCGAGACGTCCCCCGGCACCTCGAGCCCCGCCTCGTGCAGGGCGGTCAGCGCACCCGCCGCCACCATGTCGGTGGCGGCGACCACGGCGCTGAACTCCACCTGCCGCGCGAGCGCCTGCCGCATCAGCCGGTGCCCGGAGTCCCGGGTGAAGTCGCCGTGCAGCAGCAGAGCGGGGTCGGGTTCGAGGCCCCGGGCCCGGTGGGCGGCGAGGTATCCGCGCTCGCGCCCCATCGCCGTCGTGTGGTCCGGCTTCCCGCCCAGGAACAGCACCCGCCGATGACCCTGCGCGAGCACATGGGCCACCAGGGCGTAGGCGCCGCCCTCGTTGTCGTACTCGATGACCGTGACCGGCGCGCCGGGCCCGAGCGGCGGCCGCCCGCACAGCACGAGCCGGGACCCGGCAGAGGCGAGCGACTCGGCGGTACGACGGGTCCGCTCCCGGTACTCGGGCGTGTCCGCCGCCCCGCCGACGAGAATCACGGCGGCCGCCCGCTGGGCCCGCATCATCTCGATGAACTCCAGCTCGCGCCGTACATCGCCGTCGGTGCTGCAGACGAGACTCAGATGTCCGAGTCGCGCCGCCTCCCGCTCCACGCCGTACGCCATGTGCGCGAAGGACGGCCCGGTGATGTCCTCCAGCACGAAGGCGAGGGTGGGCGTACCGGCCCCGGCGACGGCCTTGGCACGGGCGTCGGCGACGTAGTCCAGCTCGCGGACGGCCCGCAGGACGCGGGTCCGGGTGGCGGCGCTGACGGGGTAGTCGCCGCCGAGCACCCGGGAGACGGTGGAGGCGGACACCCCGGCGCGCGCGGCGACATCACGGACGGTGCTCCGCCCCGCTTCCGCGCTTTTCCTGGTCAACCCCACCCCCCGAAAACTGGCCAACGCCGGGACACTAGCGCCCCCTCAGGGGCGCGGGACAGTACCAATGTGCGGCTCCGCCGCGTGGGCGCGACCAGCCCCCATCACCCGCAGTCGCGCACGTTCGGGCCGACCCACCGCGATCAGGCGGCCCTCACACCACCCGGGCAATCCCGGCAATCGCCTCCGGCCCCACCCGGCAACACCCCCCGATCAACCGAGCCCCCGCATCCCGCCACCCCTCCACCTGCCCGGCGGCGAACGTCGACTCGCCGGTCCACGCCCGAGCCCGCGCATCCCACACCTCCCCGCTGTTGGGATAGACGACCACCGGCTTCCCCGTGACCCGCGCCGCCACCTCCACCGCATGCTCCACGTCCTCGGGCGCACAGCAGTTCACCCCCACGGCGATCACCTCGTCCACGTCCGCGGCCAGGGCGAACGCCTCCTCCAACGGCTGTCCGGCCCGGGTCAGCCCGCCCGCCACGCTGTACGACAGCCAGGCCGGCACCCCCAGCCCCCGCACCGCCCGCAGCAGCGCCGCCGCCTCGTCCGTGTCCGGCACGGTCTCCAGCGCGAGCGCGTCCGGCCCCGCCCCGGCCAGCACCTCGAGGCGCGGCCGATGGAACCGCTCCAGCTCGTCGACGCCCAGCCCGTACCGCCCCCGGTACTCGGAACCGTCCGCGAGCATCGCCCCGTACGGCCCGACCGAGGCGGCCACCCACAGCGGCCGTACGATCCCTTCCTCCCACGCCCGCCGTACCGCCTCCCGCCCCAGCCCGACGCTCAGCGCGAGCAGCCGTGCGGCCTCGTCATGGCCGATCCCGCGCCTGGCGAAGCCCTCGAACGTGGCCTGGTAGCTGGCGGTGATCGCGACGTCCGCGCCCGCCCTGAAGTACGCGAGGTGCGCTTCACTGACCGCGTCCGGCCGGTCGGCGAGCAGCCGCGCCGACCACAGCTCGTCGCTCAGATCGTGTCCGGCGGACGCCAGCTGGTTGGACATGCCACCGTCGAGCACGACCGTCCCGGCGGCGAGCGCGTCGGCGAGGCTGGGGGAGTTGTCGCTGGTCATGCCTCCGACGCTAGTCGACCAGGCAGCGAAACGACCGACCGCGTCCACTGCGCGGGCAGGTCCTTACGAGCCGGCCGCCGTGCAGAGGCAGCAGGCGTCGATGAAGACTCGTACGGCTCTGCGGTGGTCTCCGGTGCGCCAGACGACGGCGAGCTCACTGGGAGGGAGACCGGTGACCGGCCGGCAGGTGACGTTCTCTCGCCTGTAGATCTCGGCGTTGCCCGCGGCGAGAAGGGCTGCCCCGAGTCCTGAAGCGACCGCTTCGAAGGTCTCGTCGGCGGTTTCGGCCGTCGCGGCGATGCGCGCCGGTGTCCGGCGACGATCGTTGCCGAGCCAGAAGTCGCGGAGCGCTCCGGCCGTTGTCGGAAGGGCGATGAAAGGCTCGTCGGCGAGATCCTCGAAGGAGACGACCGGGCGGTCGGCAAGACGGTGACCGGCCGGAAGAGCTACCCAGCGGTCCTCGCAGGTGATCACCTTGTGCGAGTAGTCGCCACTCGTCGGGACGGGCAGCCAGCCGATGGCGACATCGACATCGCCGCCGGCGAGTCCCAACGTCGGGTCGGCCCAGGTGATCTGGCGGAACTGTAGTCGCCAACCGGGGAGCAGCTTCTCCATCGTGGCGGTGACGGCCGGGATGAGTCCGCGACCGATGCTCGTGTGGAAACCGACCGTGAGCGTGGAGTTCTGGGTGGCCACGGCGTCGGCGATCGCACGCTGGGCTTCCTCCCACTGCTCGATCAGCCGCCGTGCCTGGGGCAGGAGGGCTCGGCCCGCGGCGGTCAGGGTGACCGTCCGCCGGTCACGCTCGAAGAGCGCGGTCCGCAAGGAGAGCTCCAGCCGACGGATCTGTTTGCTCAGCGTCGGCTGTGAGACGAAGAGCCGATCGCTCGCGGCCCGCGTGAAGCTGAGTTCCTCAGCGACCGCGACGAAGTAGCGCAGGTCCCGGATGTGGACATCCATAGCCAAAGGCTATAACAGCAGCTCTTGGACAGCGGGTACGCGGGATTCGATGATGGGTCGCGTGGGTGCGAGCAGGGCGCCGAGGTCGTCGCCGCCCGAGGCGTATGGAGGTGGGCACCGGTGGAACTGGGCGTCAACGGGCTGAACGCCAAGGCCGTGTTGGGACCTGCGGAGACCGTCCGGCTGGCTCGGCTGGCGGAGGAGCTGGGGTACCGGTCGTGGTGGGCCGGTGAGCACGTGGTGCTGCCCAGCCCTCGGGTACCGGATGCGCCGATGGAGCCTACGGATCCGATTCTCGACCCGCTCGTGCACCTGGCCTACGTTGCGGCCGTCACCGAACGGCTGGAACTCGGCACCGGGATCGTCATCCTGCCGCAGCGCAATCCGCTGGTGCTCGCCAAGCAGGTCGCGAGCCTCGACGTGCTCAGCGGCGGCCGGCTGTCTCTGGGGGTCGGAGCCGGCTACCTCGAACCGGAGATGACCGCTGTCGGAGTGCCATACACGCAGCGTGGCCGGCGCACCGACGAGTACCTGGACGCGATGAGGGCGCTGTGGACCCAGCCGGCGCCGTCCTATCAGGGCCGATACGTGTCCTTCGACGGCATCGACGCACACCCGCGGCCTGTCGGGGAACACGGACCGCGGATCGTGATCGGCGGCCACAGCCCGGCCGCGTTCCGGCGGGCGGTCGCGCGCGGCCACGGGTGGTTCGGGAACGGCGACAGCCCGGAAGATCTCGCCGGGCATCTCGCCGGGCTGCGGAAAGCGGCCGCCGAGGTCGAACGCCCGGAGTGGCTGGGCCGACTCGAGATCAACTTCACGCAACTCTCCCCGGTGCACGCCGACACCGCCCGGCGCTACGCCGACCTCGGCGTCGACCGACTCGTGGTCTACCCGCTTCCGCTGGAGGATCCGGCGGACGTCGCCGCGTTCCTCGAACGTCACGCCGGCCTGCCGCGCTGACGTCGCCCCCGTACTCGTGCGGAGCAGAACGCGAGCTTTGATCCACGCCCCGGACCCGGCAGACCACCGTCTGACGGCGCCTCGGCACCGTTCTGCTCTACGCTCGCTGCCGTGAACGTCACCATCGTCCGTGCCTGTCTGCGCGACGGCCGCGGGGGCAGCCCCACCGCGGTCCTTGACGACACTCCGCTCACCGACGACGAGCGGCGCGAGGTGGCCGTCCGGGCCGGTACGTCCCATGCCGTGTTCCTCTCGGCCGACCGGGACGGCGGCGGGGCGACGCTGCGCTTCTTCACCGCCGAGGGCGAACTGCCCGGCTGCGGCCACGGCACGGTCGCGGCGCTGGCCGTCCTGGCCGCGCGCGCCGGCACCCGCGAGGTCACCCTGCGGACGCACGGTGGCACCCTCGCGGGCCGGGCGGTCCGGCACGACGGGAACGGCGGCCTGGAGGCCTGGTTCACGCCGGGCCCGGTCGGCCTGCGCGCGCCCGAGGCCGGCGAACACGAGGACGTCCTCACCGCCCTGGGCGTCGCCGGGGACACGCCCGGCTGCGTCGTCGCCACCCTGGGGCGGCCACGCCTCCTCGTCCCGCTGCCCACCCGGTCCGCCGTCCTTGCGCTGACCCCGGACCTCGACCGCCTCCGCACCGCCTGCGACCGCCCGGCCCTGCTGGGCTGCTACCTCTACTCGGCCCCGGCACCGGACGGCCGGGTCGCGGCCCGTATGTTCGCCCCGTCGATCGGCGTCCCCGAGGACATCGCCAACGCCAACAGCACGGCCTGCCTGGCCGCCCACCTGGCCCGTGACGGCCTGCGGGGTGTCATCGCCGACATGGGCGACTCGCTCGGCAACCCGGCGACGATCAGGGCCGTCGTGCGCCACGGGACGGACGGCCCCACGATCCAGGTGGGCGGCCGGGCGGAGATCACCCGCGAAGTGGTCTTGGGCCATGCCTGAAACGACACTCCAGGACACCGAGGCCCGCGAGGTGCTCGGCGCGGACGGAGCCGTCTTCGACCCCCTCGTCCACAACCCGAAGAACGGCGTCACCGGCGGCGTGTGGCGGGTGAGCGCCGGTCGCCGCTCGGCCGTGCTGAAGGTGCTCACCCGCAACAAGGAGGCCACCGAACGCTGGGCCGCCTCGGACGAGCCCCGGCACTGGAACTACTGGCGGCGCGAGGCGCACGTCTACGAGTCCGGTCTCGCCCAGGTCTGGCAGCCCTACGGCATCCGGGCTCCCCGGCTGCTCGCTCTCGTCGAACGGCCCGACGGAGACGTCGCGTTGTGGCTGGAGGACGTGCCGGGGGAGTCGGCCACCGGGTGGCCGCTGGCTCGGCACGTCGAACACGCCCGTCGCCTCGGCGCCGCCCAGGGCGCCGTACGGATCGACGACCGACCGTGGCTGACACGCGGCTTCCTGCGTCAGTACGTCGGCAGCAACACCCTCGGTCAGGAACTCCTGGACGACGACGAGGCCTGGCGGCAGCCCTTGGTCCGCGACCACTTCCCGGCCGGCCTGCGCAGGGAGGCGGTCCGGCTGCACCACGACCGCGAGTGGTTCCTCCAGGTGCTTCAGGCCCTGCCGCGAGCCTTCTCCCACCTCGACATGTGGCCCGCGAACCTCCGCACCGAAGGCCCCGCCGCCGTCGCCCTCGACTGGGCGTTCGCCGGGGACGGCGCGCTGGGCGAGGACCTGGGCAACTACATCCCCGACTCCGTCTTCGACCTCTTCGTCCCGGCCGCCCGGCTGCCCGAGTACGCGACGGCGGCCTACGACGCCTATGTGCAGGGCCTGCGCGAGTCCGGCCGGGACATCGACGAGCGGCTGGTACGACTCGCGGTGTGCGCCTCGGCGGTCAAGTACGACTGGCTGACCGCCGCGATGCTGGCCCGTGCCGGCGAGGAGCAACTGGACTACGGTGGCGGGCGCCGGGTCTCCGCCGAACTCCGCTACCGGGAACGGGGGCGACACTCGCCTTCCTCGCGGACTGGGCGAACGAGGCGCGCGCCCTGGCGCCCGAACTGGGCTTTCCGGAACCGCCCGGCGGGCGGCAGGCCTAGAGGTGTCACAAAGACGCCGGGAGAGGGTCGGGCATGCGATCTCGAACGAACGGCATGTGGTGGGGAACCGCCGTCGAAGCGCCGGACCCGGGAGCCCTGGCCCGGTTCTACGCGGAACTGCTGGAGTGGCCGATCGTCCACGAGGAGCCCGGGACGGCCGTCGTGGCCCCGCCCCAGGGATCCGTCTACATCGTCTTCCAGGAGGCTGCCGGATACCGTCCGCCGTCATGGCCGCCGGCGGAGGGTGAGCAGCGCACGATGATGCACTTCGACTTCCAGGTGGACGACCTGGACGCGGCGGTGGCCGAGGCCGTCGCCCTGGGAGCGGCACCGGCGCCGGACCAGCCGCGGGACAGCGTGCGCGTCCTGTTCGATCCCGCCGGCCACCCCTTCTGCCTGTGCCGTGACGACGGGTAGCACGCGCGCCGGCCGTCACCCCGCGTGCCGCCCGCCCCGCCGCCGTCCCTTCTTCCGGGTGCGCATGCCGGCCGGGACCATCAGGCCGCCGAGGAGGCCGAGGGCCAGGGCGTACGGCCACCAGCCGAAGGCCCGCGACGAGTCGGCGGCGGTGCGGGTGGTCACCGTCGGGGGAGCGGTGGGCGTGGAGTCGGCGATGTCGGCCTTCGGGGACGCCTTCGTCGTCTCCGGGTCCAGGACCACGTCGTTGCCGTCGCCGCCTCGGTAGGTGAGCCGGTAGACCGTGTCGGCCAGCTTGACCTCGGCGCCCTCGCGCAGACCGTCGAAGGAGCCGGTGGTGCGGGCGGTACCGGTGTGGTCGATCACCGTGATGCGGCCGGCCGGGGACGTGCCCGCTGCGGACAGGTCGAGGGCGCCGGCCAGGGTGAGGCGACCCGTCACCTTCAACGGCTTGTCCCGCAGGACGAGTTCGCCCTGCCTGTGCTGGGTGTAGTCGCCCCGCACCGTCAACCCGTCGGCCACCAGGCTGTCGTTGGTCACCGAGCCCCGCACCGTGCCCTTGCCGGACAGAGCGGTGGCGACCCGCAGGCCGGCCCGGCCCACGTCCAGCCGCGCGGTCGCCGACGTGAGCCGGATCGCCCTGCTGTGCACGAGAGTCGCGCCGGAGCGCAGTGCCAGCGTGCCCTTGCCGACGGTCGTCGTCCCTGTGTACGTCACCGCGCTTCCGCTCAGCGTGGTCGTCGCCGCGCCCGACTGGACCAGCGAGCCGGAGCCTTCTATATGCGTCAGTTTCAGGGGAGTCGACGTATTGCGGACGTACAGCGTGCCGTCGTTCACGATGCGGCGCCGCTCGGTGCCGGTCAGCAGGGCGCCGTCGCCGCCCCGCGCGCCCGAACCCAGCCGCAGCACCGCGCCCTTCTCGATCGTCGTCGAACCGTCGTAGTCCTGGGCGGCGGCGAAGGTCACGTCGTTGCCGCGCGTCCCCGCGATCAGGATGTCCCCGGCGCCGGGCGCGGCCAGCGTGTCGTGGTAGCGGCCGCCGCCGATCGGGGCGCCCAGCGTCACCGGGCCGTCGTAGTCGAAGGTGAGGCGCGATCGACGCCCACTGGCCGCATGCAGATTGATGTAGACGGTGTCCTTCGTTCCCGGCATGAAGATGCGACGGGTGGTGCCGTCGCCCCAGTGCACGTCGGCGCCCTCGATGTTGGTGCCGCGCTTGTTCAACTGATGGGGAATCGTCTTCCAGTCGAGGGCCGGGTCGCTCAGCGACGGGTTGGTGTCGCCGCCCCGGTCGCTGTAGCTGTACTGGCCGGTGAGGACCACCTTGCTGCCCGGCCGGGAGTGGACGTTGACGTCGCTGCCGTACTCCCGCTGGTAGAAGTCCTGCCGCAGGGTGATGGTCTGGTTCAGCGGGGTGTCGATGATCCAGGAGCCCTGGTTCAGGATCGCGCGGGCGTGGGGGAGCGCCACCGGGTACTCGGGGCGGCCCACCGCCATGCCGGTGCCGTTGTCGATGACCCCGGAGAAGGGGTGGGTGCCCGCCAGGTCCAGCGTGCCCCACATGGTGCGGGGCTGGGTCACCAGGCCGGAGCCGCTGATGGTACCGATGTTGAACGTGCGGGTGAGGGACAGGCGCAGGGTGCCGTCGACCCGGATGTTCAGCTGGTTCAGCTGGTAGCCGGGCGTGTTGTAAGGGAAGTGGCCGACCAGGCCGGTGCCGCCGCCCGTGCCGTACTGGAGGGTCGTGCCGCGCTCGACCGTGATCGCGGGCGGGTCGGGGTTGGTGACCGTCGTGTACGGGTGGTTGCCTCCCTGGGTGCGGACGACCTGCCGTTGCCGGGACTTCGGCAGGGTGAAGTCGCTGTCCTTGGTGAGGACCAGCGTGCCGCCGCCGCGCACGGTGAGCGTGCCCTCGCCGTGCAGGACGCCGTCGTACGTCGTCGTCCCGGCGGGCACGGTGACGACGGTGTCGCCGGCGAGCGTCACGTCCCGGTCGGCGAGGACGTCGGCGGTGACGTCCCGGACGCCGGCGGCGAAGGCCCAGGGAGCGGAGGTCAGGAGGGCGGCGAGGGCGCCGACGGCCGCTGCGGTGGTGTGGAGATGGCTGCGCACGTGAGGGGAGACGCCCCCGGCGGCCGCGGATAACAAAAAAACGGGGTCCGGAAGAGATCCTCTGGAAATCGCTTTCCCTCATGTCTCGTCAGACCCGTTGACCTCCTCGTAACACGCCCTTACCTTTTCGGCGATCTCAACGTTCGTCATGACAAATGCCGTTCGCTATCTCGAACATCGAACTCGCAAGGAGCGTGTGTGAGATGAGACGTGCGTACGCGATCCTGCTGTCCCTCTGCCTGGCGGTGATCGGCGCCCTGGCCACCGCCGGCCCGGCCGCGGCCGCCGCCCAGACCGTCACCAACGGCACCCGGTTCACCGACACCTCGGGCAACTTCGTCCACGCCCACGGCGGCGGGGTCATCAAGGTCGGCTCGTACTACTACTGGTTCGGCGAGGACCGCAACTCCGACAACACCTTCAAGTACGTGGACGCCTACCGCTCCACCGACCTGAAGACCTGGGAGTTCCGCAACCACGTCCTCACCCAGTCCTCCGCCTCCGAACTCGGCACCGCCTACATCGAGCGCCCGAAGGTCGTCTACAACGCCTCCACCGGCAAGTTCGTGATGTGGATGCACAAGGAGAACGGCGTCGACTACAGCGAGGCCCGCGCCGCCGTCGCCGTCTCCGCCACGGTCGACGGGAACTACACCTACCAGGGCAGCTTCCAGCCGCTCGGTCAGTACATGTCCCGGGACCTCACCACCTTCGTGGACACCGACGGCACCGCCTACATGGTCTCCGCGGCCAACGAGAACTACGACCTGCACATCTACAAGCTCACCGCCGACTACACCGCGATCGCCGGCCTGGTCGCCAACCCCTGGGCCGGCGGCCACCGCGAGGCCCCGGCCCTCTTCAAGCGCAACGGCGTCTATTTCATGCTGACGTCGGGCGCGACCGGCTGGAGCGCCAACCAGCAGCAGTACGCCACCGCCACCAGCCTCTCCGGCCCCTGGACCTCCTGGACCAACGTCGGCGACGCCACGGCATACAACTCCCAGACCGCGTACGTCCTCCCGGTCACCGGCACGTCGGGCACCTCGTACCTCTACATGGGCGACCGCTGGGGCAACTCCTTCGGCGGCACCGTCAACGACTCCCGCTACGTCTGGCTGCCGCTGACCTTCCCGACCTCCACCTCGATGTCGATGTCCTGGTATCCGGAGGTGTCCCTCGACACGGCGGCCGGCACGATCGGCGGCACCAGCGCCACGTACAACACCCTGATCGCCCGGCACAGCGGCAAGTGCGCCGACGTCCCGAACCAGTCGCTGTGGGAGGGCATCGCGATCAGCCAGTACACCTGCAACAGCGGCACCAACCAGAAGTGGTGGTTCAAGGACCTCGGCACCGGCTACTACGAGCTGATGGGCCGGGGCAGTTCACTGTGCCTCCAGGAGAACGCCACCAACGTCACCCAGGAGGACTGCACCGGCGCCACCGCCCAGCAGTGGTCGGTCGTCACGTCCGGTTCCTACGTCAGCGTCAAGGCCCGTACGAGCGGTGAGTGCCTGGACGTGAACGGCGCGTCCACCGCAGACTCGGCCGCCGTCATCACGTACACGTGCAATGGAGGCGCCAACCAGCAGTGGACACGCGGCAGCTGAGGTCGGATCAGCTGACGGGGTTCCAGCCGTCCGTGCCCGCCAGGTACTTCTGGGCCGTGTAGTCCGCGGCCTGGGAGTCGGTGAGCTGCGGGCGGTTGGAGTCCACGCCGGCTCCGGCCCCGGTGTTCCGGTACTCGAAGAAACGGGCGTTCTTCCAGGAGTAGCCGCTCATGTCGGTCCACGGTCCGGCGGTCTTCACGGCCGCCGGCAGGGAGGTCTGGCGGATCACCAGCTGCCCGACGGCGTCCGCCGACGGATGCCACGGGCGGCCCAGGTAGTAGGTGTTCGCCGCCGCGGAACTGCTGATGGCGCTGCCGGTGACCAGGATGCCGTACGTCTTCGCGGAGCTGGTGTTGGGCGCGGCGAGGAAGCCGTTCAGGCCGCCCGCCGCGGCGCCCGAGTCGCGCAGCTGGATGTTCACGCGGTCGTAGACGGCCGTCGCGTTCCCGAAGACGAAGTCCACGTCCCCGGTGACGAAGGACGAGGTGACGTACTGGCGGTACTGGCCGGTGGCGGACGGCGCCCAGTTCAGCAGGGTGTCCTGGCGGCTGATGAACCGGTCGTTGCGGAAGGTCTGCCGGTCGCCCTGCGCGGTCACGGCGACGGCCTGGGTGTCGGTGATCTGGGGGTGGGCGGCCTTGTCGAACGTGTTCTGGACCGTGAGTCCGGTGACGGTGAGGTCGTTAGCGGAGAAGGTCGCCACCGAACTGCCCGGTGTGCCGTACTCGTTGCCGTTGGAGTCGGTGTAGCCGGCGGCGCGGTCGTAGGTGATGACGACGTCCTCGGCGTTGCCGGTGGCGCCCTTGAGGGTCAGCCCGGTCTTGGCCACCGGGACGTTGACGATCTCCTGGTACGTGCCCTTCGCGAAGGAGATCGTGTCGCCGGACGCGGCCGCGTTCACCGCCGCCTGGACGGTGGTGTACATCCCGGAGCCGTCCTTGGCGACGGTGAGGGTGGACGCGGCCCGGGCCGGTCCGGCCAGGGACACCACGGCGAGCCCGAGGGCCGCCGCGGTGCCGGTGGCGAGCGCGACCGTGCGGCGCCGGGCGCGGGTGGAGGGTTGCTCGTTGGAAGCGGTCATGCCCTCAAGCCGCCGTCCGCCGACGGAGGGTTGCCGGGTCTCAGGCCAGCAGGTCGATCGCGTCGATCGAGGTGCCGGCGCTGAGGAAGGAGGTCGTTCCCGAGCCGCTCGCCACGTAGATCTTCAGCGTGTTGTAGGCGCTGGTGTCCGTCAGCCACGCGGACGCCGGGACGCTGTAGGTGAACGTGTAGTTGTTGCCCCGGTAGGAGCCCACGGTCAGCGACCGGGTGCTCGGCTGGGTGGGCGGCGAGGGGACGGCGGAGGTCCAGGTGTCGTTGACGACGACCTGGGGCCGGCCGTTCGCGTAGGCCGTCGTCACGCCGATCCTGAGGGTGTGCGCGGCGGCGGCCTGGGCGGCCGTCAGCTTGAAGTACACGATGATCCCGCTGTTGACGTCCTTCCACAGATAGCAGGGGAAGGCCGAGGTCTCCGTGCCGCTGCCGATGACCACGTTCCCGGTCCAGGACGCGGCCCGCACGTCCGACGGATGGGCGTACGTCATCAGGTCGGCGTTCTTGAACCCGCTCGGCGTGCCGTCCCAGTTGTTGATCCGCCAGATCGCGGTGGCGTTGCCGGGGTCGTTGGAGGACGGGACGGCGATGGTGTTGAGGGTGGTCGTGCCACCCGCGGTCACCGTCACCGACGTGGTGTACACGGCCAGTTCACCCTTGAAGACGGTCAGCGTGTACGTCCCCGGCAGCACGCTCCCGATGGCGAAGTAGCCGTCCGACGCGCGTGCCGAACCCCAGTACTGGGCTGCGGAGTTGGCGAGCCCCACGGTATAGGCGTAGGCCGTGTTCCGGCCGCTGATCCCGACGCCCGCTACCTTGCCCCGGCCGCCCGCCGCGACGTACCCGGAGATGCCGAGCGAGTCCGCCCAGGAGGTGGTGAGGGTGCCCGGGTAGAGGGCGGAGGAGGGCGCGCCGCCGTCCGTGAGGGCGATGACGTACGGGCCCTGGAGGCCGAAGCGCTCCGACTCGGTCTGGGTCTCGCCGTAGTACAGGATCTCGTAGAGCCCGCCGCCGTCGGCGCTCTGGTGGCGCAGCAGCGAGCGGTAGAACGGACCGCCGGAGGCCTTCTCGTGGTTGCTGCGCACGATCCACAGGCCGACGCTGCCGGTCGTCCAGCCGATGTAGTTGTAGTCCATCACCCGCAGCTTCGAGTAGTGCTTCGCGCGGGTCTGGCCGTCGGACTTCTCGAAGACGTCCGCGGACTCGATGACGGTGGGCGCGTAGGTGTAGGAGTCCGGCTCGTCGTTGAGGAACAGGCCGGCCTTGACGCGCACGATGTAACGGGTGGCGCTGACCGACGAGTCGGCCTTGTTGGTCCACAGGTAGACGTTGTTCTCGCCGCTGCGGGCCGCGTAGTAGTGCTTCAGCGTGCCGTACGACACCGAGATCAGGATCGTGGAGCCGGACTGGGCGATGGTCACCGTGGAGGTGCCGAGGCCCGACTCGACATGCGAGTTCTTGCCGCCGTAGCCCTGGTACTCGGTGCCCCTGTAGACCAGCGAGGTCAGGTCGCCGTTGGTCTTGCTGACCTTGAAGACCAGGCTGGCGCCGGTGTCGACGACGTAGTTGGAGCCGTCGTCGGACCAGCCGAAGCTCGCGGCCGAGGCGGCGGTGGCGAGCGGGCCGGTGAGGCCGGCGGTGCCGGCGGCGGCCGCGCTGCCGAGGACGAAGGTGCGGCGTCCGAGCGGTCTCCCGGTGGATCCGGACATGGGGGTGCCTCCTTCGGTGGGGCGGGGTTGCGGGTGACTGTGAGCGTGGCAGTTGAATCGATTTCGCGAAAGGGCTTTCGGCTCAGGGGAGTTGGCAATCTCGCGAAATCGGTCCGGGGACTAGAAAGCGCTTGCGGACGGCGGTACGGTCCCCGCCAGACCCTGTCGGCGTGACGGAGGAGTCCCGAGTGAGACGTTTCAACGGCGTGCGTGCCGCCGTGGTCGCGGCGGTCGTCCTCGGCGCGGGCGCCGGCCTGGCGGTGGCCCCCGCCCAGGCCCACGAACGGCGGCCGCTGCTCGGCATCGAGAACTGCACTGCCACCGCCTGCCACTTCGACGTCCCGCCGGGCGACTACGACGTGACGATCCGGCTCGGCGGCGACAGCGCGTCCAGCACGAGCATCAGCGGGGAGACCCGGCGCTCGCTGCTCCCCGAGACGGCCACCGCGGCGGGGCGGCACGTCACCCGCAGCTTCACCGTGAACGTCCGGACGCCGGAGGGCGAGCCGACCGGCCCCGACGGAACGCCCGGCCTCGACCTGGCGATCGGCGGCTCGGCCCCCGCGCTCGCCGGCATCCGGGTGACCGCCGCCCGGCACACCCGGCAGGTCTTCCTGGTCGGCGACTCCACCGTCTGCGACCAGCCCGCCGACCCGTACTCCGGCTGGGGCCAGCAGCTCCCGCGGTTCCTGCGCCGGGGCGTCTCCGTCGCCAACTACGCGGACTCCGGGGAAAGTACGGTGACCTATCTGCAGAACCCCCAACTCTGGGGTACCGTCCAGCCGTTGATCGGCCGGGGTGACCTGGTCCTGATCCAGCTGGCGCACAACGACAAGACGACCGACGAGGCGACCTACCGCGCGAATCTGGAGACGCTGGTGGCGGGCGTGCGGGAGAAGGGCGGGCGACCGGTGCTGGTGACGCCGATCGTGCGCCGCTGGTTCAATTCCGACGGCACGCTCAACAACGACATCGCGCTTCTGGTCAACGGGCTCGGCGTCAATCATCCTGAGGTGATCCGCTCGGTCGCCGCCGCCGAGGACGTTCCGCTGATCGACCTCACGGCGAGGACCAAGGCGCTCGTGGAGTCCCTCGGCGTGGAGGACTCCAAGGCGCTGTACCTGTACAACGAGAAGAAGGACAACACGCACACCTCCGCGTACGGAGCCACCGTCTACGCGGGCCTGGTGCGTGACGAACTGCTCGCCCAGCACCTGGTGCCCCGGGGCGCCGTGCGGGTGGAATGAGCCCCTGGGGCGTCCCGACCGGAACCGGGGCGCCCCAGGTTCGAACGGCACGAGGTTCGAGATGAAGTCCGGCACGCGGTCGGGCACGAGGTCCGGCACGAGCGAGAAAGAGCACCGATGCAGCTGCCTCCCGAGGACCGCGGTCCCAGCCCGCGCACCGGCTACACCCGCGCCCACTGGGAGGCCGCGGCCGACGCCCTGCTCGCCGCCGTGGAGCCGTACGCCACCCCGGACCGTGCCCTCTACCACCTCCCCGGCGACCACCAGAGCTGGTCGGGGCACCTCTCCGACGGCCTGGAGGGCTACGCCCGCACCCTGCTCCTCGCGGCCTTCCGCCGGGACGAGACCGCGCTCCAGCGGTACGCCGACGGGCTCGCGGCCGGTGTGTCGGGCGGCTGGCCGCGCATCGAGGACCGCGGCCAGCCGCTGGTGGAGGCCGCCTCCGTCGCCCTCGCCCTGCGCCTGACCCGCCCCCTGCTGTGGGACCGCCTCGACGACGGGGTACGACAGCGTGCCGCGGCCTGGCTCGCCGACGCGCTGACCGCCGAACCCTGGCCCTGCAACTGGGAGTTGTTCCCGGTGACGGTCGGCGGCTTCCTCGCCGAGGTCGGCCATGAGCCGGAGGCCGCGCACAAGGCGGTCGACCACGGCCTGGCCCGCATCGAGGAGTGGTACCTCGGCGACGGCTGGTACACCGACGGCGACGGCCGCAAGTTCGACTACTACAACGGCTGGGCGATGCACCTCTACCCGGTGCTGCACGCCTGGCAGGCCGGCGACGAGCAGCTGCTCGACCTGTACGGCGGCCGTCTGGAACGCCATCTCGCCGACTACGCCCGGCTGTTCGGCGGCGACGGCGCCCCGATGCACCAGGGCCGCTCGCTGACCTACCGCTTCGCGACCACGGCCCCGCTCTGGCTGGGCGCCCTCACCGGCCGTACGCCCCTGTCCCCCGGGGAGACCCGGCGGCTGGCCTCCGGAGCGCTGAAGTACTTCCTGGACCGGGGTGCCCTGGACGAGCGAGGCCTCCTGACCCTCGGCTGGCACGGCCCCGACCCCGCCGTCCTGCAGGGCTATTCGGGCCCCGCCTCCCCGTACTGGGCGAGCAAGGGCTTCCTCGGCCTGCTGCTCCCGCCGGACCACGAGGTGTGGACGGCGACGGAGGAACCGGGCCCGGCGGAGCGCGCCGACGCGGTCACCCCGATCACGCCCGCCAACTGGCTTCTCCAGTCGACCAGTTCGGACGGGGTCGTCCGCCTCCACAACCACGGCAGCGAGGACGTCCGCTACGACCCGTACTACACCCGGCTCGGCTACTCGACCGTGACGGAGCCCTCGGCGTCGTCCGACAACAGTGTGATGGTCGGCGGCGATCCGAGTCGCACGCGGATCGAGCCGCTGGGAGTCGGCGAGGGGTGGGCGGCCTCGCGGCACACGGCCGGTTCGGGTGCCCGGGTGACGAGTGCCGTGCTGGTGCGCGGGGCCGTGGAGGTGCGCGCCTTCCTGGTGGCGGGGGCGGCGCCCGGGACGCCGGTGCGGGTGACCGGGTGGGCGGCGCCGGAGGGGCTCCGGGTCGAACTGCTGCCCGTCGTGGGCCTCGACGCCGAGCTGACCGGGGCCACGGGGGCGGGCGAGACCCTGTTCGTCGCGCTGAGCCGGCTCACCGGGGCGGCGGACGCCGTACCGCTCGGGGAGACCGTGACCGTACGCGCGCAGGGCGACCGGGAGTTGACGGTGCTGTGGAGCGGCGGTCCCGGACTCCGCGTGCGGTGGCAGGACTCCGGCGTGGATGTGGAGCACACCTCGCAGGGCTGAGCCGTTTTGGGCATCATGCCGATCATGGGGCGGAGAGAAGAACTGGTCGCACTGCTGGGACGGGCCGGGCTGGAGCTCGCGGGGGAGCCGTGTGTCGAGGACGTGGTGCCGCCGCCGGTGGCGTGGCGCCACGTGATCACGATGGGGGCCCGGCCGACCGTGGAGGTCGCCCTGGACCTTCCCGACGCCGTCGCCGAACTCAACGCACAGTGGCACCGGTTGGTGTCCGGGGCGGGCCTGCTCGACGGGGACGGGGTGTTCCTCGTCGACTTCCAGGGCAACCCGCGCCGCGGCTGGATACGGGTCCGGCTCACCGACGGCTGGGACCTCGCCGGAGTACTCGGTGAGCGATCCGGACAGCCGGAGTTCGTGACGCTCTCCCTGGACGGGGACGCCCTGGTGGGTGCCACGACGGAGGAGTACACGGTCTGGTTGGTCGCCGTCGACCGGATCAGGGAGCGGCAGGAGGAGAGGGCGAGGGCGGCCGCCGCGGAGACCGAGGAGGACCGGGCGGCCGCCTGGGAGGGGCTGTTCCGGGGGCCCGGACCCACGGAGAAGCTGCTGGACGCCTGGGCACGCGGTCTCTCGTACAACCGGGCCTTCCCGAAGGACCTTCGGCCGCTGCTGCTGGAGAGATCCCACGTCGCCAGGTACGGCGCCATGCCGGAGGACGTCGTGGACGCGATGCTGGCCCACCCGGACTGGAAGATCCGGTCGCACGCGGCCGAGGTCCAGCTGAACATCACCCCCGAGCAGTGGGTGCGCGTGATCGAGGGCGAGCGGGAGGAGCGGTACCGGTGGGTCCTCACACTGATAGCCGCCGACCGCCAGGCCGAGCTGCCCGAGGGCACCCGCCGCGGGCTCGCCGCGGATCCGTCCGCACGCGTGCGCCGCGAGGCCGTACGCCTCAAGGATCTGCCCACCGCCGTGCTGGTCGCCCTGGCCACCACCGATCCCGACGGTGAGGTGCGGGCGGCGGCCTGCCCGGTCGCCTGGCCGCGTCTCGACGCGGCGGCACGGGCGGCGCTCCTGGCCGACCCCGACGGCACGGTACGCGAGCGGGCTCAGGTGCTGCACCACCGGGACCACCCGATGCCCCGCTCGGTGTACGAGTCCCGGCGCCCGAAGACCGAGGTGCTGGAGAGCTGCCGGCTGGAGCGCGGTCTCGCGGAACACCTGGTACGGCACGGGGAGCCGGACGAGCGCAGTTCCCTCGCCAGGAACCCGCGACTGGACCCCGACCTGGTCGCCCTGCTCGCCGAAGACCCCGACGCCCGCGTGCGCTGGGAGGTGTCCATCCGGGGCGACCTCACCGAGGAGCAACGCGAGGCGGTCCTCATCGACTTCCATCCGGAGAGCCGCCACCACGCACTCCCGTGGGTCGTGGCGCTCCATGACGATCACGAGGCCATGCGCCGCCTGGCCGCCTCCAGCCACCCGCTCGTCCGCCGAAGCGTCGCACGCGCCCGGCACCTGCCACCGGACGTCGTCGCCCGCCTCACCGACGACGAGGACCAGGTCGTACAGCTCTTTCTCGCGGAGTCCTGCGACGACGCGCCCGCCGACATGCTGCTGCGGGTGTGGCAGTGGTGGACCGGCAGCATGAGCGTCCCCGACCGCCCCCGCGGCCACCCCAACTTCCCCCGCCACGACCTCCTCCGCCACGCGGACGACCCGAGCCCGCGCATGCGCCGACTGGCCCTGGACGACCCGGAGTCGACGCCCGGCCTGGTGGAACGGCTCAGCCGCGACCCCAGTGAGGAGGTGCGTTACCGAGCCGCGACCGACCCCCGGCTGTCCGCCGTCGCCGCCGCGCGGCTGCTGGAGGACCCCCACCAGAACATCCGACACGCGGCCACCCGCCACCCTCACCTGCCGGTAAGGCTGCTGACCCGGCTGCTGCGGCAGCATGACACCGCCGAGGAGGCCGCCGGCAATCCGGCGCTGCCCGTCGAGGTCATGCGCCGGATGGCAGCGGCGCTCGGCGCCGACGGAGGTACGGCGGCACCCGTCACGGCGTGAGACGGGGGATCCGCAACGTCGTCGCGGTCGGGGAGGCCCCGGTGAGCGAAGTGCCGTAGCTCGGGGTGACGGGCGCGTAGGCCCACGTCAGGGAGCCGTCCTTGAGGACCGCGATGTCACCGGTGATCCGCGCGCTCACCACCTTGTCGGCGCTGACGAACCTGCCGCTCCATGCACCATGAAGCAGGCGGCGTACTTGGAGCCGTTCCAGGTGCGCTGGCCGTCGAGGGTGGGGGAGGCGTCGTGGGAGGCGGTGCCGGTGAGCTTGGCGGACCACGTCTTCCTGCCGCCCGTGTGGCGGACGACCGCGGCCGCCGTCTCCTTCCACTTGCTGGTGTCGGAGACCCGGGTGAGCAGCGCGAAGCCGTCGTTGTGGGCGACCAGACCGCCGACCTCCTGGGCGCCCTTGACGACCGTGGCGGTCCCGGACCGCTTGCCGGCCGCCGTGAGCGGGGTGACATGGACGCCGTCGGCGGCGGGCCGGGCGACCCGGATCGTGCCGTCGGGGGCGACCGCGGTGGCGGTCCGGTTCCACTCCCGGGTGTTGTTGTAACCGGCCGACAGACAGGGGTACTTGGCGTTGAGGCTCACCGCCGTGGAGGTCACCTGGAGGTCGGGGGTCGCCGCCGCGCCGGCGGTGGCGTACCAGGCGCCGGCCAGCAGACCCGCGGCCGCGAGGGTCCCGATCACGGGCTTGCGGAAGGCGTGGACGCGGCGGTGACGTGTGGTGCGTGGTGCGGAAGTCATGCCTCCTGGTCGTCGTCGACGCGGGGAAGGTTGCCGTGTTCCGGCGTGGCTGCCGCGGGCACTGGCGCCGCCGCCCTTCTGATCGGGGTGCCGAGGGCGGCGAGGCCGGTCAGTGTGCAGCAGACACCGGCGACGGCGGCCACCGCGGCGGTGCCGTATCGCTCGGCCGCCCAGGTGAGGACGGCGGCGCCGGCCGGGGCCAGCGCGTACTGGAGGGTCCAGTGGGCGGAGGTGACCCGGCCGAGCAGGGGTTCCGGGGTGATCTCCTGCCGCAGGGACATGGAACAGGTGCCCGCCACCCCCACGCAGGCCAGGTAGACCGCGCACAGGACGGCCACCACGGGCACCGAGCGCACCTGGCCGAGCCCGGCGAAGGCCAGTCCGCACACTGTCATCGACGCGATCCAGGTCGGCCCGAAGCCCAGCCGACGCCGGAGCCGGGCGACCAGCAGCGCCCCGGTGATCGTGCCGACCGCGCCGATCGCCAGCACCGTGCCCACCGTGCCGTCGTCGTGGCCGAGGTCGTGCTTGAGGTGGTAGATGACCAGGTCGTTGATGCCGAGGCTGAGGAAGCTGAAGACGGCGAGCAGCGCGGTGACCGACCGCAGGACGGGGTGCCGGACCAGGTACCCGATCCCGGTGCGCAGGTCGCGCCACACGCCCCGCTTCCCGGCCGGCCGGTCGTCCCCGGCGCGCTCCCGGACCCGGACCAGGAACAGCAGGGCGGCCGACACGGCATAGCTCGCCGCGTCCACGGCCACCGCGTCGGCCGGCCCCGTCCAGGCGGCCATCAGACCCGCGCCCAGGGGACCGAGGACACCGGCCGCCGCCGCGGTGGCGTTGACCCTCCCGTTGGCCTCGGTGAGCCGGGTGACGTCGACGAGCCCGCGTACGACGGTGACATAGCCGACGGCGAAGAGCATGCCGACGGCCTCGCACAGCGGCAGGACCACGTACAGCAGCCAGAGGTGCGGCCCGGCGAGCCAGACGACCGGGACCAGGCCGTAGAGGACCATACGGACCAGATCGCAGGCGATGAGCAGCTTCCGCCGGTCGACCCGGTCCACGACCACCCCGGCGAAGACCGCCGCCAGCACCATCGCGACCCCGCCGACGGCGGTGAGCAGGCCCATCCGGGCCACCGAGCCGGTCGCCTGGAGGACCAGCAGGGGCAGCGCGACGAGACTGAAGGAGTCACCGAGTACGGACAGCGTCTGGGCGAGCCAGAAGAAGCCGAAGTTCCGTTGCCTCCACAGTGGTTGCCCTACCGCTGTCTCCTTCGTGCGCTCCGCCCGCCGTGCCTCGTGCGTCACGGCCCCCCCTTCCGTGTCCCGGCAACCCTACGCCGACCGTCTACGGGCGGAGATCGCCTGGACCCCGAAAACTAGGGGCTCTAGGATTCAAGCTAGGAACTCCAGGGAGGTGGCGCATGGCCCGTGCCGGAATCACCGTCGACCGGCTGGTCGCGGCGGCGGCCGAACTCGCGGACGAGGCCGGCTTCGAGCAGGTCACGCTGTCCGCGCTGGCCCGCCGGTTCGGGGTGAAGGACGCGAGTCTCTACTCGCACGTCAGGAGCCTGAACGACCTGCGGCACCGGATCGCACGGCTCGCGGGCGGCGAGCTGATCGACCGCATCGCCGTCGCCGTGGCCGGACGCTCCGGCAAGGACGCGCTCGCCGCCTACGCGGGCGCCTACCGCGCCTACGCCCTCGCCCATCCCGGCCGTTACGCGGCCACCCAGATCCGGATCGACCCCGCCCTCGTCGACCCGGGCGACCCCGCCATGCGCCGCACCGTCGAGGTCACCCACGGCATGCTGCGCGGCTACGGCCTCGCCGAACCCGATCTCACCGACGCCGTACGCCTGTTGCGCGCCACCTTCCACGGCTACTGCGCCCTGGAGGCGGGCGGCGGCTTCAACGCCCCCAGGGACGTCCGCGCTTCCTGGGACCGGGCGATCGACGCCCTGCACATCGCCCTTGAGAACTGGCCCCACGAGGAGACCGACCGCCATGCCTGAACTCCACTACGACATCGTCGGCACCGGACCCGTCCTGCTCCTCCTCCCCGGCGGCGCCGGTCACCCCATGGGCCTGGACCCGCTGATCGGCCACCTGGTACCGCACTTCACCGTCGTGACGTACGACCCGCTCGGCCTCGCCCACGGCCGCCTCGGCGAACCGGTCGCCGACCAGCGGGTGGCGGACTGGAGCGAGGGCGCCCACCGCGTGCTGGCGAAGGTGGCGGGCGAGGACGGGGCGGCGTACGTCCTCGGGACCAGTTCCGGCGGCATCACCGCCCTCGACCTGCTGGCCCGCCACCCCGGGCGGCTGCGGGGCGTGATCGCCCACGAGCCGCCGTGCGTCACCCTGCTGCCCGACGGGGAGCGGCTGCGGGCCGGGCTGATCGGGCAGTTGGCGGGCGGGCGCCCGGCCGCCGGTGAACCGACGCCCTTCGGAGTCTTCCTCGACCACGTCCTGCGCCCGTTCACCGCCTACCGGCCGGCGACCGGCCTGCCCCGCCTCACGGTGGCCGCCGGAACCGACTCCCGCGACCAACTCCTCTACCGGACGGCGGAGTTCGTCGCCCAGTACACCGGTGGCGCCTTCGCCGAGTTCCCCGGTGGGCACCTGGGCGCCGTGGAACATCCGGCCGCCTTCGCGGAGCGGGTCGGGGAGGCGCTGCTCGGCTGACGGCCCCGCCGGCCGGTCAGCCGTTCACCCCCGTGTAGTGGCCCAGCGCCCACCGCCACAGCCGGCGTGACGCCAGGTAGGCGAGCAGGCCGAGGAGCGGGGATCCGGCCGCCAGCCAGTAGGGGACGCCGGTCGAGTGACCGTGGCCGGTGAGGACCGCCGCCGGGAAGTAGGCGACGAAGGCGAGGGGGAGGCCGTAGGTGAGGAGGCCGCCCACCGCACGGGGGAGGACGTTGAGGGGGTAGCTGCCGAAGGTGCCGAGGAGATCCTCCAGCCAGCGGCCCCAGTAGTCGGCGGCCGGGTAGCGCAGCGAGGCGCAGGCCACCACGGTGAACAGGGCCGCCTCCAGGAGCATTCCGCCCAGGACCGACGCGACCAGGTAGCCGATGCGCCCCGCCGTCCAGTCCAGGTCGCTGCGGCCGAGCGCGCCCGCCATCAGGCCGGCCGCCACCGTCAGGTCGCCGATCGCGTTGGTGGGGAAGAACTCCAGCTGGACCTGGCGGTAGACGGGCAGCGGGCGCAGGAGATAGGCGTCGATCCTGCCCTCCTGGATGCTCCGGCCCAGACCGTGCACCCGGCCCAGGAGGAGCACGAACAGGCCGTGCGACAGCATGCGGGTCGCCGGGATCAGCAGGACGTCGCTGCTGTCCCAGCCGCCCATCCCGGCGAACCGGGTGAGCAGCACCGTCGCGAACACGATCACCGACACCTGCCAGACCGCGCCGATCGCGATCATCATCAGGAACTCGGTGCGGTATTCCAGCTGGGCGCGGAAGTTGAGGCGCGTGATGCGCCACATGATCCGTACGGCGTTCATCGGCCTCAGCCTCCTTGCGAGATCACACGGCGGGCGGCCCGCCGCCACACGAACCGGGTGAACAGATGGAGGGCCACGACCCACGCGGCCTGGACGCCCAGCTGGAAGGGGGCGTCCGACAGCGGGATGCGGCCCACGTACAGCGACAGCGGCACGCTCAGGGTCGCCTGGAAGGGCAGGAAGGAACTCAGCGTGATGAACCAGTGCGGGAAGTACCACAGCGGCGCGTACACCCCGGACAGCAGGTTCTGCGCGAAGACCAGGATCAGCATCGCGGCGGTGTTCCGCAGCGTCCAGAAACACAGCTGGTCGATGAGGAGCATGACGTAGTAGAGGACCAACTGGCCAAGGGCGAGGCTGAGGACGAACACGCCCGCCACCGCCGCCGACCCCGGCGGCCGCACGACACCGACCGCCAGACAGACCGCGTATCCGGCCAACGCCCAGGAAAGCCCGTACAGTTGCTCGCCGATCGCGCGCAGGGCGTGGTAGCGCCGGGGTGGCATCGGGCGCAGATACCAGTAGACGATCGTGCCGAAGTGCACATGCTGCATGACCGTGTCGCGGCCCGCGTACTGGTCCAGCTCCCGCAGCCGGGAGGCCAGGACGGCCATCACGGCGTACGTCACCGCCTGGCCGCGGTCGAGGCCCGCGGTCGTACCGGACTGGGCGTACAGGCCGCGCCAGAGCGAGGCCACCAGCACCACCTGGACGGCCAGCCGCAGCAGGACCCCGGTGATCCGGGGCGGGGTGTACAGCTCGCCGAGCGGGGTGACCCGGGCGGCCCGCCAGCCGTAGGACAGGGCCATCTCAGACCGCCTCGGCCTGCACGTAGGCCGCCCGCATGACGTCCTCCAGGTCGGCCTCGTCCACCGCCACGCCCGTCACCTCGTACCGCTCGATGACCAGCTTCAGCGCCTTGTGGACCGTGGGCGCGGCCGGGCCGTCCGGGCCGAACACCACCTGGGGGCCGTCCCGGCGCACCAGCGTGATGCCGGGCAGCGGGCCGACCGGGGTGTGCGGGTCGGCGAGGGTGGCGCGCACCTGCCAGGTCGAGCCGAAGGTGCGGCGGATCTCGTCCAGGGTGCCGTCGAGCACCAGCCGCCCGTGGTTGACCAGCACCACCCGCTCGGCGAGCCGCTCGACCTCGGTCATGTCGTGCGTGGTCAGCAGCACGGTACGGCCGCGCTCGGCCACCTGGTACCGCAGGAACTCGCGGACCTGCTCCTTCACCACCACGTCCATGCCGATGGTCGGCTCGTCCAGGAACACGACCGGCGGATCGTGCAGCAGGGCCGCCGCCAGGTCGCAGCGGACCCGCTGGCCGAGCGAGAGGTGCCGGACGCGGGTGTCCCAGAACGCGGACAGGTCAAGGAGCTGGTCGAACTCCCGCAGCCGCGCCGCGTGTTCGGCCTTGGGCACCTCGTAGATGTCCCGCAGGATCGTGAAAGACTCCCGCACCGGAAGGTCCCACCACAGCTGGGTGCGCTGCCCGAACACCGCCCCGATGTTGCGGGCGTTGCGCTCCCGCTCCTGGTACGGCACCACCCCGGCGACCCGGGCGTGGCCGGAGCTCGGGGTGAGGATGCCGGTGAGCATCTTGATGGTCGTCGACTTGCCCGCGCCGTTCGGGCCGAGCAGGGCGAGGAGTTCGCCGGGGGCGACGTCGAAGGTGATGTCGGAGACCGCGTGCTTCTCGACGCGTTCGGGGTTGACCAGGGATCGCAGGGCGCCGGAGAAGCCCGGGCGCCGGACGGTGGTGTGGAAGGTGCGGGACAGACCGCGGACCTCGATGCTTCCGGCCACGCTGGGGGACTCCCTCGTTCCGTACACGACGTACGGCCGGCCGGTTTGGAGAGGCCGACCGGCCGCGGATACGCAACGACGGTCGCAGAGCGCCGACGAGCCCGGCAATGGATTAAAGGACCCGCGAGTTGGACTAACCGATCACCGGGAAGCGGACGCGGTACGGGCCGGGCGCACCCCGTTGCGCTGCCCCACCGACCGCAGCGCGCCCTCCAGCGCGAACGTGGCCGCGCCGAGGCACACCGGATCGGTGGGGATGGGGGAGAGGACGATCTCGGTGGCGGCGAACGGCCGCCCGAGCGCATGGCGCCGGACGGCCTCGCGGACCTCGTCGAGCAGCGGTTCACCGAGCCTGCGGGCCACCCAGCTGCTGAGCACCACCAGTTCGGGGTTGAGCAGGTTGACCAGATTGGCGACCCCGGCGCCGATGTACCGGGCCGTGTCGCGTACCACCTGGACCGCGACCGGGTCACCGTCCGCCACACCCCGCGCCAGCGCCTCGACCGTGGCCGTCTGGTCGTCGGGGTGCAGCAGCGGGCTGTCCGGGCTCGACTCGCGCAGGTTCAGCATGATTCCGGGCGCGCCGACATAGGTCTCCACACAGCCGTGGTTGCCGCAGTGGCACGGCCGCCCGTCCAGGACCAGCGTGGTGTGCCCCCACTCCCCGGCGCTGTTGCTGACGCCCCGGTGCAGTCCGCCGCCGAGGGCGAGCCCGGCGCCGACACCGGTGCCGAGGTTCACCACCACCGCGTCCCCGCGCCCGCGCGCCGCCCCGAACCACTGCTCGGCCACCGCGCAGGCGCGCAGCGGATTGTCCAGGTGGAGCGGGTAGGCGATGTGTTCGGACAGCAGGTCGAGCAACGGCACGTCGTGCCAGTCCCAGTTGGGCGCGTACTCGGCGATCCCGGTGCCCCGCTCCACCTGCCCGGGCACGCTCACCCCGACACCCAGCACCCGCGCGCCCTCCACCCCGGCCTGCGCCACCACCGAGCCGACGGTGGCGGCGACATGGCTCACCACCTGCTCGGGCCGGTGCTCGCCGGGGCGCATGTCCTCCTCGGCGCGGGCCAGGACGTTCAGCGCGAGGTCGAACAGCTCCACGTGGACGTACGTCTCCGCGATGTCGACGCCGATCAGCGCGCCCCCCGAGGCGTTGACCGCCACGAGTCCCCGGGGCCGGCCGCCCGCCGAGTCCTCGAAGCCGACCTCCGTGATCATCCGCAGGTCGAGCAGCTCGCCGACGAGCGTGGCGACCGTGGCCAGACTCAGCCCGGTGACGGACGCCAGCTCCTGCCGGGAGGTGGGAGACTCGGCGATGATGTGCCGCAGCACCTCGTATCGGTTCGCGGTGCGGATGTCACGTGATGTGTGCTTCACACGGCGCAAGGCTATGGGCTGCGGCAGGCTTTCGACAAGGTATTAGGATAAGGGCTTTATTAAGTCCGTCGACGAGCTCCGCGAAGCCCGTCGTCCGCCGTCGGCCGCCGTCGCCTGCTGTCGTCCGCTGTCGCCCGCCGTCATCCGTCGTCATCGGCCCAGCGCATCGTGTACGAAGGGATTGGCGAACTTCCCCTCGGGGTCCAGGGTCCGGGCCAGTGCGCGGAAGTCCTCGAGGCGCGGGTAGCGGCCGCGGAGCACCTCGCCGGGGACGGTGTGCACCTTGCCCCAGTGCGGGCGCGGCTCGAACGGCGCCAGCGCCTCTTCCAGCCGGTGCACGGCGGGCAGTACGGCCGCCAGGTCGTCGACCCAGGTGAAGTGCAGGGCGACGGAGTCCCGGCCGTGGGCGGGGCTGAGCCACTGCGGATCGGCGGCGATCGTCCGCACCTCGCAGGTCAGCAGAACGGGGGAGACCGCCTGCCGGACGGCGTCGACCGCGTGCAGTGCCTCGACGGCCGTCGGCCTCGGCAGCAGGTACTCCGACTGGAGCTCGTCCCCGCTGCTCGGCGTGAACTCCGCCCGGAAGTGCGGCAACCGCTCGTGCCAGGGCCCCGGCACCCCGAACTGCTCGGTGCAGTTGCCCGCCGGCATGCCCGGCACCGGGTGCATCGCCTCCGTCGCGGGCGCGGCCCAGCCGAAGTCCACCGCGGCTTGGTCGGTGCGCCGCTTCACCCACACCTGACGGAAGCCCGGCTCCCGCCAGTCGGTGAACAGGCTCACGCTGTATCCGGCCCCGGACACGGCCGCGAAGTCCAGCCCCGCCAACGGCAGTTCGACGTACACCGTCTGCTCGACCCGGTACGCCGGTTCCAGGTCGAGGGTGAGCGCGGTGACGACCCCCAGTGCGCCCAGCGAGGTCACGGCACCCTCGAAGCGGGCGTCACCGCGTGCGATCGTCTCCGTCGAACCGTCGGCGAGGATCAGCTCCACCTCCCGCACGGGCGCCGCGAGCGACCCGTTGGCCACCCCCGAGCCATGGGTGCCGGTGGCCACCGAACCGGCCACCGAGATGTGCGGCAGCGAGGCCATGTTGGGCAGCGCCAGGTCGTACGCGTCGACCGCGCGGGCCAGCTCGGCGTACCGCACCCCGCCCGCGACCCGGACCGTACGGGCCACCGTGTCCACCTCGATCACCGGCGGCAGTCCGGCGATCGAGACCAGCAGGCCCTGCGGACCCGGGTCGGCGATGCGGTTGAAGGAGTGCCCGCTGCCCAGCACCCGCACCCGCGTACCGCCCGCCACCAGCGACCGGAGCGCGTCGAGCGAGTCCGGGCGGTGGAACTCCTTGGCCGTGTACGTGATGTTGCGCGCCCAGTTGGTGACCGTCTGCGCCGGATCCGTCATCGCTGTCTTCCCATCCCTGTGGCCCCCGCCGCTCGTCCGCCGGAGAGTGCATGTGCATTGACCCTCTCATTCGCCGAGACCTACGGTAGAGACCGGTTGCTATCCGCGCGTCACCGAGCCGGAAGGTCACTTCCTTGCCCGAGCGTCCCCAGGCAGTGTTCGCCATGACAGCCCAGAACGTGCCGCACCTCTTCCCGCCGGAGGTGCTCGCACGACTGCGCGCGTGCGTAGAAATCGATCCCACTCTGGTGGTGGACGACTTCACCGATCCCCGGGCCCGGGAGACGCTCGCCCGCACCGAGGTCCTCGTCACCGGCTGGGGCTGCCCGACCCTGGACGCGGCGGCCCTGGACGCGGTGCCCGCACTGCGCGCCGTGCTGCACGCGGCCGGCTCGGTCAAGGGCTTCACCACGCCCGAGGTGTGGAAGCGCGGCATCCTCGTCTCCTCGGCGGCCGCCGCCAACGCGCTGCCCGTCGCCGAGTACACCCTCGCGATGATCCTCCTCGCCGGAAAGGACGTCTTCGCCTTCCGCGACCTGCTGCGCACCCGGCGCACCTACCCCTACGGCGGCATCGTCCCCGGCATCGGCAACTTCCACCGCCGCGTGGGCGTCGTCGGCGCCTCCCGCATCGGCCGCCGCCTCATCGAACTCCTTCGCCCCCACGACCTGGTGGTGAGCCTCGCCGACCCGTACGTCGACGAGGCGGAGGCCGGCCGGCTCGGTGTGCCCCTGCTGCCCCTTGACGAGCTGCTGGGCACCTCCGACATCGTCACTGTGCACGCCCCGCAGACCCCCGAGACCCGCCGTCTCGTCGGCGCCCGCGAACTCGCCCTGATGCCGGACGGATCGGTACTGATCAACACCGCGCGCGGCTCGCTCGTCGACCACGACGCCCTGGTCGAGGAGCTGCGCACCGGCCGCCTGACCGCGATCCTCGACGTCACCGACCCCGAACCGCTGCCCGCCGGCTCCCCGCTCTTCGACCTGCCCAACGCGTTCCTCACCCCGCACCTCGCCGGCTCGCAGGGCAACGAACTGGCCAGGCTCGGGCTCACCGTCGTGACGGAGGCCGAACGGCTGCTGGCCGGCGACGGCCTGCGGTACGCGGTCGACCACTCGGTCCTCGAACGGGCCGCGTGACGGCCGTCTCGTAGGGTGACCTGAACACATGACGAAGGAGAGCCGAGCGGTGGCGAAGCGGACACAGCCGGCGCCGAACGGGGACGCCTCGACGGTACGGGACGTGGCCGCGCGGGCCGGGGTCTCCGCGTCGACCGTCTCCCGGGTGCTGGGCGGCACCTACCCGGTGGCCGCCACGACCCGCGCCAAGGTCCTGAAGGCCATGCGCGAGCTGGACTACGTGGTCAACGCGCATGCCCGCGCGCTCGGCGGCGCCACCAACAAGACGGTCGCCTTCGTCGTCGACGACGTCACCGGCCCGTTCTACGCGCACATCGCCCGCGGGGTCGAGGAGCAGGCCTCGGCGGAGGGCCGGCTCTGCATGCTCTGCACCACGCACGGCGACCCGCGGCGCATCCTCGCCGTCGTCGAGACCATGCGGGAGCAGCGGGCGGACGCGGTGATCGTGGTGGGCGGCGCCCTGGAGGACAGGGCCTACCACGACCGCATGACCCACTTCGCGCACGCCCTGGACCGGGCGGGCTCCCGGCTCGTCCTGGTCGGCCGGCCACCGCTCGGCCCGGGCGTCCCGGCCACGGTCGTGGACTACGACAACGAGGGCGGCGCCTTCGCCCTCACCAGCCACCTTCTCTCCGGCGGCCACCGGCGCATCGCCTACCTCGGCCGCGTCCCAGGCCTCTCCACCAGCGCCCAGCGCATCGCCGGCTTCACCCGCGCCCATGAACTCCTCGGCCTCACCCCCGACCCGGACCTGATCGCCGACGGCGTCTTCTCCCGCTCCTACGGCTACCAGGCGACCCGCGAACTCCTCACCTCGGGACGGGAGTTCACGGCGATCTTCGCCGCCACCGACATGATCGCCACGGGCGTGGTCCAGGCCCTGCGCGAGTCCGGCCGCCGTATCCCCGACGACATCGCGGTCGCCGGGTACGACGACATCCCGGTCGCCCGGGACGTCTACCCGACGCTCACCACGGTCCACGTGCCCCAGGAGGAGCTGGGCCGTGCCGCGGTCCGTCTAGCGCTGCACCGCGACGACCTGCCGGACGGGCAGCACCTGGTGCTGGGCACGCATGTGGTGCTGCGCGAGTCGACACGACGGGCCGGCGGCAGCTGAGGAGAGGGGCGAAACCTCCTGAAGGGGGATGAATCGCACGGCGTGAGGGGACCCGGCACGGCCGGCGAACGAGCGGGGGCATACCGTGAGGAGTCGAACGCCTGAGTCGGAAGGAGACACGGGATGGGCAGCCGTACCGCGCTGGTCGAGGATCTGATGGAGAGGTTCCCGCACGTACCGAGGGAAGCCGTCTTCAAGGAGGACCTGCTCCGGGGCGGTGTCGCCTTCGATCCCTCCGCCCTGAGCGACAACGAGAGCGGCGAGGTCAAGCCGAAGTCGTACTTCATCTTCTCCTTCGACCACGGCACCCTGCCCGAGCTGGGCGAGGCCGCGCTGCGCCGGCCCCCGGAGGAGATCATCCTCACGGGCGGCCCGTACGACCTGCGCCGGACCGTCGTGTCCGTGCGCGTGAACCCCACCTCGCCGTACCGGGTGGCCGCCGACGAGGAGGGGCTGCTCGGGCTCTACCTCGACGGCAAGCGGATCGCCGACGTCGGGGTGCCGCCGATGCCGGAGTACTACCGGCACAAGCTCGCCAGCGGGAAGTCCGTGATGGAGGTCGCCCCGACCATCCAGTGGGGCTACCTGATCTACCTCACGGTCTTCCGGGTCTGCCAGTACTTCGGCGCCAAGGAGGAGTGCCAGTACTGCGACATCAACCACAACTGGCGCCAGCACAAGGCCGCCGGCCGGCCGTACACGGGAGTCAAGGACGTCGACGAGGTCCTGGAGGCCCTGGAGATCATCGACCGGTACGACACGGCGAAGACCTCCACCGCCTACACGCTCACCGGCGGCGCCATCACCTCCAAGCTCCAGGGCCGTGACGAGGCCGACTTCTACGGCATGTACGCCAAGGCCATCGAGGAGCACTTCCCGAACCGCTGGATCGGCAAGGTCGTCGCCCAGGCACTGCCCAAGGACGACGTCCAGCGGTTCAAGGACTACGGCGTGCAGATCTACCACCCCAACTACGAGGTGTGGGACGAGTACCTGTTCAAGATGTTCTGCCCGGGCAAGGAGCGGTACGTCGGCCGGGACGAGTGGCACAAGCGGATCCTGGACTCGGCCGAGATCTTCGGCGCCCGCAATGTGATCCCCAACTTCGTGGCCGGTGTGGAGATGGCCGAGCCCTTCGGCTTCACCACGGTCGACGAGGCGATCAAGTCCACCACCGAGGGCCTGCGCTTCTTCATGTCGCACGGCATCACGCCCCGCTTCACCACCTGGTGCCCGGAGCCGACGACCCCGCTCGGCAAGGCCAACCCGCAGGGCGCCCCGCTGGAGTACCACATCCGCCTGCTCCAGGCCTACCGCCAGACGATGGAGGACTTCGGCCTGTCCTCGCCCCCCGGCTACGGCCCGCCCGGCCCCGGCAACGCCGTCTTCTCCGTCAGCTCCTTCATGGACAGCCTTCCCGCGGAGGAACCGACGAAGGTGTAACTCCCCCGGCCACCGGCACAGGAGGGCGTCAGGCATACTGCCGGCGCCCTCCCGGGCATTCCGGGGGGAGGGGCGTCGGCCGGGCCGCCCACTCCTCCTCCCGCGGCGACCGCGCTTACCCCCGGGCCTCGATATGCGAGGGACCGAGGAGGACGGTGAGTCGGAATGCGGTTGCGGTGCGTATAGGAGGTCGGAGTTGTGGGCCTCGGTGGACACGAACGCGTTCTCCGGCCGGACCGCGATCCACGGTCATGCACCCGCATCGGCCGTCAGCGCTCCTTTCACCCGGTACGGTGACCGCGAGGATCCCGCGTGGTCGGCCTGCCCGGTGCGGGCGCCCGACGGGCGGGCGCGGGTGGTGGCCGAGGCGCGATCGGGCAGCTGAGCACGGCGGTTGACGTGACGCCGGGGGCCGGTGGTACGGGTGACGAAGAGGATCCGTGGCACGACCACCGGTAACCGGTTTTGAATATGCCGCTTGTCAGTTGTGCAGGAGACGTGAAAAGCTCGGGTCCTGCCGCGAGGTTCCCCCCAACTCCATTGCCGATGTGGTGAGTTGACCTCGCTTTCGATGCAGGAGACCCATGCCCGACCTGCCGATCCCCCAGGACGCCGCCGAGGCAGCGCTGTTCTCCGAATGCTGGGACGCAGTGCTCTCCTACGCCGACCTGTGCACGTCCGGCTCTCTGACGGCCAATCAACTGGCCACCGAGGCCTTCGCCCTCGGTATGCGCGAGGCCCGTGACACGGACTTCACCCCCGCCCGCAACGTGGGACGGCGCGCCGCCCGGCTGCCGATGATCCCGCTGTTGCTCACCGCCGTCCGCAACACGGCGGCCGGTTGGGAGGCCGAAGGGCTGGGTCACAAGCTCGACCCGGACCTCAGGCTGTGGCTCAACTCCGAGAAGGCCGCGCGTTACACGGGTCCGCCGTTGCAGCGGCCCGTCGCCCTGCGCGGCCTGCGCGACATGCAGGAGGCGGACGCCTCACTGCTGTGGCTGGCCGAGGTGGAGGCGCTGCCGCTGCCCTCGGTGGCACGCCGGCTCGGCCTCGACCCGGCCGTCGCCGCCCAGGAACTGGAGCAGGTGCGCGGTCTGTTCCGGGACCGCTGCCATCGCGCGCACGTAGACACACCGATGGCCGCCGAGTGCCGCAGCTACGCCCGCCTCCTGGACGCGGTCACCCGGTCCGCCGGGGCCGACACGCCCGAGGACCTCTCCCGGCACCTCGCCACCTGTGTGCAGTGCGCCGAGGCCGCCGCCTGTCTGCGGCTGCACGGCGGCGGACTGCCCGCGGCGCTCGCCGGCGGGGTCATCGGCTGGGGCGGCCTCGCCTACCTGGAGCGCCGCCGCCGCGCGACCGAGGTACGGCTCGGCACGGGCCGCCCGGGCACCGGCGACCACGACGGCGGCGACCCGAAGGAGGGCGCCGGCCGGGGCCGGGTGCTGCGCCACGGGCTGCTCGGCGCCGCGGTCATGATCTCGCTGGTGGCGCTCGGCGTGTCGATGATGCCGATGGGCGGCGGCTCCGGCGACGACACCGCCACCGCCTCCCACGACGACCGCCAGCCGGTCGCCGACCCCACCTCCGCGCCGCCCCCGTCCACCGACCCGCCCGCGACCCACAAGTCCTCCGCCGCACCGTCCTCCTCGGCCACCACGCGCAAACCGGTCGACGAGAACCCCGACCCGGAGCCCCAGGGCACCTCCACCGCCACGGCGGGCACCGGCGGCAAGGCCACCGCCTCCGCCGCTCCCGCTCCCTCGCCCACGGAATCCGCGGCGGCCACCTGCCAGGTCTCCTACGACCTGGTCAACCAGTGGACCGACGGCTTCCAGGCCACCGTCACCGTCACCACCACCCGGGCCCTGTCCGGCTGGCGGGTCCAGTGGTCCTTCCGGGACGGCCAGAAGGTCACCCAGATGTGGGACGCGCGCGTCAGCCAGAGCGGCGGCCGGGTCACCGCCGACGCCGCCGACTACAACCAGTCGGTCTCCGCGAACGGCACCCTGTCCTTCGGCTTCCTCGGCACCTGGAGCGGCAGCAACTCCTCGCCGTTCGCCTTCACGCTGAACGGCGGCTCCTGCTCGTCGAGTTGAGCAGGGCCGGGCGGTACGACCGGCGGCCGGGCGGACCCAAGAGGGCGGGTCCACCCGGCCGCTGACCGGCTGCCGGAAGGTCGTGTCGGACACGCGTGTCCGCCATGCGTGTCAGACACCCATGTCACACACGCATGTCCCACACGCATGTCAAACCCCCATGTCAAACACTCATGTCAGCACTGCGACTTGTAGAAGTACTTGCTGACCGACGGGTCGTTCATGTTGTCCTTCGTGATCGCCACCATGTTGGTGCCGATCGACTTGCTCACCGACTTGCCCTCGAAGGAGTCGGCGAGCTGGTCCACCGCCTGCCGGCCGATCGCCGCCGGGTCCTGGGCGACCAGCACCTGGAGGGTGCCGGCCTTCAGCGCGGCGACCTCGTCCGGCTCGGCGTCGAACGCGGCCACCTTCACCGTGCCCTGCTTGCCGGCCTGCTTCAGCCCGGTGGCGATGCCCGTACCGGTGTTGGTGTTGCCCGCGAACGCCCCGCCCAGGTCCGGGTGGGCGGCGAGCGTCGACTGGATCTGGGAGGCCGCGGTGGCCGGCAGGTCGTTGTCGTAGAGCGTCGGCAGCACCTTGATGTTCGGGTACTTGCCCATCTCCTCGGTGAAGCCCTTGATCCGGGCGTCGGTGGTCGACACGCCGGGCTTGACGCTGATGACGATGACCGAGCCCTTCTCGTTCATCAGCTTGGCCAGCGCGTCGGCGGCGACCCGGCCGCCCTTCTCGTTGTCCGACGAGATCCGGGTGATCCCGACGGAGTCGTCGCTCACCGTCGTGTCCACCAGTGCCACCTTGGTGCCCGCCGACTGGATCTGCTTGAGCGACGGGGTCAGCGCGCTGGTGTCCACCGGCGAGATCAGCAGCCCGTCGGGCCGGGCCGCCGCCACCGAGTCGAGGAGCGGGCGCTGCACCGACACGTCCCACTGCGCGGAACCGTCGGCCGTGAAGTCCATCCCCTTGGCCTTGGCCTCCTGCTGCGCGGCACAGGTCATGGTGATGTAGAAGGGGTCGCTCTTCACCCCCGTGATCAGCCGGACCTTCTTGCCCTTGGCGCCGCCCGAACTCCCCGAGCCGCCACCGCCGTCCGACGAACCGCATGCCGAGGCCGCGCCGAGGGCCAGCACCGTGCCCACCGCGACCAGCAACCCGCGCCTGCTGCGAATGCTCCCCATCACAGAGTTCTCCTTGTCGTACGCGAACGAGTCGTCCTGCGCGATCGAGTTGTCCTGTGCGATTCCGTGCCACGCGAAGCGGTCCTGCGTGACGGCGTCATGCGCGTTCCCTGGTCTTCCTGCGCATCTGGTCGATGTAGACGGCCACGACCAGCACCACGCCCACCGCCACGTCCTGCCAGTACTGCTGGACGCCGATCACGATCAGCCCGGTGGTCAGCACCGCCGGAATGAACACACCGATCACCGTGCCCAGCACCGAACCCCGCCCGCCGAACAGGCTGGTACCGCCCAGGACCACCGCGGTGATCACCTTGAGGTTGTCGGTGGAGTGCCCGGCGATCGACGTCGTGCCGTACGAGGCCAGCCACATCACCGCGCCCAGCCCGGCCAGCAGCCCCATCAGGCCGTACACCTTCACCAGATGCCGGCCCACCGGAATACCCGCCCGCCGTACGGCGGTCGGGTTCGACCCGATGGCGAGGGTGTGATCGCCGAACCGGGTGGCGGCCAGCACCGCGCCGAAGATCGCGGTCACCACGGCGGCCAGGATCACCATCCAGGGGATGCCGAGCAGCTTGCCGAAACCGAGGCTGTTCTGCAGATGTGTGGAGGCCGCACCGGCCGGGTCCTGGCCGCCGGTGGCGAGTTCGGCGATCCCCAGCGCCGCGCCGAGCCCGCCCAGTGTCACGATCAGCGGCGGCACCTTGCCGCTGGCCACCACCACGCCCTGCAGCGCGCCCCAGGCCGTGCCCACGGCCAGCGCGATGACGACGCAGATCGCGACCGTGCCCCAGCCCGACGCCGGGCCGCCGTGATGGAGGTTGTACTCACCCGCCGCCACCGCGGCCAGCACCAGCACCGAGCCGATCGACAGGTCGATGCCCG
Source organism: Streptomyces sp. NPDC048417 (assembly GCF_040651615.1). Classification (NCBI taxonomy): domain Bacteria; kingdom Bacillati; phylum Actinomycetota; class Actinomycetes; order Kitasatosporales; family Streptomycetaceae; genus Streptomyces; species Streptomyces sp. NPDC048417. Next base: position 13,558 of record NZ_JBEZKI010000011.1, on the reverse strand, counting down.
CCGTGATGATCACGAACGTCATGCCGACGCCGAGCACCAGGTAGATGGCCGCGTTCACGGCGATCTGGGTGATGTCGTACGTGGTGAAGAACTTGCCCGGCGCCGCGATGGTGAAGAACACCACCAGCGCCAGGAGGATCACAAAGGTCCACAGTTCGTTGAGCGTTGCCGCGCGCCGGAGCCAGTCCGGCACCCCGGCACGGCTGCCGACGGCCACGGGGGCCTTCTCGCTCTCGGCCGTCATCGTGCGTCCTCCGCTTCCTTGCCTCCGCCCGGCCCGTCCAGGGACCCGGTCATCGCCCCGACGAGCTCCTCGATCGTGGTGTCCGCCGCGGTGTACGACGCGACGCGCCGGCCCAGCCGCAGTACCTCCACCCGGTCCGCGACCGACAGCACCTCGGGCATGTTGTGACTGATCAGCACCACGCAGATGCCACGGTCGGCGACCCGGCGGACGGTCTCCAGGACCCGGGCGCGCTGGACCACCCCCAGGGCGGCGGTCGGCTCGTCCATGAAGATGACCTTGTTGGCGAACGCGACCGCCCGGGCCACCGCGACGGACTGCCGCTGGCCGCCGGACAACGTTGTCACCGGAGCGGTCACATCCTTCAGTTCCACGCCGAGTTCGGCGAAGGCCTTGACCGCCTCCCGGCGCATCGCGGGCCGGTCGAGGACGCCGACCCGCCCGAGCAGGCCGCCGCGCACGATCTCGCGGCCGAGATAGAGGTTGGCCGCCGCGTCGAGATCCGGCGCGAGCGACAGATCCTGGTACACCGTCTCCACGCCCTGCCGCTGTGCGTCCATCGGCCCGGAGAACCGCACCGGCGCTCCGTCCAGGCGGACTTCGCCTGCGTCGGGGGCGAGGACGCCCGACAGGACGTTCACCAGAGTGGACTTGCCGGCGCCGTTGTCGCCGATGAGGGCGACGACCTCGCCGGGGTATGCCGTGAAATCGGCGCCCTGGAGCGCCTGGACGTGGCCGAAACGCTTGACCACACCATGTGCCGTGAGCAGTGGTTCCCTTGCAGAGGCCATGTTGTGCCTTCTGGTTGGTATCGTTAACAGCTTGGCTGATTCTTGGGGCGCTCACAGCGGGGTGTCAAGGGTGGTGCAGCCGATCCGGGACCGGCTCGTCCGGCTTCTCAACTCCTCCTATTTGCACGTCTGTTGATATGCCGTCGAGTTGGTAACGTTAACGAGTCGACGCTCAAACGTGACGCAGGTGGAGGACGTGGCGTGGCAGCCACCCGGCCGACCATGAAGGACGTTGCCGCGGAAGCGGGCGTCAGCGCGATGACGGTGTCCCGGGTCGTCAACGGCGATGCGGCCGTCGCCCCGCGCACCGCCGCGCGGGTGGAGGCCGCGGTCCGCAAACTGGGCTACCAACGCGACGACGTGGCACGCCAGTTGCGCCGCACCCACGAACTGAGCCAGACCATAGGGCTACTGGTCGACGACGTCGCCGACCCCTTCATGGCCGCGGTCGCCTCCGCGGCCGAGGACGTCGCCCGGCAGCGCGGCAGCGTCATGCTCATCGGTTCCAGCCGCGCCGACCTGCGCCGGGAACGCGAGGTGATCGCCGCGTTCACCGCTCGCCGGGTCGACGGCCTGATCCTCACCCCGGCGGCCGGCAGCCACCGCTTCCTGCGCCCGGCCCAGGCGCAGGGCACGAAGATCGTCTGCGTGGACCGGGCGGCACCCGGGCTGAACGTGGACGCTGTGGTGGTCGACAACTTCGGCGCGGTGCGCGAGGCGGTGGGCCTGCTGGTGGCACACGGCCACCGCAGGATCGGGTACATCGGCGACACACCGCGGATCTGGACGTTCGGCGAACGCCGGCGGGGCTACCTGGCCGCGCTCGCGGCGGCCGGTATCGCCGCCGACCCGGCACTGGTCGGGGACGGCCTGCGGCCGGGCCCGGAGGCGGCCAGGGCTGTCACCGAGATGCTGGCCCTGCACGACCCGCCGACCGCCCTGCTGGCCGGCAACGAGATCCTCGCCTTCAGCGCCCTCACCGTCCTCCCGGCCGGCCTCGCGTTCATCGGCTTCGACGACTTCGCACTAGCGGACCGGCTGACCCCGCCGGTCACCGTGATCGCCCAGGACCCGGTGGCGCTCGCGACCAGTGCGGCACACCTGCTGTTCGCCCGGATCCACGGCGACGTCTCACCACCGCGCACGGTGGTCATGCCGACCCGGCTGATCCAGCGGGGGTCGGGGGAGTTGCCGGGACCGTTCGCCGTATAGGGAGGCCGTGCGGCGCCGGGGCGAGTTCGGTGGCGACGGCGGGGAGGTCGGTGACGACGGGTGGGGAAGGTCGGTGGCGACGGCGGAGAGGTCGATGGGGAAGGGTGGGGAAGTCGGTGGCGACGAGTGGGGAAGGTCGGTGGCGACGGCGGAGAGGTCGATGGGGAAGGGTGGGGAGGTCGGTGGCGACGGGTGGGGAAGGTCCGTGGCGACGGCGGGGAGGTCGATGGGGACGGGTGGGGAAGGTCGGTCGGGACGGCCGTCCGGGTCATTCGGTGGCGGCGGGCGGCACACCGTATCCGGAGAGCTGCTGCCCGCCGAGTGAACAGCGAGCCGCGCGCCGGGGTTTTGCGGAGTCTCCCGGCGATCACGGCGTTCCTCCGGCCGCTGCTCTCACACCCGGCCCGGAGCCCTGGCCGCACTGGGCTCCTCGACCCGGCGTACCGTCGTCCACCGGGTCAGCAACACCAACGCCGTGCCCAACGCCAGGCCCATGGCGGGCAGGACGGGGAGTCGGCCGTCGGGCGCGAAGCCCCGCACGGCAAAGCGGCCCAGAGCGGCGATGTCCATGGCCAGGCCGAGCCACAGCGGCCAGGCATGCTGCAGGCCGACGTCCGGAGTGGTCCGTTCGTACAGCACGGCCAGCCCGCGTTCCAAGGGCCGGAGCGCGGACACGACGCAGGCCAGGACGAGGCCGAGGACCAGCAGCCACGGGATCCGCAGCCCCCACCACGCGGCGGACCCGAGGGCCGGTTCGGGCGCGAGATCGGTCAGGTAGAACACGGCGGCGACGACCAGCACCGGCAGCATGTGCCACAGATACAGGGTCATGCTGGTCGCTCCCACGGGGCGCACCACGCGCCACACCCGCTCGCGGTCCAGCAGTCGTCGCACCGCCGGCGCGGCGAGGAGGCACAGCCCGACCTGGGTCACCACCCACGCCAGCATCGCGGCCGACGGCGGATTGGTGTTGCTGGGGTCCTGCCCGGTCACCAGGATCAGGCTGACCGGGAAGGGGCCGAGGGCCACGAGCGCGGCAAAGGCCACCGCGCCGCCCGCCGCCATCACGACCGGCACGAGCAGACGCCTGGTCAGCAGACCGTCCCGCCAGCAGAAGCCCAGCTGATAGGCGACACCCCATACGAGCACGTAGTCGAGCAGTCCCACATACGGCGCGTGCACCGTCACCACGAGCACGTCGGCGGCCAGGGCAACCGCCCCCATCACCGGCGGGACGAGGAGTCCCCAGCGCCGGTGTGCCGCGTACATCAGCGGCGTCAGGGCGCTGAGCAGCAGATACACCGGCAGGAACCAGAACTGCATGGCCATCGCCCAACCCACCAGCGACAGCGTGCCCGTGTCCACGCCCGCCACCGAACAGACACCGACGGCGAGCAGCACCAGAGCGCTGTAGAGGCCCGTCGGCAGAAGCAGCCGCAACGCCCGCCGCCCCAGCCACCCGGCGGCCGTACCCCCGGCCGCCTGGGCCCGCGGCCAGGAACCGCCCGCGGCATGGCCCCCGGCCAGGAAGAACAGCGGCATGATCTGGAACGCGAGGGTCAACCACTGGGTCCAGGGCACGGCCGCCAACAGTTCCGGGGCGGTGATCTGTCCACCGGGCTCCCGGACCAGGGCTGTGATCAGCCAGTGGCCGAGGACCACCAGCACGATGGCCCACGCGCGCAGGAAGTCGACGTAGCGGTCTCTGCTCATGGGCCGTCATGCTGCCGCAGCCCCGGCGCCATCGTGCCGGGAAGCCCATGCCGCAATCATTCCGTGCCCGGTACGACACCGTCCCCTGCACCGGCGACCGGGGCGCCGTGGCCCCCGGCGGCAACCCTCGCCGAAGACCTCGACGCAGTACGAAATCTGTTCTGGCCGCACTGCGTGCGTGGCCGGCCGAGGTAGAACCTCGGCACTGGCCCTACGCCGTGGCCTCAGGTGCGGCGGCCGCCCCGGCGCCCGGAGTCGCGGCCGCCGGTGCCGGCAGCGCCGCCTGTGGCTCCGCCGGCCGCCGCTCGTCGGCGGGAACCGCGGGCGTCCTTGCCGGAGGCAGTGCCGGTCGCCGCACCGGCCGCGGCCCGGCGGCCGGAACCGCGGCCGCCCGCGCCGACGGTTCCACCCGTGGCCCCGGCGGTTCCCGCCCGGCGGACAGAACCACGCCCGCCGGTTGCGGAAGTGCCACCGGTTGCCGCAGCCCCGGCCGGGGCCCGGCGGTCCGAGCCCCGGCCACCCGTCCCGGTGGCAGCGCCTGTCGCCGCTCCGGGCTCGCCGCCGTTTCGGCGGCGGCCGGACCGCCTGCCGCGCCCGGCGTCGGCCTTCCGGTCCGGGCGGGATGCAGCCGGTGTCGTCGGCTGGGGGATCTCGATGATGACGGGCACGCCGGAAGGCTCGCGGGCGCCGGTGATGGTGGCCAGCTCCGCGTCGCTCGACGTGATGCGGGCCGTCCGGGGGCGGATGCCCGCGTCCGACATGAGCCGGGTGACGTCCCGTTTCTGGTCGGGCAGGACCAGTGTGACGACGCTGCCGGAGTCGCCGGCGCGGGCCGTACGGCCGCCCCGGTGGAGGTAGTCCTTGTGGTCGGCGGGGGGATCGACGTTCACGACGAGGTCGAGGTCCTCGACATGTATGCCCCGGGCCGCGACGTTCGTCGCCACCAGCGCGGTGACCTGGCCGCTCTTGAACTGTTCCAGCGTCCGGTTCCGCTGCGGCTGGGAGCGGCCGCCGTGCAGTGCCGCCGCGCGGACGCCGACGGCCAGGAGCCGCTTGGTGAGCCGGTCGGCGGACCTCTTGGTGTCGAGGAAGAGGATGACCCGGCCGTCACGGGCGGCGATGCGCGTGGTGACGGCCTTCTTGTCGGTCTCGTCCTGGACGTGGAGCACGTGGTGCTCCATGGTGGTCACCGCCCCCGCGGACGGGTCCACGGAGTGCACCACGGGGTCGGTCAGGAACCGCTGCACCAGGCGGTCGATGTTGCGGTCCAGGGTGGCCGAGAAGAGCATGCGCTGTCCGTCGGGCCGTGCTTGCTGGATCAGCTTGGTGATTTGCGGCAGGAAGCCCATGTCGGTCATCTGGTCGGCTTCGTCCAGCACCGTGATGCGTACGCTGCCGAGCACGCAGTCCCCGCGTTCCACGAGGTCGTTGAGCCGGCCGGGAGTCGCCACGAGTACTTCGGCGCCGCGCCGGAGCGCACTGGCCTGCTTGGTGATGGACAGCCCGCCGACCACGGTGGCCAGCCGGAGGTTCACGGCGGTCGCGTAGGGGGTCAGCGCGTCGGTCACCTGCTGGGCGAGTTCACGGGTGGGCACCAGCACGAGGGCGAGGGGTGCCTTGGGCTCCGCGCGCAGTCCGGCCGTGCGAGCCAGGAGCGCGAGCCCGAACGCGAGGGTCTTGCCGGAGCCGGTGCGCCCCCGTCCCAGCAGGTCACGGCCGGCGAGCGAGTTGGGCAGCGTGGCGGCCTGGATGGGGAAAGGGGTGGTGACGCCTTGCGCGGTGAGTGTCTTCAGCAGTCCCGCGGGCATGTCCAGCCCGGCGAAGTCCTCGACTGCGGGAAGCGCGGGTGTCGTGTTTTCCGGCAGCCGGAACTCCCTTGGCGACGACGCGGACGGTGGAGGTGACGAGGCGCGCCGGTTCGGCTTCTGGGACCTACGGGACATGCAGCTTTCTGCCTTCCTGGAAACAGCACAAACCGGGGTCCGCACCATGGCGGTGCTGACCCCGGTGAGGGGATACGCGTCCGGCGATCAGGCGGGGACGATGTTCTCCGCCTGCGGGCCCTTCTGACCCTGCGTGACGTCGAAGGAGACCCGCTGGCCCTCCTGGAGCTCACGGAAGCCCTGGGCCGCGATGTTCGAGTAGTGGGCGAAGACGTCGGGGCCGCCGCCGTCCTGCTGGATGAAGCCGAAACCCTTTTCGGCGTTGAACCACTTCACGGTTCCCTGTGCCATGACCTTCTCCGTTCTGTAGGCAGAGGCCCCATCCGGAGATGCCGGAGAACAAACAATGCGCCTGCAGGAGGAATATTCCCGTCAGGCGCACATAGGTGTATGGGTACCACAACTGCAACACGGATAGCTTAGCACAACTCGACGGCCCGTCGTGGATCATCGAGGTGCGCGCCGGGGTTCCGCATACACCGAGCAGGCCTGTCCGGTACCGGCCGCGAAGCCGCGGGAGCCCCGGGGCTCGTCAGAGCTTCCCGCCGATCTCGCAGGCCCGGCACGGCGGTCGGCCGCAGGTGCACTGCATGATGGCGTCGAGGACCCCGCGGTCGTGGTAGAGGCACTCGTCCTTGCAGGTGTGGCGCGGGATGAATCCTGCCGGGATCTCGCCGGGCCACGGCTCGTGGCCGTCCCGGCAACGGATGAACCGCTCGGGGTCGGCGGAGTGCAGTTCGTGCATGCTCGACCGCGCCTCGTCCTCCAGCTCGCGTACTCGCTCCACCAGAGCCTTGAGCTCGGCAGCGATGCCGGAGTACCGGTCGGCGCCGGTCCTTACGTGCGCGGCCCGCAGCGCCATCGCCGCGTTGCCCAAAAACCTGCCGGCGTCCTGAAGGTCGGTCACGTGGTGCATCTGAATGCCGGTCACGCCCCGGACCCACACTGCGTCCATGCTCACTGATCCACCTTCCCGGCGTCCGCCTGGTTTTCTTACGAGAGATTACCTGCGGCGCCGGTATCCCTGCATATGGAAAACAATCTATTTATGGACGCTAAAGGTTTCGCCCGTACCCGTCCAGTAAACCGTGGGTGAATCGGCTCACAGCCGGATTGGTGGATCTTCTATTCGATCTGCCGCTGATTTTCTCGTCCGTCGGACGTCATCCCCGCCCGTGCCGGTCATCCGGCGACCGTGTAGGAACTCGCTCCTGTCCCGGCGAGCCCACCGCCCTCGACGATCAGGTACTCCGGGCGGATGGGACGACCGTCGAGCCAGCACTCCAGGATCTCCCGCGTACCGGCCGCGTAGCGTGCCTGCGCCGAGAGGGTCGACCCGGACACGTGCGGCGTCATCGCCTCGTAGGGCATGGTGCGCCAGGGGTGGTCGGGCGGTGGCGGCTGCGGGTACCAGACGTCACCGGCGTAACCGGCCAGTTGGCCGCTGTCGAGGGCCCGCACCACGGAATCCCGGTTGACGATGAGCGCCCGTGCCGTGTTGACGATGTACGAACCGCGCTTCATGGCCCCGATCAGCTCGTCGTCGAAGAGGTTCTGTGTCTGTGGATGCAGTGGAGTGTGGATCGAGAGCACATCGACGGAGGAGGCCAGCGAACGGGCGTCGGGATGCCAGGTCAGCTTCAGCTCCTCCTCGACCTCCTTGTCCAGCCGGTGCACGTCGCAGTAGTGCAGCGTGACGTCGAACGGCTTGAGGCGGCGCAGTACCGCCTGGCCGATTCGGCCGGAGCCGAGGACGCCGACGTCCATGCCTTCGAGGTCGTAGGCGCGCGAGACGCTGTCGGCGATGTTCCAGCCCTTCTTGGTGGTCACCCATTCGTGCGCCGGCATGTAGTTGTGCACGAGGGTGAGAATCTGCATCACGGCGTGCTCCGACACACTGATGCTGTTGCTGAACGTCACCTCGGCCACGGTCATCCCCTGGGCGATGGCGCTCGGCAGGTCGACGTGGTCCGACCCGATCCCCGCGGTGATCGCGAGTCTGAGGCGGGGAGCCGCGGCGATGCGTTCGGGGGTCAGATAGGCGGGCCAGAACGGCTGCGAGACGACCACGTCGGTGTCGGGAAGCTCGCGGTCCAGGGTGGAGTCCGCCCCTTCCTTGTCGCTCGTGACGGCGAGGGTGTGACCCCGGTCCTCCAGGAAGCGGCGCAGCCCCAGTTCTCCTGAGACGCAGCCGAGGAGGTGCCCCGGGGTGAAATCGATGGCCTGCGGGGTCGGCGCGGTCTGACCGCCCGGATAGCCGCTGATGGTGGGAATCTGGTCGCGGGCGTAGTCGGGCGGATAGCCGCCCACGGGGTCCGGATAGAGCACCGCAAGGATTTTTGCCATGGCCGTCCTCCATCGGTGGGGCCACTGATCCTGTGAACGGGTAGGGCACCGGTAAGCCGGTCGAACACCGATGATCTTGAATTTTAGTCGCGTGTGCGTCGGCACTGCAATCCCCTGGGATAATGGGGAGGTGTTCCGGTGGATAGGGATGCGGTTATTCGATGAGGCTTTTGACAGGAGTTCGGGAGCCGCTCCGCGCACGTCTGCGCGGGGGCGTCCTCGCGGCGGTCGCGCTCGGCGGCCTGCTGGGCGGGACGGCCCGCTACGCACTGGTGCTGGCCTTCCCCGCCCCGGGGGTGGGGTTCCCGTGGACGACGTTCGCCGTCAACGTGTCCGGGGCGTTCGTGCTGGCGCTGCTGCTCGTGTATGTGCTCGAGATCTGGCCCCCGACGCGGTACGTGCGGCCGTTCGCCGCCGTCGGCTTCCTCGGCGCCTTCACCACCTTCTCGACCTGGATGGTCGACACCGATCGCCTGCTGGGCCACGGCCACTACGCGGCCGCGGCGTCGAACATCTTCGGGAGCCTCTTCGCCGGCCTGGCCGCCACCGTTCTGGGCCTGGTCATCGGGAGGCTGACATGGGCCCGGCGCATTCGGCTCGACGCGCGGCGCGGGCGCGCCCGCCGGCATGGCTGGTGGACACGGTGATCACCCTGCTCGCCGTCGGTGCGGCGGCCGCCGTCGGGGCGGTTGCGCGTTACGTCCTCGACCAGTACGTGCAGTACCGCAGCCCGGGCGCGTTCCCGCGCGGAACGTGGCTGATCAACGTGACCGGCTCGTTCGTGCTGGGGCTGCTGGTGGGCCTCGGCGCACGGCACGCACTGCCGCAGCAGGTCGTGGTCATTGCCGGTGTCGGTTTCTGCGGTGCCTATACGACGTTCTCCACATTCAGTTACGAGTTGGTCCACCTGTGTGAGAAAGGGCAGGTCGGCAAATCCCTGATGTACGCCGTTTCGAGTATTGCGGTGGGTCTTGCGGCAGCAGCGGCGGCGCTTGCCGTCGCGTCGTCGTGAGAAGGTCCGCGCCAGGTCGTCCGGTACTTGACACCGGGATTTACGAGACGTCTCCTGGAAAGTAGGAAATGTGCTGTGGCGTGCGCTGGTCGGTTGCGCACCGCAGGCACTCGGGTTTGCCAGCGTCCACCGGTATTCGGAGGCCTTGATGGCAACCTATGAATATCTATGCAGCCGATGTGGGTCTTTCGACGTGAAGTTGGCGATCGGGACGGCGCCCAAGACATATGGCTGCCCTGTCTGCACAGGCGCTGCGAGACGTGTGTACTCCTCGCCCGGGGTCACGCTGACCTCGCACGCGGTCGCCGCCCTCCATGTCCGGGAGGAACAGGCGCGTGAGGCTCCGGCAGTGGTCTCCCAACTGCCGCCACGCAGAAGGGTGCACCCGCATCCTCACCCTGCGCTCTCGCGGCTGCCGCGTCTTTGAAGGCGGTGGTGGACAAGACAGAACGTCTCACGCGGGTTTCGGCATCGGAACACGAGGTCGTTCCCGCAGCGGTGTGCGGAATGCGGAATCACGCAACGCGGGCCGGGAGCCGAGCCGTATCCTCGGCGGCTCACCGGCGGCTCTGGCGTCACGCGATTCCACTCCCCACGCGGACTTAGGAGGTGTGTCCCCGTGGGAAACGTGGGACTGCTCTTCGTCGGTGCGGTGCTCTTCATGAACGGATTGCTGCTGCTCGGAAAGGTCGATGCCCGAGCAGGAGCGGTGTTCAACCTTTTCATAGGCGCGCTGCAGGTACTGACGCCGACTTACCTCATCTTCACCGCCAACGATGACCCCATGAAGATCCTGGCGGCATCCGGCATTTACCTCTTCGGGTTCACCTACCTCTATGTGGGTATCGGCCTGCTCACCGGTCTCGACAGCACCGGCGTCGGCTACTACTCGCTGTTCGTGGCAGTTGCCGCCCTGGGATACTCGTACGCCAATTTCCGGCTCCTCAAGGACTACCCCTTCGGGGTCATCTGGCTCTACTGGGCCTATCTGTGGTTCCTGTTCTTCCTGCTGCTCGGTCTCAAGAAGGACGACCTCAAGATCTATACCGGTTGGGTGACGGCGATCGAAGGCTGGGTGACCGGTGTGATTCCCGCCGCGCTGCTGCTCTCCGGCTACTGGAAGCACCCCACCGAGATCGCCATCGCACTGGCGGTCTTCGGCGTCGTGGTGTTCGCGGGGCTGTGGCCGCGCACCCATAGAACGCCCCGGCCGACCTCATCGGCTCCGCGGGTCGGAGGTGCGGGCGCGCCAACGTGACCGGGTCAGAATCTAGGAGTTCTCATGCCTGAAATTCTCTTCAGTGTGGACCACAGCAAGTCGATGCGTGACCAGGCCGTGCCCGGCCACAACAGGTGGCACCCGGACATCCCCACTGCCGCCATGGTGAAGCCGGGAGCGGAGTTCCGCATGGAGTGCCGCGACTGGACCGACTGCCAGGTCGGCAACAACGACACCGCCAACGACGTACGCGACATCGACCTGACCATCCCTCACATGCTCAGCGGCCCGATAGGCGTGGAGGGCGCCGAACCCGGCGACCTGCTCGTCGTCGACATCCTCGACCTCGGCCCCGTGCCGCAGCAGACCGGGGACGCGGCAGGACAGGGCTGGGGCTACACCGGCATCTTCGCCAAGGCCAACGGCGGAGGCTTCCTGACCGACTACTTCCCGGACGCCTACAAAGCGGTCTGGGACTTCCACGGACAGCAGGCCGTCTCCCGTCACCTTCCCGGGATTCGCTTCACCGGGATCACCCACCCCGGGTTGTTCGGAACCGCCCCGTCCACCGAGATGCTCGCCCGTTGGAACGCCCGCGAGAAGGCGCTGATCGACACGGACCCCAACCGGGTCCCGCCCCTCGCCGTCCCGCCGGACGCCTCCAACGCACTCGCCGGTACGGCCACCGGAGATCTGGCACGCCGCATCAGTGAGGAAGGCGCACGCACGGTGCCGGCGCGCGAGAACGGAGGCAACCACGACATCAAGAACTTCACCCGCGGATCGAGAGTCTTCTACCCCGTACACGTCAAGGACGCGAAGCTGTCCGGAGGCGACCTGCACTTCAGCCAGGGCGACGGAGAGATCACCTTCTGCGGCGCCATCGAGATGGGCGGGTTCATCGACTTCCACGTCGACCTGATCAAGGGCGGCATGGAGACGTACGGCATCTCCACCAACCCCGTGTTCATTCCGGGCAACGTCGAGCCGAGGTACACGGAGTTCCTCACCTTCATCGGGATCTCCGTCGACCACGACACGGACACGAACTACTACCTCGACGCGACACTGGCCTACCGCCGGGCCTGCCTCAACGCCGTCGAGTACTTCAAGAAGTTCGGCTACAGCGGAGAGCAGGCCTACCTGCTGCTCGGCTCCTCCCCCATAGAGGGACGCATCAGCGGCATCGTCGACATCCCCAACGCCTGCTGCTCGCTGTACGTACCCACCGCCATGTTCGACTTCGAGGTCCGTCCGAGCGCCGCCGGACCGATGAAGGCCGATCGAGGCAAGTGCGCGGTGGCCACCGCCTGACCGGACCCCGGCCGGGGCCCCCGCGGATCCGAGACGGTGGGTCGCGGCCGGGAACCTGTCTGCGCAGTTGAGGCCGGTCCGTCGACCGCGGGTGTCGTACGGATGACCGCCGGACAGTTAATCGCTGGCGCCGTGCCCTGGGGCGAGGCTACGGTTTCCTCGTCCCCGGGCACGGTCGTGTTCCGTTCCCGAGGAGACGGCGTTGGTCCGTTGAGGAAGCAGGAGGTGAGGACATTGATGACTGTCACGGTGACGGGTGCTGCCCGCATTCAGAAGTTCATCATCGTTTCCGCCCCTGTGGTCTCCGGCTGACACCCACACATCTTCCGCGCGCCGAGCGCGCCGCCGGGGCCACCCTTCGAAGGGTTTCCCTTGTTCCACACTTCGCTCAACACCTCCGCCACTTCTGATGGCCGGCACGCCCTCGCTTCCTACGGGTGGGATGAAGGCTGGACCGCCGAGTTCGCTCCGCACGCCGAACAGGGTCTGCTGCCCGGCCGTGTCGTGCGGGTCGACCGTGGGCAGTGCGATGTCGTCACGTCGGCAGGCGTCATTCGTGCCGATACCGAGTTCGTCGTACCTCGTGACCCGATGAAGGTCGTCTGCACGGGGGACTGGGTCGCCGTCGACCCCGAAGGCAGCGACCCGCGGTACGTGCGGACACTGCTGCCACGCCGTACCGCGTTCGTGCGCTCCACCTCCTCCAAGCGGTCCGAGGGGCAGATCCTCGCCGCCAACGTCGACCACGCCATCGTCGCGGTGTCCCTCGCCGTCGAACTCGACCTCGGCCGCATCGAACGGTTCCTGGCGCTGGCCTGGGAGTCCGGGGCACAGCCGGTCGTGGTCCTCACCAAGGCCGACCTGGTCCCGGACCCGGTGACGCTCGCGCATCTCGTCCAGGACGTCGAGACGAGCGCGCCCGGCGTGCCGGTCCTCACCGTCAGCGCGGTGGCGGGGGACGGCCTGGACGTCCTCGTCGCCCTCGTCTGCTCCGGTACGTCCGTACTGCTCGGCCAGTCCGGCGCGGGCAAGTCCACCCTCGCCAACGCGCTGGTCGGCGAGGACGTGATGGACGTCCGGGCCGCCCGGGACGTCGACGGCAAGGGGCGGCACACCACGACCACCCGCAACCTGCTGGCGCTGCCGGGAGGGGGCGTGCTGATCGACACGCCCGGACTGCGCGGCGTGGGCCTGTTCGACGCCGGGACCGGGGTCGGGCAGGTGTTCTCCGAGATCGAGGAACTGGCGGAGGAGTGCCGGTTCTCCGACTGCGGTCACGAGAGCGAACCGGGCTGTGCGGTGCGCTTCGCGGTGGAGACCGGGGAACTGCCCGTGCGCCGGCTGGAGAGCTACCGCAAGCTGATGCGGGAGAACCAGTGGATCGTCGCGAAGACGGACGCACGACTCCGGTCCGAGATCAAGAAGGACTGGAAGAAGAGGGGGGCGGAGGGGAAGGCGGCGATGGAGGCGAAGCGGGGGCGGTGGTAACAGGGGCGGTGGCGGTGGTCGGGTGAGTGTGGGGTGCGTGGGGGCTGGCGTGCCCACGTGGCGGCGGCTGCACGGGCTGGTCGTGCCCACGTGGCGGGGGCTGCATGGGCTGGTCGTGCCCACGTGGCGGGGGCTGCATGGGCTGGTCGTGCCCACGTGGCGGGGGCTGCACGGGCTGGTCGTGCTCACGCGGCGGGACCGCATCTCGATTCAGCCCCGTACCCCTGATGCGGCGCTGCAGCCGGCCGGCGCCGGGCCCGCGCAGCCCCCCCCCCC
>NZ_JBEZKI010000010.1:176294-307443 GCF_040651615.1 Streptomyces sp. NPDC048417 | reverse complement strand
AACCCGGGGTGTTCTTTCGGGCGTGCGCGCCCGCCGTCCTTGGAAAGCCGGTCTAACTGAAAAAAAAAAAAAAACCACCCACACAAACCCCCGCCCCCCCCCGGGCGCGCGCCGCCCCCCCTTCGACGTTGTTGGGAACCATTCGAAAACATCGGAAACGGGCCCCGGGAAACTCGTGCCATGTGTAAGGCGGGCCACCCGACCGGGTGGCCCGCCTTACACATGGTGCTGATGCTGTCAGCGGCCGAGTGCCCGGCGGCCGCGGCCCTGCGAGAGAACCGGCAGGTTCTTGGCCGGCGCCTGGGAACGCGTGTCCTCCTCGAGACGCAGCGCGAGCGCCGGGCAGCGGCGCACCGCGCGCAGCGCCTTGGCCTCCGCGAACCGCGGCACCTTCGCCTGAGCCACCGTCGGGAAACCGTCCGCGCCCAGTTCGAAGACCTCCGGGAGGATGTCCGCGCACAGGCCGTGGCCCCGGCACAGCGTCCAGTCGACGTAGATCTTCTGACGGCTGCCGCTGGCCTCCTCGGGCTCTCCGCCGCCCGGGATGCCGGTCGGGAGCTTGCCGTCCTCGAAGAGCGGCAGAACGCCTTCCACGGGCCGTCCGCAGCCGTTTCCGAGAACATGCGCGGCCAGGTCGTCGGTGAACGCCTTGATCGTCGACTCCAGGAACATCGCGGAGCCGTCCGGGTGCGAGCACGCGCCGCGCCGCTTCACGTTCTTCGCGACCTGCTTGAGCGCCTCCAGGGCGGCCGGTCCGCCGCCGTTGAGGATGTCCTCCATGCCCCGCGCGGCCGCCGGCAGACCGAGGTAGCAGGGACCGCACTGTCCCGCGCTCTCCTCCGCCAGCCACTGGGCGACCCGGAGCGACTCACCCAGCGGACAGGTGTCCTGCGTGATCGGCAGGATCGCGCCGGCGCCCAGCGCACCGCCCACCGCGTCCAGGGAGTTGCGGGAGACGATCGCCTCGTTGACCGTCGCCGCGTCGATCCACTTGCCGTGGTAGCCGCCGGTCAGCACACCCTGCGGCACCGGCGGGGCGCCGGCCAGCTGCAGGACGTAGCGCAGCGGCACACCCGTGGGCACCTCGATCACCATGGGGCGGGCGACCGCGCCGGAGACCGTCAGCATGACGGTGCCCGGCTCGTCGTACAGACCGGTGTTGCCGTAACGCTCCGGGCCGATACGGGCGGCGATCGCCAGCTGCGCGAACGTCTCCGCGTTCGACAGCAGCGTGGGCGCGCCGCCGACGCCGTTCTGGGAGGCACTGGTCTTGCGGCCGGGCGGGATCGCCGGGCCGCCGTCGATCGAACGGACCAGCGACGCGGCAGCGCCGGTGACCATCCGCACCGGGTTGCGCTGGACGAACGCCTTCAGGGCCGAACGGCGGCCGGTGCTCAGCCCGCGTTCGGCGAGCGCCTGCTCCATGGAGCGCTGTGTGGACTCCCGGGTGACCCCCACCACGAGCGTGCGGGCACCCAGTGCCTCGGCGCACAGCAGCGCGCCGTCGAGGATCAGGTGCGGGGCACGGTTGATCAGCACCGTGTCCTTGCGGCAGGCCGGCTCGTCCTCGCTGCCGTTGACGACGACCACCGGCCGGACGCCGCGCTTGATCGCCGCTTCGGCGACCGAGCGCAGCTTTTTGTGGAAGGGGAAACCCGCGCCGCCGCGGCCCTTCAGGTTGATGCGTTCGGAGAGCTGCGCGAGCTGCTCCCCGCCCAAGGGTTCAAGCGGCCCGTGCACCTTGAGGTGCATGGGCAGATCGAGTCTTTCGACAAGGTCGAAGCCCGACGTGAGCTGCGGAAGGCCGACCACGCGGACTTCTGGGACGTCGGGCAGGGCCTCGTTCACCTATAGCCTCCGGAAGGCGTGTTCCAAGGTTCGCCCGAACCCGGTGCGTCGAAGGACGCGCCGGGCGCTGGTTCGTTGGCGGGACCGCTGTTGTACGTGTCGTTCGAGTTGTACGCGCCGTAGCGGGCGTTCGTCTCACCGGTGTCGTACACATCACGTCCGCCTGTTCCGGCAGTGCCCGGATTGCCATAGACCGGGATGTTGTATCCGGTGTCCTGGAGCGGGTCGTACGCCGACGGGGGCGCCTCGCCGACCGGCGGCGGGGACGGGACCGGCCAGCTGCCCGAGGTGCTGCCGGGGCCGTCCATGCGCGGGAAGGCCTCGGTGGCCTGGAGGTCCAGCCGCTCCATGCGCGCGGTCTGACCGGCCGCGAACGGCGAATGGGGCTGTGGCTGTCCGGGCGTGGAGGTGGCCCGGTAGGCGGCCGCGAAGCCGGAGGCCGGCTCGGAGGCGGGTGCCCCGGTCGGGAACAGCGGGTTGGGCTGCGGGGCCCTGGTGTCGACCCGCGAGGCCCTCGGCTCGCGTTCGCGTTCACGTCCGCCGTCGTAGCCCGGCAGCCCGGACTCGCCCACCCGGGCGCGGCTGGCGTCCAGCTCGTCCAGGTCGGGGCGCTCCGAGCTGCCCAGGACGGAGACCAGACGGTCGGCGACCTTGCGCTTGAACGGGCGCGGGGCGGCGCGCAGCGCCAGCGCGCCCATCACGCCGACCAGGCACAGCTCGTACGAGATCATGAAGAAGGGCTTCGCCGCGCGGCCCGCGAACAAGCCGTGGATCAGCGCGGCGCACCAGGCCGGGTAGGCAAGCATGTGCATGGCCCGCCAGCGGGCCGCCACCACGGCCGGGGCGGCGAAATTGCTGCGCAGGGCGCCGGTGACACCCACGAAGATCATCAGCAGTCCGGCCAGCGAGCCGAGCCCGATCAGGCCGGCGCTTCCGGTGACGCCGAGCGAGAACGGGATGATCGCGGCGATCACCACGGTGTGATCGAGAGCGATCTTCGTGACGATGTGCACCAGCAGGAACGCGATCGAGGCGACCGCGGTCGTCCGGTGCACCGCCTGGCCGACGATCCGCTGGCGGGTGTTGAGGAAGATGCGGTCCTGTGCGACCAGACCCCAGATCACCGAGCAGCTCAGCGAGACGAGCGAGAGCACGCCCGCGCCGAAGTTCAGGAACGATTGGAACTGGCTGCCTCCGGTCAGCACGACCACGGGTATGAGCAACAGAACGACAGCGGACGCCACCCCCCAGACCGAACGGCCTGGCTTGGGGAGCGAGCTGTTACTACGACGAGGGTTCATGGGGGCAACTCCGAGCAGTTCGGGAAAGCGGTCCCGGTGCCGCAGCCTAAGTGGCGCCATACCGATCAGTACGAGGTTTGAGTTATTGCGTTGTTATCAAAGGGCAATGCGGGCCTTGCGATGTCCCTTAGCGGTTGTTACGCGAAGTAATTTTTGAACCTGGTTCAACTCTCGTCCCGGTTGTCGCCTTAGACGTACGTGTCAACCGTTGATACGTAAGCGCGTCGCGGCTTGCTCAAGTGCTGCGGTACCCTGACGCCATGCGTGCCGTACGCCTTCTGCTTAGCGGGCCGCGCTGATCAGTCCCGACCGCCGGATCAAACGGCCGGTCGGCATCGGCGCGGCGTCCCCTCCTGTGCGAGGGGATTTTTCGTTTCTAGCAAGTCACAGCCGCAGGCAGAGACGATCGATGGAGCTTTGAGGATCATGAGCGAGACGAACCCCGCTGCCGCCGCCACGTCGGCGGAGGCCGCGCCGCACCGCTACACGGCTGCCCTGGCGGCCGAGATCGAGGCACGCTGGCAGGACTTCTGGGACGCCGACGGCACGTACGCGGCGCCGAATCCCAAGGGTGACCTGGCCGGCGACCCCGAGCTGGTCGCCAGGCCCAAGAAGTTCATCATGGACATGTTCCCGTATCCGTCCGGAGCGGGACTGCACGTCGGCCATCCTCTGGGCTACATCGCCACCGACGTGTTCGCCCGCTTCCAGCGGATGAACGGCCACAACGTCCTGCACACCCTGGGCTTCGACGCCTTCGGCCTGCCCGCCGAGCAGTACGCCGTGCAGACCGGCACGCACCCGCGGGTGTCCACCGAGTCCAACATCGAGAACATGAAGGCCCAGCTGCGCCGGCTGGGCCTGGGCCACGACAAGCGCCGGTCGTTCGCCACGATCGACCCGGACTACTACAAGTGGACCCAGTGGATCTTCCTGCAGATCTTCAACTCCTGGTACGACGACGAGGCGAAGAAGGCCCGCCCGATCTCCGAGCTGATCGCCCAGTTCGAGTCCGGTGAGCGAGCCGTACCGGGCCACACGCACGCGTGGAACGAGCTGACCGCAACCGAGCGCGGCGACGTCCTGGGCGAGTTCCGCCTGGCCTACGCCTCGGACGCGCCGGTCAACTGGTGCCCGGGGCTGGGCACCGTGCTGGCCAACGAGGAGGTCACCGCCGACGGACGCTCCGAGCGCGGCAACTTCCCCGTCTTCAAGGCCAAGCTGCGCCAGTGGAACATGCGCATCACCGCCTACGCCGACCGGCTGCTGGACGACCTGGACGAGCTGGACTGGCCCGAGGCCATCAAGCTGCAGCAGCGCAACTGGATCGGCCGCAGCGAGGGTGCCCGCGTCGACTTCCCGATCGACGGCGAGAAGATCACCGTCTTCACCACGCGCCCCGACACCCTGTTCGGCGCGACCTACATGGTGCTGGCACCCGAGCACCCGCTGGTCGACAAGTTCGTCCCGGCCGCCTGGCCCGAGGGCACCCACGACGTGTGGACCGGCGGCCACGCGACGCCCGCCGAGGCCGTGGCCGCGTACCGCGCCCAGGCCGGCGCCAAGTCCGACGTGGAGCGGCAGGCCGAGGCCAAGGACAAGACCGGCGTCTTCACGGGCGCGTACGCGACCAACCCGGTCAACGGCGACAAGGTCCCGGTGTTCGTCGCCGACTACGTGCTGATGGGCTACGGCACCGGCGCGATCATGGCCGTCCCGGCCGGCGACCAGCGCGACTTCGAATTCGCGCGCGCCTTCGAGCTGCCGATCGTCTGCATCGTCGAGCCGACCGACGGCCGTGGCACCGACACCTCGACGTGGGAGGACGCCTTCGGCTCCTACGACGCGAAGATCATCAACTCCTCCAACGACGGCATCAAGCTGGACGGCCTGCCGGTCGCCGAGGCCAAGGCCCGCATCACCGAATGGCTGGCCCGCAAGGGCATCGGCGAGGGCACCGTCAACTTCCGGCTGCGCGACTGGCTGTTCAGCCGCCAGCGCTACTGGGGCGAGCCCTTCCCGATCGTCTACGACGAGGACGGCGTCGCCCACGCCCTGCCCGAGTCGATGCTGCCGCTGGAGCTGCCGGAGGTCGAGGACTACTCGCCGCGCACCTTCGACCCGGAAGACGCGGACACCCAGCCCGAGACGCCGCTGTCGCGCAACGAGGAATGGGTCAACGTCACCCTGGACCTGGGCGACGGGCCGAAGAAGTACCGCCGCGAGACCAACACCATGCCCAACTGGGCCGGTTCCTGCTGGTACGAACTGCGCTACCTGGACCCGCACAACGACCAGGAGCTGGTCGACCCGGAGATCGAGCGGTACTGGATGGGCCCGCGCCAGGGCATGCCGCACGGCGGTGTCGACCTGTACGTCGGCGGCGCCGAGCACGCGGTGCTGCACCTGCTGTACGCCCGTTTCTGGTCGAAGGTCCTGTACGACCTGGGGCACGTCTCGTCCGTCGAGCCGTTCCACAAGCTGTTCAACCAGGGCATGATCCAGGCCTACGTCTACCGCGACGGCCGCGGCTTCCCGGTGCCCGCCGCCGAGGTCGAGGAGCAGGACGGCGCCTACTACTACCAGGGTGAGAAGGTCACCCGGCTGCTGGGCAAGATGGGCAAGTCCCTGAAGAACGCGGTGACTCCGGACGAGATCTGCGCCGAGTACGGCGCCGACACGCTGCGCCTGTACGAGATGGCGATGGGCCCGCTGGACGTCTCCCGTCCGTGGGACACGCGCGCGGTGGTCGGCCAGTTCCGGCTGCTGCAGCGGCTGTGGCGCGTCATCGTCGACGAGGCGACCGGTGAGGTCACCGTCACCGACGCCGATGCCGACGAGGACACGCTGCGTGCCCTGCACAAGGCGATCGACGGCGTCCGCCAGGACCTGGAGGGCCTGCGCTTCAACACCGCCATCGCCAAGGTCACCGAGCTGAACAACCACCTGACCAAGGCGGGTGGCGCGGTGCCGCGTACGGTCGCCGAGCCGCTGGTGCTGATGATCGCGCCGCTGGCCCCGCACGTCGCCGAGGAGCTGTGGCGCAAGCTGGGTCACACCGACTCGGTCGTGCACCGGGACTTCCCGGTCGCCGACCCGAACTACGTCGTGGACGAGACCGTGACCTGCGTCGTGCAGATCAAGGGCAAGGTCAAGGCCCGCCTGGAGGTGTCGCCGGACATCTCCGAGGAGGAGCTGGAGAAGGTGGCGCTGGCCGACGAGAAGGTCGTCGCGGCGCTGGACGGCGCAGGCATCCGCAAGGTGATCGTCCGCGCGCCGAAGCTGGTGAACATCGTCACGGCGTAACGGCCAAGGGCCGCCTTCGGGTGGTCCCCCAAGGGCAGGTTCGGGGTCTTTCCGGAACTCCGGGCCTGCCCTTTGCGTTTACCGTTGAAGAGGGCGGCCGCCCCTGCCGTGCTCGGAATCGGTCGGGTGGTCGGGTGGCCGTCAGCGGAGGAGGAGCACCGTGGAAACAGTGATCGCCGTATTCGCCGTGCTCTTCCTGCTCTTCGTCGCGGGCGGGGCGTACGTCACGTTCAAGGCGGTCGGCGCCGCCAAGCGCGGTGTGGACCGTACGATCACGCAGGCCCGGCGGACGGTCGAGGACCACACGCTGCGCGCCAAGTCCATGGTCCAGGTCGGCCCGGCGGCCGAGATCGCCCAGCTGCGGCTCACCCTGCGCACCTCGATGCGGGCCACCCAGGACGCGCTGGACGCGGGCGCCCCCGAGGACGAGTCACTGAAGGAGTCCGTCAGCCTCTTCCAGCGGCTCAGTGCGCACGGTCATGAACTGGACGGCGAGCTCAGGCGCCTGGAGTCCGAGCCGGACCGGGCCACGCTCGCCGCGCGGCTGCCCGAACTGCGCCGGCGTACCACGCGCATCACCGAGTCCGCGGACGCGTTGCGATGGGCGGCGCGTGACCGGGCCCACCGGTTCGCCGACGACGATCTGGACACCTTGAGCACGCAGATCGGCGTCGAGGCCGACGCCCTGCGGCACTGGTCGCGTCCTGCCCCCGCGCCCGAAACCCCGCCGTGGCCCGACGCAGCCGCCGGTCGGGGGGACCGCCAGACCTGGCCCGAGGCACCCCGGTCCGCCCCGGACGGGGACCCGGCGCAGCCCGCGATCACGCCGCCCGGGCGGCGTCAGGCCTACCCTTGGCAGAAGAAGCCCCGGCCGGAGAGCACCACTTGATACGGCCGGTCCTGGTCGGGCCGGGCGGGGGCGGGCTGCCGCCCCTGGGCTACGCCAGGTAACCTCCAGCTCATGTCCCGCCATGTCGCGATCGTCACCGATTCAACGGCCTACCTGCCGCCGCGGATGATGGAGCGCCACGGCATCACCGCGGTTCCCCTGACGGTGGTCCTCGGCGACCGGGCGTTCGAAGAGGGTACCGAGATCTCGACCCGTTCCCTGGCCCAGGCTCTGCAGAAGCGGCGTTCTGTCACCACGTCCCGGCCCAGCCCCGAGGTGTTCGCCGAAACGTACCGCAAGGTCGCCGAGTCCGGTGCCACCGGTATCGTCTCGCTCCACCTGTCCGCCGAACTGTCGGGCACCTACGACGCGGCGGTCATCGCGGCCCGCGAAGCACCCGTCCCGGTGCGAGTGGTGGATACCGGGATGGTCGCGATGGCGCTCGGTTTCTGCGCGCTCGCGGCGGCCGAGGTCGCCGAGGCGGGCGGCACCGCCGACGAGGCGGTCACGGCGGCGGAGAAACGGGCCGCAAGCACGACCGCGTACTTCTACGTCGACACCCTCGACTATCTGCGCCGCGGCGGCCGCATCGGAGCGGCGCAGGCCCTGCTGGGTTCCGCACTCGCCGTGAAGCCCCTGCTCCAGTTGGACGGCGGCCGCGTCGAGCCCCTGGAGAAGGTGCGGACGGCGTCCCGCGCCATCGCCCGCCTCGAGGAGCTCGCCGCCGAGCGGGCGGGCGGCGCCGAGGTGGACATCGCCGTCCACCATCTCGCCGCCCCCGACCGGGCCGCGGCCCTCGCCGACCGGCTGCGGGCGCGGGTCCCGGGGCTGGTCGAGATGCATGTGAGCGAGGTCGGTGCGGTCATCGGCGCGCACACCGGACCCGGGCTGCTCGGGGCGGTCGTCTCACCGCGGTGACCTGTGGATCCGAGGGCGGCGGCCCCGCCGGTTTCACTCGTGTGGGTGGCGAAGTTGTCCACAACCGGGCCGGGATCCACGGAACTTGAGCAAGATCATCGCGAGCCGGCGGGAAGCCCCATCCTCGTCGCATGGCACTTCGATCACGCTCACACGAGACACATGCGACCAGTGGCCCGGGCCGGGGCCCCACTTCCGACGGCCGTACCCGGCACCGCCGGTCCCCGGTCGGGGTCCGCGCCCGCCACCGCCCGGCCCCGGCGGAAGAACTGCGCCGCCGGGCGGAACTCCTCTTCGGCGAACGGGGAGTCACCCGGCCGGAGCCGGGACACGGACCCCCGCACGCCGCAACGGTGACCGGTACCGGTGCGGCGGCCGGGCTGACCGCGGCCACCTCCGGGCTGACGGCGGCCACCTCCGGGGTGCGCGCCGCCGCGTCCGGAGTGCGTACCGCCGCGGCCGCACTGTCCACGGCGGCGGCCGTGGTGTCCTCGGCCCGTGCGCTCGCCGGCGAGACCACGGCCCTGCGCGAACCTGCGCTCCCCAGGCTGCGGGCCCGGGTCGGGCTCGCCGTGCGGGAGCGGATGCCGGTGTGGCTGGCGACCCGCTGCGGGCTGGAACGCCGGGGCGCGGTGGCCCTCGGGGCGGTCCTCGTCGTGGCCGCGGCCCTGGCCGTGCAGCACTTCTGGACGGGCCGGACCGAATCGGTGAGCGCGCCGGAGGTGGTGCGTGCCGAGGCGCCGTACGAGAAGAGCGAGGAGAAGGTTCCGGCCGCGGGCACCGGTACCCCAGCGGCGCCCGCGGGGGCGGCCGGACCCGCTGGTGCAATCGTCGTGGACGTCACCGGGAAGGTGCGGGAGCCGGGGGTCCACTCTCTGCCGGCCGGGTCCCGGGTGACCGACGCGCTGCGGGCGGCGGGCGGGGTGCGGCCCGGTACGGACACCGACGGACTCAACCGTGCCCGTTTCCTGGTGGACGCCGAACAGATCGTCGTCGGGGGCCCCGCCCCGCCGGCCGCCCCGGGCCAGGTCGCGGACGGTACCGCGACGGGCACGGGCCCGGCCGCCCCGGTCTCCCTGAACACGGCGACCGTGGAGCAGCTCGACGCCCTGCCTGGAGTCGGCCCGGTGCTGGCGCAGCACATCGTCGACTACCGGACCCAGCATGTCGGTTTCCGCTCGGTCGACGAACTTCGCCAGGTCAAGGGCATCGGTGACCGCCGCTTCTCCGACCTGCGGGATCTGGTACGGCCATGAGCCGCACGACCGGCCAAGCCCCGCCGGGATCCATGACCGCGCGCCAGGCCGTGCACGCCGGTTCGGGCAAGCGGCTGGGGACCGCGCACCCCCGGCAGGACACGACGGCCGACCTGCGGTTGGTGCCGCCCGCGCTGGCCGCCTGGGCGACGGCGGCACTGACCCTGGACGCACCGCCGGGGTGGACGGCCGGGACCGCCGTCGCGTGCCTGGTCGCCGGCCTCATCCTGCTGTGGCGCAGCCGCGCGGGCCGCCGGTCAGGGACGGTGGCCGGCAATTCCTCGGCCCTCCGGTCAGGGACGGTGACCGGCAGCTCCCCGGCTCTCCGCCCGACTTGGCGGAACGCCTCCGTCGGCGCGCTGCTTCTCTGTGTCGCGGGGGCTGCCGCCTCCGCGGGACTGCACGGGGCGGATGTGCGCCGGGGGCCGGTGCCCGGGCTGGCCCGCGCCTACGCCACCGTGACCGTCGAGGTCGAGCTCACGGGCGACCCGTGGGTCAGCAGGCCGCGCGTGCGGGGGGACCACGCCACTCCGGCCGCCGTGCTGGTGCGCGGCGAGGTACGGCTGGTGGAGAGCGGCGACGGGACGGCGGTGACGACGCGCTCACCGGTGCTGATGGCCGTCGACCCGGGGGTGCGGGCGCCCGGTGGCGGCGGCCGCGCCCGGTGGCTCGGGCTGCTGCCCTCCACGCGGCTGCGGGTGAGCGGGCGGCTGGCGCCGGCGACGGCCGGCGGGGACCGGACCGCGGCGATGCTGCGGGTGCGGGAGCGTCCCGCGCCGGTGGTGGTGGGCGAGGCGAGTGGGCTTCAGCGGCTGGCCGGGCGGTTGCGGGCCGGGCTGCGGGAGGCGACCGAGGGACTGCCCGAGGACGCGCGGGCGCTGCTGCCCGGGCTGGTCGTCGGGGACACCTCGCGGATCACGCCCGAACTGGACGAGGCCTTCGAGGAGACCGATCTCGCGCACACCCTCGCGGTCTCGGGCAGCAACCTCACCATCCTGCTCGCCCTGCTCGTCGGACCGCCGGGACTGGCCCAGCAGGTCGAGCGGCGCGGTCTCGCCCCGCGCCTGGGGCTGTCGCTGCGATCGACCGCGCTGTTCGCGTCGGCGCTCACCCTCGGCTTCGTCGTCGTGTGCCGGCCGGACCCCAGCGTGCTGCGGGCCGCGGCCTGCGGTGCCGTCGCCCTGCTCGCCCTGGCGACCGGCCGCCGCAGATCCCTGATCCCGGCGCTGGCGACGGCGGTTCTGCTGCTGGTGCTGTACGACCCGTGGCTGGCACGCAGTTACGGCTTCCTGTTGTCCGTGCTGGCCACCGGGGCGCTGCTGGTGCTGGCGCCCGGCTGGAGCGAGGCGCTGCGACGGCGCGGAGTGCCGGAGCGGCTGGCCGAGGGCCTGGGCGCCGCTGCCGCCGCGCAGGCGGTGTGCGCGCCGGTGGTCGCGGTGCTGTCGGCGCGGGTGAGTCTGGTGGCGGTGCCTTGCAATCTGCTGGCCGAGATCGCGGTGGCGCCGGCCACGGTGCTGGGGTTCGCGGCGCTTGCGGCGGCCCCGGTGGCGATGCCGTTGGCCAAGGTGCTGGCGTGGTGCGCGGGCTGGCCGGCCGGGTGGATCGCGGGGATCGCCCGGACCGGGGCCGCGCTGCCGGGCGCGGGTGTGGACTGGCCCGGGAGCTGGGCGGGGGCGCTGCTGCTGGCCGGGGTCACGGTGGTCGTCGTACCGCTGGGGCGGCGGTTGCTGCGGCATCCGTGGTGGTGCGGGGCGCTCGGGGTGCTGCTCGTGCTGCTGGTCGTACGGCCGGCACCGCTGACCCGGGTGATCACGGGCTGGCCGCCGCCCGGCTGGCGACTGGCCATGTGCGACGTCGGGCAGGGCGACGCGACGGTGCTCGCGGCGGGCGCGGGCACGGGCGTGGTGGTGGATGCCGGGCCCGATCCGACGCTGGTCGACCACTGCCTGCGGGAACTCGGCATCACCCGTGTCCCGCTGGTCGTTTTGACCCACTTCCATGCCGACCATGTCGGAGGGCTGCCCGGGGTGTTGCGCGGGAGGTCGGTGGCGCAGATCGAGACGACCGGCTTCGAGGAACCGGCGGAGCAGGCCGAGTTCGTACGGAGGGAGGCGGCCGAGCATCGGATCCCGGTCACGCGCGCGGTCGCCGGGGAGCGGCGAACCACCGGCGGGCTGGACTGGCGGGTGCTGTGGCCGCCCCAGGACCCGGCACCGGAACCGGACGGCCCGAACGACGCCAGTGTCGCCCTGCTGGTCCGCTCGGCCGGACTGCGGATGCTGCTGCTCGGAGACCTCGAACCCCCGGCCCAGCAGGAGCTGCTGAGATCACCGGCGGCCACCGAACTGGGCCGGGTGGACGTTCTGAAAGTGGCTCATCACGGGTCCGCGTATCAGGATCCGCAGCTGCTGCGGCTGGCGGCGCCCCGCATCGCGCTCATCTCGTGCGGGGCGGACAACCCGTACGGGCATCCGGCGCCGGACACGGTGGCGCGGCTCCGGGCCGCCGGGGCGGTGGTGCTGCGGACCGACCGGGACGGAGCGCTCGCCGTGACCGGCGGCCGTACGGGACGGGAGGCGGGGGAGCTGGCGGTGGCGCGAGACTGAGGGCATGAACTCGGTGAACTCCCCGCAGACCGACGCCTACCTCCACCGGCTCGGGGCGGCCCGCCCGGCCCGGCCCACCGCCGAGGCGCTGCGGGATCTGCAGCTGAGGCATCTGCGGGCCGTGCCCTTCGAGAACCTGTCGATCCACCTCGGCGAGGAGATCGTGCTGGAGGAGAAGCGGCTGGTGGACAAGGTGGTGGGCGCGGGCCGGGGCGGGTTCTGCTACGAACTCAACGGCGCCTTCTCGGCGTTGCTGACCGCGCTCGGTTTCGAGGTGACGCTGCTGGCCGGGCGGGTGTACGGGGATCAGGGGCGGCTCGGGATCCCGTACGACCATCTCGCGCTGCGGGTCGGGACGGTGGACGGGGGCGAGTGGCTCGCCGACGTCGGGTTCGGGGCGCACAGCCACTACCCGCTGGCGTTCGCGGAGCGGGGTGAGCAGGTGGATCCGGGCGGTACGTTCCGGATCACCGGGGCCGGGCCGGACGCGGCGGGTGCAGGGGGAGAAACGGGAGCGACGGCCGGGGACCTGGACGTGTTGCGGGACGGGAGGCCGCAGTACCGGCTGGAGGTCCGGCCGCGGGTGCTCGGGGACTTCACGGCCGGGGCCTGGTGGCACAGCACCTCGCCGTCGTCCCACTTCACACAGTCGCTGGTGTGTTCCCGGGCCACCGAGGACGGCGGGCGGATCACGCTGAGCGGGCGGACGCTGACGGTGACGGAGGCGGGCGGGGCACGTGAGGTACGGGCGTTGGAGCGCGACGAGGAGGTGCTGGGGGTCTACCGGGAGCGGTTCGGAATCGCGTTGGACCGTGTGCCCGCTGTGCGAAATCCGCGGAACACCAACCCGAATGGCTAATTCGGGCGTCACGGGAGAACGTGTTACTACTGGCGCATAGCATGCTATTCCTGGGTAGTTCCGGCTGATCTGCTGGATTCCCGCGATGTGGGCCTGTGTTGCCCCGAAAGCCGCATCAGTGATCGAATGTATCTTCGGCAACGGACGGTGGCGAGGCATCAGGGGTGGCGTGGATGTTCGGCGGCTTGAGGGGAAACCGAACGAACCGGGTGCAGCGGACGAGTCCCCTCGCGGCCGTGCGGACCCCGCCCGACGCCGGGGTGCTGAGCTGCCGGGTGCTCGACCCGGTCAACGAGCCGGTGACGAACGCCGAGTTCGCGGTCAGCGACACCATGGGGCGAACGGTGGTCAGCGGGGGCGCGGATCCCTACGGGTCGTTCGTGACGACCGTGCCGGCCGGGGAGTACCGGCTCGCGGTGTCCGCCTAGGGGTTCACCCCGTACCGGGCCACCGCGCGGGTCGGCGAGAACAGCCTCACCTCGCTCGGTGACGTGACCCTCCAGGTCGCCCCGCCGCCGGAGCTGCCGGCGCCCGGGGACTGGGAGATCGAGCCGACACATTCCTCGATCGCCTTCACCGCCCGGCACATCGGACTGGCCCGGATCCACGGGCGGTTCAACTCGTTCGCGGGCGCGGTACGGATCGCCGAGCCGGTGGAGCGGTCCGCCCTGCACGTCGTCATCGACGCCGCGACCATCGACACGGGCGTGCGGATGCGGGACGACCATCTGCGGTCGGCGGACTTCCTGGACGTGCTGCGGTTTCCGACGCTGGAGTTCTACGGCGACCGGTTCGTGCACCGGGGCGGCACCAGATGGGCCGTCACCGGGGCGCTGTCCCTGCACGGCGTGACGCGGACGGTCACCCTCGACACGGAGTACCTCGGGCTCGGCAACGGCATGGAGGGCGAGGTGCGGGCGGCCTGCCGGGCCACGACCGAACTGCACCGGGACGACTTCACGGTGAGCTGGCAGACGATGCTGGCGCGCGGGATAGCGGTCGTCGGGCCGACCATCCGCGTCGACCTCGACGTGCAGATCGTGCCCAAGGCTGAGCCGGCCGCTCCGGTTCGTTCCGGCCGGCGGCGGTAGCCGAGAATGGTGCCGTGAGCGATGTGAGACATGTGCTGGTGCTGCCGGACCGGGATGCGGCGGAGGAAGCCGCCGAGGCGCTCGGGGAGCGCTTCGGGATCGGTGAGGAGCCACGGCTGGTCCGGGACGCGCTGGCGGGGGAGGACGACGCCGAGGACGCGCAGTGGCTGGTGCTGCTGAGGGACGCGGAGGGGCGGCTGGATGCGGCGGAGCTGGACGAGTTCGCGGGGGAGTGGGAGGGGTGGCGGGAGGAGCCGTAGCGGGTGCGGATGGCTCGGCAGGCAGCGCGGCCGCGCTGTCAGTGGGCCGTGGGATGCTTGGCGTGATGGCAAAGAAGACTGCTGATGACGATCCGCTCGCCCCGCTGACGCTTGCCGTGGGTCAGGAGGAACTGCTGCTCGACCGCGCCGTGCAGCAGGTGGTGGCGGCTGCCCGGGCCGCCGACGCCGACACGGACGTGCGGGATCTGACCCCGGACCAGTTGCAGCCCGGCACGCTTGCCGAGCTGACCAGCCCGTCGCTCTTCGCGGAGCGCAAGGTCGTGGTCGTACGCAACGCGCAGGACCTGTCAGCCGACACGATCAAGGACGTGAAGGCGTACCTCGGGGCGCCCGCCGAGGAGATCACCCTGGTGCTGCTGCACGCGGGCGGAGTCAAGGGCAAGGGGCTGCTGGACGCGGCGCGCAAGGCGGGGGCTCGGGAGGTCGCCTGTCCGAAGATGACCAAGCCGGCGGACCGGCTCGCGTTCACGCGGAGCGAGTTCCGCGCGCTGGGACGCTCGGCCACGCCCGAGGCCTGCCAGGCGCTCGTCGACGCCATAGGAAGCGATCTGCGGGAGCTGGCCTCCGCAGTGACCCAGCTCTCCGCCGACGTCGAGGGCACCATCGACGAGGCCGTCGTCGGGCGGTACTACACAGGGCGGGCCGAGGTGTCGAGCTTCACCGTCGCCGACCGGGCCGTGGAAGGACGAACGGCGGAGGCACTGGAGGCGTTGCGCTGGTCGCTGGCGACCGGGGTCGCACCGGTCCTGATCACCAGTGCCCTCGCGCAGGGGGTGCGGGCCATCGGGAAGCTGTCGGGCGCGCGGGGCGGCCGGCCCGCCGATCTCGCGCGGGAGCTCGGGATGCCGCCGTGGAAGATCGATCGGGTACGGCAGCAGATGCGGGGCTGGACGCCCGACGGGGTGGCGGTGGCGCTGCGGGCCGTCGCCGACGCCGATGCGGGGGTCAAGGGCGGCGGGGACGATCCCGAGTACGCCCTGGAGAAGGCCGTGGTGGCCATCGCGCGGGCGGCGCGGTCGCGAGGCCGGGGGTAACAGGCCGGGCGTACCGCAGGGGGACGGGAAGGGGGCGGGCTCGCCCGGACATGCCGAAAGCCCCGACGTCCGCCCTGGGGAAGGGTGAAGTGCCGGGGCCTCGGTTTCAAGCTTTTCGAGCCCGTTCCCGCGTGGCGAACGCAGGCCGCGAACAGGCTCTGGGGGCCGGTCGGGGGCGGATGAGAGAGGGCCCGCCCGAATCCTTCCGGCGTCGTATCAAGTGTCAGCCCTGGAGGGACGCGACCTTGGAAGCGAGCGCCGACTTCTTGTTGGCGGCCTGGTTCTTGTGGATGACGCCCTTGGAGACGGCCTTGTCGAGCTGACGCGCGGCAGCGCGCTGGTACTCGGTGGCCTTCTCGACGTCACCCGCGGCAGCGGCCTCACGGGCCTTGCGGATCGCGGTCTTCAGGGAGGACTTGACGGCCTTGTTGCGCTGCCGAGCCTTCTCGTTGGTCTTGATCCGCTTGATCTGGGACTTGATGTTCGCCACGAAAGAGCCTTTTCAGGTTCTGGTGCGGGACCGTGCAGATCCCGTACCGATGATTTCTCGAAGACGTGCCTCGCGCTGAGAGGGCATGAGACACAGCTGCCCAGAGTAGCAGCGGGGCGGGGAACGGCCCAAACCGGTCTCCGGTCCCCTGCCATGGGACCATGGAGACTACGTATCGATCCGACCCGAGGCATAAGGCGCCTCAAGAGACAGGACCCTGCGTGCCCGCGACCCCTAACAATGTGCCCGAGCCGAGCCGTACCGCCCCGGCTCTGATCCGCAATTTCTGCATCATCGCGCACATCGACCACGGCAAGTCCACGCTCGCCGACCGGATGCTCCAGCTGACCGGCGTGGTCGAGCAGCGGCAGATGCGTGCTCAGTACCTCGACCGGATGGACATCGAGCGCGAACGCGGCATCACGATCAAGTCCCAGGCGGTGCGTCTGCCCTGGGCCCCCACCGAGGGCCCCGACCAGGGCAGCACGCACATCCTCAACATGATCGACACCCCGGGGCACGTCGACTTCACCTACGAGGTCTCGCGGTCGCTGGCGGCCTGCGAGGGGACCGTCCTCCTCGTCGACGCCGCCCAGGGCATCGAGGCGCAGACCCTCGCCAACCTCTACCTGGCGATGGAGAACGACCTCACGATCATCCCCGTGCTCAACAAGATCGACCTGCCGGCCGCCCAGCCGGAGAAGTTCGCCGAGGAACTGGCGAACCTGGTCGGCTGCGAACCGGACGACGTGCTGCGGGTCTCCGCCAAGACCGGTGTGGGCGTCGACGCCCTGCTGAACAAGGTCGTCAAGGAGATCCCGGCGCCGGTCGGCGTCGCCGACGCGCCCGCCCGCGCGATGATCTTCGACTCGGTCTACGACTCCTACCGCGGTGTCGTCACCTACGTCCGTGTCATCGACGGCCAGCTCAACAAGCGCGAACGCATCAAGATGATGTCGACCGGCGCCACCCACGAGCTGCTGGAGATCGGTACGAACTCGCCCGAGATGCTGGGCGCCGACGGCCTCGGCGTCGGCGAGGTGGGCTATCTGATCACCGGTGTGAAGGACGTCCGGCAGTCCAAGGTCGGTGACACCGTCACCAGCCAGCACAAGGGCGCCACGGAGGCGCTCGGCGGCTACAAGGACCCGAAGCCGATGGTCTTCTCCGGTCTGTATCCGCTGGACGGCTCCGACTACCCCGAACTGCGCGAGGCCCTCGACAAGCTGCAGCTCAACGACGCCGCGCTCGTCTACGAGCCGGAGACCTCCGCCGCTCTCGGCTTCGGTTTCCGCGTCGGCTTCCTCGGCCTGCTGCACCTGGACGTGATCCGGGAGCGGCTGGAGCGCGAGTTCGGGCTCGACCTGATCGCGACGGCCCCGAACGTGGTGTACCGCGTGGTCATGGAGGACGGCAGCGAGCACACGGTCACCAATCCGAGCGAGTTCCCCGAGGGGAAGATCGGTGAGGTGTACGAGCCGGTCGTGCGCGCCACCATCCTGGCGCCCAGCGAGTTCATCGGCTCGATCATGGAGCTGTGCCAGACCCGGCGCGGCACCCTGCTCGGCATGGACTACCTGTCCGAGGACCGCGTCGAGATCCGGTACACGCTGCCGCTCGCGGAGATCGTCTTCGACTTCTTCGATCAGTTGAAGTCGAAGACGCGTGGTTACGCGTCGCTGGACTACGAGCCCACCGGCGAGCAGACGTCCAGCCTGGTCAAGGTCGACATCCTGCTGCACGGCGACAAGGTGGACGCCTTCTCGGCGATCACGCACAAGGACGCGGCGTACGCGTACGGGGTGCGGCTCGTCGCCAAGCTGCGCGAGCTCATCCCCAGGCAGGCCTTCGAGGTGCCGATCCAGGCCGCCATCGGCTCCCGGGTGATCGCCCGCGAGACCATCCGCGCCATCCGCAAGGACGTCCTCGCCAAGTGCTACGGCGGTGACATCTCCCGTAAGCGCAAGCTGCTGGAGAAGCAGAAGGAAGGCAAGAAGCGGATGAAGATGGTGGGTTCCGTG
This sequence comes from Streptomyces sp. NPDC048417, assembly GCF_040651615.1. Lineage (NCBI taxonomy): Bacteria > Bacillati > Actinomycetota > Actinomycetes > Kitasatosporales > Streptomycetaceae > Streptomyces > Streptomyces sp. NPDC048417. Next base: position 289,543 of record NZ_JBEZKI010000010.1, on the reverse strand, counting down.
GAGGTTCCGCAGGAGGCCTTCATCGCCGTCCTCAGCAGCGATGACAGCGCGGGATCGGCCAAGAGCAAGAAGTAACCGCCGGTAACAATCGGCTACGGCCGCAAATCGGGTGCAACAGGGGTCCGCTGTACGAAAGTGTGGCGGGCCCCTACGCGTGCGTAGGGTCGCTCTGCGTGGAACATGCGGGGAAACAGACAGGCCGAGGCCCCTTACGTACAGGCCGGTCGCGGCTTACTCTGATCCCTGCTCGATAGTTACTCGCGAGTTAAACAAGTAGTGCGAACCGCACCGTGAGTAAACCCAGCCGCCTGAGTAAACCCAGCCGCACTGAGCCAGCCGCACCGTCGCGGGCCCCCGGAGGATGTCGTGAGCGACACGCAGACACTGATCGAGAACCGTCCGCCGTCCGTGGCGGCCCTCTTCCTGGAGCGCGTGGCGGCCACACCGGACGCCGAGGCCTACCGGTACCCGGTGCTCGCCGCCTCCGGTCAGGGCCCGGACGACTGGAAGTCGCTGAGCTGGGCGCAGGCGGCCGAGCGCGTCTACGCGATCGCGGCCGGGCTCATCGAACTCGGTATCCAGCCCGAGCAGCGGGTCGCCCTGGCCTCCTCCACCCGTGTCGAGTGGATCCTCGCCGACCTCGGCATCCTGTGCGCCGGAGCGGCCACCACGACCGTCTATCCGCAGACCAATGCCGAGGAGTCGGCGTTCATCCTCTCCGACTCCGGAAGCCGGGTGCTGATCGCGGAGGACGCGGCGCAGGTCGCCAAGGCCGTCGAGAAGCGCGCCGAGCTGCCCGAGCTCACCCAGGTCGTCGTCATCGACCCGGCCGGTGCGCAGACGGGTGACTGGGTCATCACCCTCGCCGAGCTGGAGGAGCGCGGCGCCAAGTACCTGGAGAGCCACCCCGAGCTGATCAAGGAGCGGGTCGGGGCGATCACCAAGGACCAGCTCGCCACGCTCATCTACACCTCCGGCACCACCGGCCGCCCCAAGGGCGTACGGCTGCCGCAGGACAACTGGTCGTACATGGCGAAGGCGATCGCCGCGACCGGGCTGATCAGCGCCGACGACGTGCAGTACCTCTGGCTGCCGCTCGCCCATGTCTTCGGCAAGGTGCTCACCTCCGGGCAGATCGAGGTCGGCCATGTCACCGCCGTCGACGGCCGCGTCGACAAGATCATCGAGAACCTGCCGGTCGTGCAGCCGACGTACATGGCCGCCGTGCCGCGCATCTTCGAGAAGGTCTACAACGGTGTCGCCGCCAAGGCCCGAGCCGGTGGCGCGGCCAAGTACAAGATCTTCCAGTGGGCGGCCGACGTCGCCCGCGAGTACGCCAAGGCCACCCAGGACAACTTCCGCCGCACCGGGTCCGCCACCGCGCCCTTCGGGCTCACCGCCAAGCACAAGGTCGCCGACGGCCTCGTCTACTCCAAGCTGCGGGAGGCCTTCGGCGGGCAGTTGCGGGCCTGCGTCTCCGGGTCCGCCGCGCTGGCACCCGAGATCGGCTACTTCTTCGCCGGCGCCGGTGTGCACATTCTCGAGGGCTACGGTCTGACGGAGTCCTCCGCCGCGTCCTTCGTGAACCCCGGCGAGGCCTACCGCACCGGTACGGTCGGCAAGCCCCTGCCCGGCTGCGAGGTACGGATCGCCGACGACGGGGAGATCCTGCTCCGCGGCCCCGGCATCATGCAGGGCTATCACGGACTGCCCGAGAAGACGGCGGAGGTCCTGGAGGCCGACGGCTGGTTCCACACCGGTGACATCGGTGAGCTGTCCCCCGACGGCTATCTGCGGATCACCGACCGCAAGAAGGACCTCATCAAGACGTCCGGCGGCAAGTACATCGCGCCCGCCGAGGTCGAGGGACAGTTCAAGGCGGTCTGCCCGTACGTCTCCAACATCCTCGTCCACGGCGCCGACCGGAACTACTGCACGGCCCTGATCGCCCTCGACGAGGTCGCGATCCTGGATTGGGCCAAAGAGAACGGCCTGGACGGCAAGTCCTACGCCGAGTTGGTGGCCGCGCCGGCGACCGTCGAGATGGTCGACGGATACGTCAAGCAGCTCAACGAGGGGCTGCAGCGCTGGCAGACCATCAAGAAGTTCCGGCTGCTGCCCCGGGACCTGGATGTGGAGCACGGGGAGATCACACCGAGCCTGAAGGTGAAGAGGCCGGTTGTGGAGCGGGAGTACAGGCACCTGATTGACGAGATGTACGCCGGGACGCGCGAGGCGTAGGAGGTGGCGGGGGACGTGTGGCGGCCGCGGGTTCGTGGTGGCTCGTCGCGCCCACGCGGCGGAGCCGCACGTCGTCACAGTCTCCCGCCCCTTTCAGCCGGACCGCTTGGCGTTGCTTAAGAGTCGGCGCATTTCCCTGACCTCTTCTCGTAGCGTCACTACGTCGACAGGTTCGTTGGACAGCTGATCCTCCAGAACCGTCAGCCGTTTGCCCAACGCGCTGAAGTCCGCCTGTTCGCGAGCCAGCAGTGACTGCAACTGCTGGTTCTTCCGGTGCAGTTCCAGGAAGACGTTGACCTTCGCCCGCAGCACCCATGGATCGAAGGGCTTCGTCAGATAGTCCGCCGCGCCTGTCGCGTAGCCGCGGAACGCGTACCCGGCGTCCTCCTCGGCTCCCGTCAGGAAGATGATCGGGACGTCCTTGGTCTGGTCGAGGCGTTTGATGTTCGCGGCTGTTTCGAAGCCGTCCATGCCCGGCATGCGGATGTCGAGGAGGACCACGGCGAAACGGTGGCGCAGCAGGGCCTTCATCGCCTCCTCGCCGGAACGCGCGCGTACTATCGGCTCGTTCAGGGATCCGAGCACGGCCTCCAGCGCTATCAGGTTGTCCTCCATGTCGTCGACCAGGAGGATGCCGGCCCGCTCGTCAGCGATCATCGTCCCGTCCGTTCCTTGTCGGCGGGCTCGCCGTCTTCCGTGCTGTCGGGGTCCAGGAGTGCGCAGACGACGGTGAGCAGCCGGTCGACGTCCACGGGTTTGGGTACGTAGTCGTTGGCGCCGCGCGCGATGGACTTCTCCCGGTCGCCGGGCATCGCCTTCGCCGTCAGCGCGACGATCGGCAGGCCGGTCCAGCGGGGGGCGCGGCGGATGGCCGCGATGGTCTCGTAGCCGTCCATCTCCGGCATCATGATGTCCATCAGGACCAGTTCGACGTCCGGGTTGCGTTCGAGGGTCTCGATGCCCTCCCGGCCGTTCTCCGCGTAGAGCACGGGCATGCCGACGCGGCCCAGGACGTGGGTGAGCGCGAAGACGTTGCGGATGTCGTCGTCGATGATCAGGACGCGTCGGCCGGGCAGGATCTGGCCGGCGCGGCCGGACTGCCACGCCTCCAGCTTGGCCGGAGCCGGCCAGGAGTCGTCGGTGTCGGGGGTGGTGGCCTGGGCGGGGCCGAGGACGGGCAGGGCGTGGTCCTCCGGGGTGGGGCCGGCCGCCGTGTGCCCGGGGCAGACGACCGGGACGTACAGCGTGAACGTCGAGCCCTTGCCCTGTTCGCTCGCCGCGACGATACGGCCGCCGAGCAGGCCCGCGATCTCGCGGCTGATGGACAGGCCGAGGCCGGTGCCGCCGTACTTGCGGTTCGTGGTGCCGTCGGCCTGCTGGAACGCCTCGAAGATCACCGGGAGTTTCTCGGCGGCGATCCCGATGCCGGTGTCCGTCACCTCGAAGGCGATCACCTCGTCGCTGCCGTGGACGTAGCGCTGGTCGGGGTCCTGCACCCGGTCGACCCGCAGTTCCACTCGTCCCTTGGCGGTGAACTTGATCGCGTTGGAGAGCAGGTTGCGCAGGATCTGCTGGAGGCGCTGTTCGTCGGAGTACATCTCGCGCGGTACGTCCTCGCCGACCGCCACCTCGAAGGCCAGACCCCGGTCCAGGGTCAGCGGGCGGAAGGTGGCGTGGACGTAGTCGAGGAGTTTGATCAGAGGCAGGCGTTTGGGGCGTACGTCCATCCGGCCGGCCTCGATCTTCGACAGGTCCAGGATGTCGTTGATGAGCTGGAGCAGGTCGGAGCCCGAGCGGTGGATCGTCGTCGCGAACTGGACCTCCTGGTCGGAGAGACGGCCGTCCGGGTTGTCGGCCAGCAGCCGGGCCAGGATCAGCAAGGAGTTCAGCGGAGTGCGCAGTTCGTGGGACATGTTCGCGAGGAATTCCGACTTGTACTGGGAGGACGTCGCCAGCAGGGCGGCTTTCTCCTCCAGTTCCGCGTTCGAGCGTTGCAGTTCCGCCTGTTGTTTCTGAAGTTCGTCCGAGCGTTCCTGGAGTTGCATCGCCAGGCGTTGCGACTCGCCGAGCAGGGACTCCGTGCGGGAGTTGGCGATGATCGTGTTGATGGCCACGCCGATGGTGTTGACGAACTGGTCGAAGAAGGCCAGGTGGACGTCGGAGAAGCGGGAGAAGGAGGCCAGCTCGATCACGCCGAGGAGTTTGTCCTCGAAGAGGATCGGGATGATGACGATCGTCGTCGGCGCCGCTTCGCCGAGACCGCTGTTGATCTTGATGTAGTCCGGCGGTGCCTCCTCGACGAGGATGCGCTTTTTCTCGCCGGCCGCCTGGCGGACCAGGCCGTGTACCGGCAGGCCGCCGGTCTCCACGATCGCGCCCTGTGCGGAGCCGTAGCCGGCGATGAACGCCAGGCCTTTCGCCGGTACGGCCGTCCGCACGGCCGCGCCGTCCTCGTCCGGGTCGGCCAGGAAGAACGCGCCGTACTGGGCGTTCACCAGCGGGGTCAGCTCGCGCAGGATCAGGTCGGCGACCTCCATCAGGTCCCGGTGGCCCTGCATCAGCGCGGCGAGCCGGGCCAGGTTGGACTCCAGCCAGTCCTTCGCGCGGGTCGTCTCGCGCAGGTTGGCCACCATCAGGTTGATGTTGTCCTTCAGTTCGGCGACCTCGCCCTGCGTCTCCACGGTGATCGACCGGGACATGTCGCCCTGTGCGACGGCCGAGGCGACCTCGGCGATCGCGCGGACCTGGGTGGTGAGGTTGAGGGCGAGTTCGTTCACGTTGGTCGTCAGGCGCTTCCAGGTGCCGTACACGCCCTCCACGCGCGCCTGGCCGCCCAGTTGTCCTTCGGAGCCCACCTCGCGGGCCACGCGGGTCACCTCGGACGAGAACGACGACAGGGTGTCGACCATCGTGTTGATCGTCGTCTTCAGTTCGAGGATCTCGCCGCGCGCGTCCACGTCGATCTTCTTCGACAGGTCGCCCTGTGCCACGGCCGTCGCCACCTGGGCGATGTTGCGCACCTGTGAGGTGAGGTTGTCGGCCATGTAGTTGACGTTGTCGGTCAGGTCCCGCCAGACGCCGGAGACGCCGAGCACCTGGGCGCGGCCGCCCAGCCGGCCGTCGGTGCCGACCTCGCGGGCCACCCGGGTCACCTCGTCGGCGAAAGCGCGCAGTTGCTCCACCATCGTGTTGACGGTGTCCTTCAGCTCGAGGATCTCGCCGCGCGCGTCGACGGTGATTTTCTTGGAAAGGTCGCCGTTGGCGACCGCTGTCGTCACCTGGGCGATGTTGCGGACCTGTGAGGTCAGGTTCAGCGCCATGAAGTTGACGTTGTCGGTGAGGTCTTTCCAGACTCCGGACACGCCCCTGACCTGCGCCTGACCGCCGAGGTTTCCTTCGGTGCCGACTTCGCGGGCGACGCGGGTGACTTCGTCGGCGAACGCCGACAGCTGGTCGACCATCGTGTTGATCGTTGATTTCAGTTCGAGGATCTCGCCTTTCGCCTCCACGGTGATCTTCTTGCCGAGGTCGCCCTGGGCGACGGCCGTGGAGACGAGCGCGATGTTGCGGACCTGGGACGTCAGGTTGTCCGCCATGAAGTTGACGTTGTCGGTGAGGTCTTTCCAGACTCCGGACACGCCTCTGACCTGCGCCCGGCCACCGAGGTTTCCTTCGGTGCCGACTTCGCGGGCGACGCGGGTGACTTCGTCGGCGAACGCCGACAGCTGGTCGACCATCGTGTTGATCGTCGACTTCAGTTCGAGAATCTCGCCCTTGGCGTCGACCGTGATCTTCTGCGAGAGGTCGCCGTTGGCGACGGCTGTCGTCACCTGGGCGATGTTGCGGACCTGTGAGGTCAGGTTCGACGCCATGAAGTTGACGTTGTCGGTGAGGTCCTTCCACACGCCGGAGACACCCCGCACCTGGGCCCGGCCGCCCAGCTGGCCCTCCGTGCCGACTTCGCGCGCGACCCTTGTCACCTCGTCGGCGAACGCGGACAGCTGGTCGACCATGGTGTTGACGGTGAGCTTCAGTTCCAGCAGTTCGCCGGTCGCCTCGACGGTCACCGTGCGGGTCAGGTCGCCGCGCGCCACCGCCGTCGTCACCAGGGCGATGTCGCGGACCTGGGCGGTCAGCCGGGACGCCATGGTGTTGACGGCCTCGGTCACGTCCCGCCAACTGCCGGACAGGCGCTGCACCTTGGCCCGGCCGCCGAGCCGGCCCTCGGTGCCGACCTCGCGCGCGACCCGGGTCACCTCGCCGGTGAACAGGGACAACTGATCGACCATCTTGTTCACCGCGCGGCCCAGTCTGCGCAGATCGCCGCGCAACTGGCGGCTGCCGTCGTGCAGATCGACGCGTTGGGTGAGATCGCCGCCGGCCACCGCGTCCAGCACGCGCGTGGCGTTCGCCGCGGGGGCGACCAGGGCGTCGAGGACCTGGTTGACGTCGTCGACGCGGGACGTCCAGGCGCCCTGGCCGGGGCTGGCCGACAGCCGTTCGTCGAGGCGGCCGTGGCGCACCAGCTCGCGTTTCACGCGTTGCGCCTCGGTGTTGAAGTGAACGCTGCGGTCCATGATCTGGTTGAAGACCGCGGTGAGTTCGGCGACCATCCCCTCACCGGTCTCGGGCACTTTGGTGAAGTCGCCGTCGCGGGCGGCGGTCATCGCGGCGAGCAGAGGGCGCAGCTCGGATGCTCGGAGTTGTTCCGGTTTCTGTCCGTCTTCGAGCACACGCGTAGCACTGTTCTCACTCATGGCGGCCCACTTCGGTAACTCGGTGCTTATGGGCGCAGCCAGTCTGTCACTCTGTCCGCATCGATCGGGATGTATTCGTCCGAACTGCTCGGGGAGCTGGACATGGGGGCCATACCCACGCAACGGGAGACCGTCTCCCGGGTCCGTGAGGCGCCTGCGCGCGACGAGGCGCCCGCGCACGAGAGCGCGGGCGCGTACGCGCAGGGGCGCGCGACCCTGCCCGGGAACCCCCTGGCGCCGGGTTCCGCCCGTGCGCGGGTGCGCGCCTGCCTCGACGAGTGGACCGACTGCGGCCTGCTGGAGCCGGGACAGCGGGTCGCCGAGGACGCCATGGTCGTCGTCAGTGAACTCGTCACCAACGCCGTCGTGCACGCCGGCACGGACGTCGAGGTCGACTGGTGGCTGGAGGAGGCACGGGAGGAGACGGCGTTCGTCGTCGAGGTCACCGACCACCATCCCTCCCGGGCCCCGCGCGACCACCCGGGCGAGACGCCGTACGAGACCCCGGAGTACGGGCGCGGGCTGCGTCTGGTCGCCTCGCTCGCCGAGTCCTGGGGGGTCACCTACCGCATCGGCGCGAAGACGGTGTGGGCGCGCCTGACCGGCCGGGGCGGCACGCTCCCCGACGAGCAGGAGCTGAGGGTGGCCGAGATCCTCGCGCCCGAGCCCCAGCGTCCCGACCGGGACCGGGACTGGCTGGACAGGGGCGCGCTGTCCTTCCTCGCCGAGGCCTCCGACCTGCTCGCCGGGCAACTCGACGAGAACCTGGTGGCCGCGCTCGCCGGCCAGCTGATCGTGCCGCGGCTGGCCGACTGGTGCGCGGTGTGGCTGGAGGACGAGTCGACCGTACGGTCCGGCGGCTGGGGCGACGCGAACGGCGCGGGCGGCCCGCGGCTGGCCCGGGTCTGGCACGGCAGCGAGAACCGCATCGAGGAGCTGCGCCGCGCCCTGGAGAAGGACCCGCCGGGCGCGAAGGACGGGTTACGGTCCGGGCCCGAGCCGTATCCCTGGCCCGGCGAGGCGCTCGGCCCGCAGGGCGCCCGCGGGTCGGCGCTCTCCTACCGGCTGATCGCGGGTGGCCGTCCGCTCGGCACGCTCGTGATCGGACGCTCCGGCCCGGCCGGTTTCCCGGACGAGATCACCGGTCTGGTCGAGGACTTCGGACGGCGGGTCGCGCTCGCCATCGGCGCGGCCCGCCAGTACGCCCGCCAGGCCACCATCAGCGCCGTCCTCCAGCGTGGGCTGCTGCCGGGTGCGGTCGCCGAGATCCCGGGCGTGCGCAGCGCGCTGGTCTACGAGCCCTGTGACAAGGGCGGCCCCAGCGGTGACTTCTACGACCTGTTCCCGGCCGGCGACGGCCGCTGGTGCTTCGCCGTCGGCGACGTCCAGGGCAAGGGCCCCGAGGCCGCCGTCGTCATCGGCCTGGCCCGGCCCTGGCTGCGGCTGCTGGCCCGGGAGGGGTACCGGGTGGCCGACGTCCTCGACCGGCTCAACCAGCTCCTCCTCGACGACGCCACCGAGGCCGCCGACGCCGCCGCCCGCGCCCTGGTCGCCGCCGGCGGCGGCGCCGTGCCGCCCGGCGACGGCCCGCAGACCCGTTTCCTCTCCCTCCTCTACGGCGAACTCACCCCCCTCGAAGCGGGCGGCATCCGCTGCACCCTCGCCTCCGCCGGGCATCCGCTGCCGCTGCTCCTCGGCCCCGACGGCGCGGTCCGTACCGCCGCCCGGCCGCAGACCCTGCTCGGGGTCGTGGAGGACGAGACGTACACCAGCGAGACCATCGAGCTCGGGCCCGGTGACAGCCTGCTGTGCGTGACCGACGGGGTCACCGAGCGCCGCTCGGGCTCCCGCCAGTTCGACGACGGCGACGGGCTCGCGCGGGCGCTCGCGGGCTGCGCGGGCCTGAGCGCCGAGCTGATCGCCGAGCGCATCAGACGGCTCGTGCACGAGTTCGGCGGCGGGCAGCCGGAGGACGATCTGGCGCTGCTGGTCCTGCAGGCGGAGTAACCGGCGTCGTACGGGACAATGGGGGACATGCCTTCCGCACTTCCCGACGGCGAGCCGGTCCCCGACGACGGCGCGCTCCCGGCGCACGCGCTGGCCGGTGCCGCCGACCGCCCCCTCGGGTTCTATCTGCACGTCCCCTACTGCGCGACCCGCTGCGGCTACTGCGACTTCAACACGTACACGGCGACCGAGCTGCGCGGCACCGGTGGTGTCCTCGCCTCCCGCGACAACTACGCGGACACCCTGATCGACGAGATCAGGCTGGCCCGCAAGGTTCTCGGCGACGACCCGCGCGAGGTCCGCACGGTGTTCGTGGGCGGCGGTACGCCGACGCTGCTGGCCGCCGGCGACCTGGTACGGATGCTGGGCGCGATCCGCGACGAGTTCGGGCTGGCCGCCGACGCGGAGGTCACGACGGAGGCGAACCCGGAGTCCGTCGACCCCGCGTATCTGACGGCCCTGCGCGAGGGCGGCTTCAACCGGGTCTCCTTCGGCATGCAGAGCGCACGGCAGCACGTGCTGCGCGTCCTGGACCGCACGCACACCCCGGGGCGCCCCGAGGCGTGTGTCGCGGAGGCCCGCGCGGCCGGCTTCGAGCACGTCAACCTGGATCTGATCTACGGCACGCCGGGCGAGTCCGACGACGACTGGCGGGCCTCGCTGGACGCGGCGCTCGGAGCCGGCCCCGACCATGTGTCGGCGTACGCGCTGATCGTCGAGGAGGGCACCCAGCTGGCCCGCCGGATCCGCCGGGGCGAGGTCCCGATGACCGACGACGACGTGCACGCGGACCGCTATCTGATCGCCGAGGAGATGCTGTCCGCGGCGGGCTTCGACTGGTACGAGGTGTCCAACTGGGCCACCTCGCGGGACGCCCGCTGCCTGCACAACGAGCTGTACTGGCGGGGCGCCGACTGGTGGGGCGCGGGACCGGGCGCGCACGCGCACGTGGGCGGCGTGCGCTGGTGGAACGTCAAGCACCCGGGGGCGTACGCGGCGGCGCTGGCGTCGGGACGCTCGCCGGGGGCCGGGCGGGAGGTCCTCACGGACGAGGACCGCCGGGTGGAGCGGATCCTGCTGGAGCTGCGGCTGCGGGAGGGAGTGCCGCTGACGCTGCTGAAGGAGCAGGGGCTGGCGGCCGCGCGGCGGGCGCTGGGGGAGGGGCTGCTGGAGAGGGGCCCGTACGAGGACGGGCGGGCCGTGCTGACGCTGCGGGGGCGGTTGCTGGCGGACGCGGTGGTCAGGGACCTGGTGGACTGAGGGAGCCGGGGGCGGGGGCGCCCGGCTACGGGGCCGTGACGAAGTCGATCAGTTCCTCCACCCGGCCCAGCAGCTCCGGTTCGAGGTCCTTGTAGGAGCCCACCCGGGCCAGGATCGCCTGCCACACCGCGCCCGTGTTGTCCGAGGGCCAGCCCAGGGCGCGGCACACGCCCGTCTTCCAGTCCTGGCCGTGCGGGACGCGCGGCCAGGACTCGATGCCCACGGCGGCGGGCTTCACCGCCTCCCAGATGTCGATGTACGGGTGGCCGACCACCAGGGCGTGTGCGCTGGTGACCGACTGGGCGATGCGCCACTCCTTGGTGCCGGGGAGCAGGTGGTCCACCAGGACACCGAGACGTGCGTCCGGGCCGGGTGCGAATTCGGCCACGATCGACGGGAGGTCGTCCACGCCCCCCAGGTACTCCACGACCACGCCCTCGACGCGCAGGTCGTCGCCCCAGACCTTCTCGACCAGCTCCGCGTCGTGGCGGCCCTCGACGTAGATGCGGCCCGCGCGGGCCACGCGCGCGCGTGCGCCGGGCACGGCGACCGAGCCGGAGGCGGTACGGGCGGGGCGTGCGGGGGTGGCCGACGTGGGGCGTACGAGGGTGACCGCCCGGCCCTCCAGGAGGAAGCCCCGCGGCTCCAGCGGGAAGACGCGGTGTTTGCCGAAGCGGTCCTCCAGCGTCACCGTGCCCGCCTCGCAGCGGATCACCGCGCCGCAGAATCCGGTGCCGGGTTCCTCGACGACCAGGCCGGGTTCGGCGGCCACCTCCGGGGCCGGTTTCGGCTTCTTCCACGGCGGGGTCAGGTCGGCGGAGTACTGGCGCATTCGGATGACGATAGGAGAAGTGGCGGCGGCGTGGTCACGACACGCCGAAGCGGGCGGCCAGGGCGTCGCGTTGCCGTCGTACGAACGCCGCGTCCACCACCGCTCCGTGACCGGGCACGTACCGGGCGTTCTCGCCGCCGAGGGACAGCAGGCGGTCCAGGGCGGCCGGCCAGTGGGACGGTACGGCGTCGGGGCCGGCCTGGGGGTCGCCGGACTCCTCCACCAGGTCGCCGCAGAACACCACCGGCCGGTCGCCGGGGACGCCGGGGACGAGGACCGCGAGGTCGTGGGAGGTGTGGCCGGGGCCCACGTCGGCGAGCAGGGCCCGGCGGCCGTCGCCGAGGTCGAGGGCCCACTCGCCGGAGACCGGACGGCGGGGCGGGGGCAGCGCGTCGGCCGCCTCCTCGGCCTCGGGGGCCGGGAGGCCGCCTCGGATCGCGTCCAGGAGGAGCGCCTCGCGGCCGTGCGCGAGGACGGCCTCCGCGCCCGCCGCCGCGTGCACGTCCGCGCCCGCGAACGCCGGGGTGCCGAAGACGTGGTCGAAGTGGGGGTGGGTGAGCGCGAGATGGGTCACACGGCGCCCGGCCAGGCGCTGTGCCTCCGTACGCAACCGCGCGCCCTCGGCCAGGCTCGACCCGGCGTCCACCATCAGGACCGGGCCGGCCCCGAGGACCAGCCCGGCCGTGCAGTCCCACCCCGGCAGCCGGCACCGGCCGACCCCCTCGGCCACCCGCTCCCAGCCCAGCTCTTCCCAAGTCACCGTCATACCGCGACGCTAGCCGCAGAACGCCCCGGGTCCTCACCGACCTTGCCCAGTCGGTACCCGGCGGCCGTACACTGGGCGGGGGATGCTGGCACTCGGGATCGCAGAGTGCCAGGCGAATGACCCGAAAGGCCGCGGGGACGACTTTCTGGAGGTGTGGCGCTGGATGCTGAGTGAACGCAGGCTTCAGGTATTGCGCGCCATCGTCCAGGACTATGTCGGCACCGAGGAGCCGGTGGGTTCGAAGGCGCTGACCGAGCGGCACAACCTCGGGGTCTCCCCGGCGACCGTGCGCAACGACATGGCCGCCCTGGAGGACGAGGGGTTCATCGCCCAGCCGCACACCAGCGCCGGGCGGATCCCCACCGACAAGGGCTACCGGCTGTTCGTCGACAAGCTGGCCGGCGTCAAGCCGATGAGCGCGCCCGAGCGGCGGGCCATCCAGAACTTCCTCGACGGCGCCGTCGACCTCGACGACGTGGTGGCGCGGACGGTGCGGCTGCTGGCGCAGCTGACGCGGCAGGTCGCGGTCGTGCAGTACCCGTCGCTGACACGGTCCACCGTGCGGCACGTGGAGCTGCTCGCGCTCGCGCCGGCCCGGCTGATGCTGGTGCTGATCACCGACACCGGGCGGGTCGAGCAGCGGATGGTCGACTGCCCGGCGCCCTTCGGGGAGTCGTCGCTGGCGGATCTGCGGGCACGGCTCAACAGCCGGGTCGCCGGTCGCCGGTTCTCGGACGTGCCCCGGCTGGTGGAGGACCTGCCGGACGCCTTCGAGGCCGAGGACCGCGGTACGGTCTCGGCGGTGCTCTCCACCCTGCTGGAGACGCTCGTCGAGGAGAACGAGGAGCGGTTGATGATCGGCGGCACCGCCAATCTCACCCGCTTCGGACATGACTTTCCCCTCATGATCCGGCCCGTCCTGGAGGCCCTGGAGGAGCATGTCGTCCTCCTCAAGCTCATGGGCGAGGCGGGGGATTCGGGCATGACCGTACGCATCGGTCACGAGAACGCCTACGAGGGACTCAACTCCACGTCCGTGGTGTCGGTCGGCTACGGTTCGGGCGGCGAGGCACTCGCCAAGCTCGGCGTGGTCGGACCGACCCGCATGGATTACCCGGGAACGATGGGAGCGGTACGAGCGGTGGCACGGTACGTCGGACAGATCCTGGCGGAGTCGTAAGTGGCCACGGACTACTACGCCGTTCTCGGCGTGCGCCGCGACGCGTCGCAGGAAGAGATCAAGAAGGCCTTCCGTCGGCTCGCGCGCGAGCTGCACCCGGACGTCAACCCGGATCCGAAGACCCAGGAGCGGTTCAAGGAGATCAACGCCGCCTACGAGGTGCTCTCCGACCCGCAGAAGAAGCAGGTCTACGACCTCGGAGGCGACCCGCTCTCGCAGAGCGGCGGCGCGGGCGCGGGCGGCTTCGGGGCCGGTGGCTTCGGGAACTTCTCGGACATCATGGACGCGTTCTTCGGTACCGCGTCGCAGCGTGGGCCGAGGTCCAGGACCCGGCGCGGCCAGGACGCGATGATCCGGATCGAGGTCGAGCTGGACGAGGCGGCCTTCGGTACGACCAAGGACATCCAGGTCGACACGGCGATCGTCTGCAACACCTGCAACGGTGAGGGCGCGGCGCCGGGCACCTCCGCCCAGACGTGTGACATGTGCCGGGGCCGTGGTGAGGTCTCGCAGGTGACGCGGTCCTTCCTGGGCCAGGTCATGACCTCGCGGCCGTGTCCGCAGTGCCAGGGCTTCGGTACGGTCGTGCCGACGCCGTGTCCCGAGTGCGCCGGTGACGGGCGGGTGCGGTCGCGGCGGACGCTGACCGTGAAGATCCCGGCCGGTGTCGACAACGGCACCCGGATCCAGCTCGCCGGCGAGGGCGAGGTCGGGCCCGGCGGCGGTCCCGCCGGTGACCTGTACGTCGAGATCCACGAGCTGCCGCACTCCACGTTCCAGCGGCGCGGCGACGATCTGCACTGCACGGTGACCATCCCGATGACGGCGGCCTCGCTCGGTACGAAGGTGCCGCTGGAGACGCTGGACGGGATGGAGGAGGTCGACATCCGGCCGGGTACGCAGTCCGGGCAGTCGATCCCGCTGCACGGGCGCGGTGTCACGCATCTGCGCGGAGGCGGGCGCGGTGATCTCATTGTCCATGTCGAGGTGATGACCCCCACCAAGCTCGACCCCGAGCAGGAGCGGCTGCTGCGCGAGCTGGCGAAGCTGCGCGGCGAGGAACGGCCGACGGGGCAGTTCCAGCCCGGTCAGCAGGGTCTGTTCAGCCGGCTGAAGGACGCGTTCAACGGGCGTTGACCCGTCAGGCGGGGCACCGCCCCTTCGGCCCGGACATATCTGGCATGTGCCAGAGGGACGGCCCGATTCGGTCTTGTTCGGAGGACGTGACAACATGCCGTCATGTCCTCCGCACTGACCGATCTCTTTCCCCTTCCGATCGTGCAGGCCCCCATGGCGGGCGGGGTCTCCGTGCCGCAGCTCGCCGCCGCCGTGTCCGAGGCGGGCGGGCTGGGGTTCCTGGCCGCCGGGTACAAGACCGCCGACGGGATGTACCAGGAGATCAAGCAGCTGCGGAGGCTGACCGGCCGTCCCTTCGGTGTGAACCTGTTCATGCCGCAGACGGAGTACGCCGAGGCCGGGGCCGTGGAGGTCTACGCCCATCAGCTGGCCGGTGAGGCCGCCTGGTACAAGACCGAGCTCGGCGATCCCGACAGCGGCCGGGACGACGGGTACGAGGCCAAGCTGGCCGTGCTGCTCGACAACCCGGTGGCCGCGGCCTCGTTCCACTTCGGCGTCCCCGGCCGGGACGTCCTCGGCTCCCTCCGCCGGGCGGGAACCTTCACCCTCGTCACCGCGACCACCGCCGAGGAGGCCCTCGCCGTCGAGCGGGCCGGTGCGGACGCGGTGATCGCCCAGGGCGTGGAGGCCGGCGGTCACCAGGGCACCCACCGGGACGTGCAGGACAACGAGGGGGCCGGGATCGGTCTGCTGTCGCTGGTCGCCCAGATACGGGAGACGGTGGGCATTCCCGTCGTCGCCGCCGGTGGCATCATGCGCGGCAGCCAGATCGCCGCCGTGCTGGCCGCGGGGGCGAGCGCCGCCCAGCTGGGTACGGCCTTCCTCGCCACCCCCGAGTCCGGCGCCACCGACCTCCACAAGCGGGCGCTGACCGACCCGCTGTTCATCCGGACCGAACTGACCCGGGCGTTCTCCGGGCGGCCCGCCCGGGGTCTGGTCAACCGCTTCATGCGCGAGCACGGCCCGTACGCGCCCGCCGCCTACCCGGAGGTCCACCACCTCACCTCCCCGCTGCGCAAGGCCGCCGCCAAGGCCGGGGACACGCAGGGCATGGCCCTGTGGGCGGGGCAGGGCCACCGGCTGGCCCGCCCGCTGCCCGCCGGGCAGCTGGTGGAGACCCTCGCGACGGAACTCGCCGCCGCGTCGACAGCGTTGTCGGGCAAGGCCGAAGGGTACGAGGGGGACGGGCGATGACCGCCCCGGTGTTCGTGCTCGACCCGCTCGTGGTGCCCGACTTCTCCGGCGGCGAGGTCGTCCTGGACGGGCCCGAGGGACGGCACGCCGTCTCCGTGAAGCGGCTGCGGCCCGGCGAGGACGTCATCCTCACCGACGGGCGCGGACGCTGGACGGAGGGCGTCGTACGGGCCGCCGAGGGCAAGGACCGGCTGGTGGTGACCGGCCTGGAGAGCGTCGTCGAGGAGCCCGGGCCGAGCCCCCGCGTCACCGTCGTCCAGGCCCTCCCCAAGGGGGACCGCGGCGAGGTCGCCGTGGAGACCATGACCGAGGTCGGCGTCGACGCGATCGTGCCCTGGCAGGCCGCCCGCTGCATCACCCAGTGGAAGGGCGACCGGGGCCTGAAGTCCCTCGCGAAGTGGCGGGCCACCGCCCGCGAGGCCGGCAAGCAGTCCCGCCGGGTGCGCTTCCCGGAGATCGCGGACGTGGCGACCACCAAGCAGGTCGCCGCACTGCTCGCCGGAGCCGACCTGGCCGCCGTGCTCCACTCCGACTTCGAGCACCGCAGCGACCCGCTCGCCGAGGCCCGGCTGCCCGCCGAGGGCGAGATCGTGCTGGTCGTCGGGCCCGAAGGGGGCGTCGCCCGGGACGAGCTGGCGCTCTTCGAGGAGGCGGGTGCGAAGGCGTACACCCTGGGGCCTACCGTGATGCGCACATCGACCGCCGGCACCGCCGCCGCGGCCCTGCTGCTGGGCCGCACCGGCCGGTGGTCCTGACCCGTACGACACCTCAAGGGGAACGCGCCGTGGAACTCGCCCAAGTCCGGCTCCTGGTCTCCGACTTCGCCGCCTGCTACCGCTTCTACGCCGAGGTGCTCGGGCTGAAGCCGCAGTCGGGGGCGAGCGAGGGACCGTACGAGAAGTTCAGCCCGCACGCCGGGTCGGCGGGGATAGCCCTGCAGGACCGGGCCATGATGGCCGAGGTGCTGGGCGAGTTGGGGGACACCGCGACCGGGCACCGTTCGCTGGTGGTGCTGCGCGTCGACGACCTGGACGCCTACTGCGAGCAGATCGCCGCCCGGGGCGCGGTCCTGGTGCACGGGCCGACGCCGATGACGGAACGCATGCGCGTCGCCCATCTCAAGGACCCGGAGGGCAACCTGGTGGAACTCCAGGAGTGGCTGCTGCTGCGCACCTGAGGAGCCGTCGACCGCCAGGGGGACCACTCCGAACACGTGAGTGGCCGTATGCCCCCTACCGTCACGGAGAGGACGGTGGCAGGCTGCCCTCCATGGGGGCATTGAGGCCGATTTGGCGCCGACCGCGCGGGACGCGCCGGTCGCGCGTGACCAGGGCGGCGGCCGTGGCGGGGCTCGCGGTGGTCGCCGTGGGGGGTGTGGTGGGCTGCCGGCCGACCGACCTGAACTCCGCGACCGTCGCGTACACCACCGACCGGACCGCCACCGCCGAGCTGAAACGGCAGCACGTCGACGTGAGCTGGCTCACCTGCACCGGCGACTACAGCTCGTCGGCACCGAGGACGCCCTCGGCATCCGAGACCAGCGTCGTCTCCGTGGACTGCCGGGGCCGGACCAAGGACGGCCGGGACATCACCGTCACCGGACGCGTCACCAAGGCGGTCAGCGGCGCCTGTGTGCGCGGGAACCTCGTCGCGAAGGTGGGCGGCAAGGAGTGGTTCCGGGTGACGGGCCTCGGCGACTGCGAGGCCACGCCCGGACCGATCTACAGCACCTACCGGCCGCCCACCTACGGACAGCGGCCGGGTCCCACCGTGACCGTGACGAAGACCATCTGGTGCCAGGGCGACCCCAAGTGCTGGCCGGTCCAGGGCAAGTGATCGAAATCGGCCACCGCGATCGTGCCGCGATGCATAGGCTGAGCGGGTGACTCAGGGTGCAGCGACAGGACCGCGGTCCTACCTCCGATTTCCCCATGTCCACGGCGACCTGGTCGCCTTCACCGCCGAGGACGACGTGTGGCTCGCGCCCCTGGACGGGGGCCGGGCCTGGCGGGTCAGCGCCGACAACGTCCCCGTGACGCTGCCGCGTATCTCGCCCGACGGGACCACGATCGCCTGGACCTCCGCCCGGGACGGGGCCCCCGAGGTGCACACGGCCCCGGTGGCGGGCGGCAGCAGCGAACGCCTGACGCACTGGGGGAGTTCCCGCACCCAGGTGCGCGGCTGGACCGCCGACGGGCAGGTCCTCGCGATCAGCACCTACGGCCAGTCCAGCCTCCGGCGCAGCTGGGCCCGCACCGTTCCGCTCGACGGCGGACCGTCCACCGTCCTGCCGTACGGTCCGGTCGGCCATGTCGCGTTCGGGCCGAACACCGTGCTGCTGTCCGCGCCGATGGGCCGGGAGGCGGCCTGGTGGAAGCGGTACCGGGGCGGTACCGCCGGGAAGCTGTGGATCGACCCGGACGGCGATGGCGAGTTCGTCCGGCTGCACGAGGAGCTGGACGGGAACCTCGAATACCCGGTGTGGGCCGGCGACCGGATCGCCTTCCTCTCCGACCACGAGGGCACGGGCGCGCTGTACTCCTCCCTCGCCGACGGCTCCGACCTGCGCCGGCACACCCCTCTCGACGGTTTCTACGCCCGGCACGCGGCCGGTGACGGCACCCGGGTCGTCTACGCCTCAGCCGGTGAACTCTGGCTCCTCGACGACCTGGAGGGCGCCGAGCCGCGCCGGCTGGACATCCGGCTCGGCGGGTCCCGCGTGGACCGGCAGCCGCGCCCGGTCAACGCCTCCCGCTGGTTCGGCTCCGCCTCGCCCGACCACACCGCGCGCGGCAGCGCCGTCCTGGTGCGCGGCGGCGTGCACTGGGTGACCCACCGGTCGGGGCCGGCCCGCGCGCTGGCCGCCCAGCCCGGGGTGCGCGCCCGACTGCCCGTCACCTTCCGCGCGGACGCGGAGGAGTGGGTGGTGTGGGTGACGGACGCCGAGGGCGACGACGCCCTGGAGTTCGCCCCCGCCACCGGTGCCGTGCC
Organism: Streptomyces sp. NPDC048417; assembly: GCF_040651615.1. NCBI lineage: Bacteria > Bacillati > Actinomycetota > Actinomycetes > Kitasatosporales > Streptomycetaceae > Streptomyces > Streptomyces sp. NPDC048417. The sequence continues at coordinate 271,178 of NZ_JBEZKI010000010.1, read as the reverse complement.
CGGCTCCACCCCGCGCCGGCTCGCCGCCGGGCAGCTCGGCCGGGTCCTGGACCTCGCCGTCGCCCCCGACGGCGGCCACGTCGCGGTCGCCGCGCACGACGGACGGCTGCTCCTCGTCGAACGCGAGACCGGCGAGGTCCGCGAGGTCGACCGCAGCGAGGACGGCGACGTCTCCGGGCTGGCGTTCTCGCCCGACTCCGGCTGGCTGGCCTGGTCCCACCCCGGGGCCGGCGGGCTCGCCCAGCTCCGTGTCGCCCACACCACCGACCTCACCGTCACCGAGGCGACCCCGCTGCGCTTCCAGGACTACGACCCCGTCTTCACCCGCGACGGCAAACACCTCGCCTTCCTCTCCACCCGCTCCTTCGACCCGGTCTACGACGAGCACGTCTTCGACCTGGCCTTCGTGGTCGGCGACCGGCCGCACCTGATCACGCTGGCCGCGACCACCCCCTCGCCGTTCGGCCCGCAGCGGCACGGCCGCCCCTTCGAGGCCCCCGACAAGGACGAGACCCCGGACGCCGAGGGCACCCCGGCCACCCGCATCGACCTGGAGGGCCTCGCCGACCGGATCGTGCCCTTCCCCGTCGAGGCCGGCCGCTACTCCGGGCTGCGCGCCGCCAAGGACGGCGTCCTGTGGCTGCGCCACCCGGTACGCGGCGTGCTCGGCGCCTCCCGCGCCCACCCCGAGGACCCCGACCCCAAGACCGAGCTGGAACGCTACGACCTCGCCCAGCAGCGCATCGAGTACCTCGCCTCCGACGCCGACCACTTCGAGGTCAGCGGCGACGGCAAACGCGTCCTGCTGTGGGCCGACGGCAAGCTCAAGGTCGTACCCAGCGACCGGCGTGCCTCGAACGACGACGACAGCGACACCAACATCACCGTCGACCTGTCCCGGGTCCGGCAGACCGTCGAACCTGCCGCCGAGTGGCGGCAGATGTTCGACGAGACCGGCCGCATCATGCGGGACCAGTTCTGGCGGCCGGACCTCGGCGGCGTCGACTGGAACGGCGTCCTCGACCGCTACCGCCCGCTCGTCGACCACGTCGCCACCCACGACGACCTGGTCGACCTGCTCTGGGAGGTCCAGGGCGAACTCGGCACCTCGCACGCCTACGTCACCCCGAATGGCGGCTACGGCCGCGGCGCCCGCCAGGGCCTCCTCGGCGCCGACATCTCCCGGCACCCGGACGGCAGTTGGCGCATCGACCGGATCCTGCCCGCCGAGACCTCCGACCCCGGCGCCCGCTCCCCGCTCGCCGCACCCGGCGTCGCGGTACGCCCCGGGGACGCGATCGTGGCCGTCGCCGGCCGCTCCGTCGACCCGGTGACCGGACCCGGCCCCCTCCTCGTCGGCACCGCAGGCAAGGCCGTAGAACTGACCGTGTCCCCGGCCGGCGGCGGCGAACTGCGCCACCCCGTCGTCGTCCCGGTCGCCGACGAGGAACCGCTGCGCTACCACGCGTGGGTGGCCGACCGGCGGGCCCATGTGCACGAGCTGTCCGAGGGCCGGCTGGGGTATCTCCACGTGCCGGACATGCAGGCACCGGGCTGGGCCCAGATCCACCGCGACCTGAGCGTGGAGATGGCCCGCGAGGGCATCGTCGTGGACGTCCGCGAGAACCGCGGCGGGCACACCTCCCAGCTCGTCGTGGAGAAACTGGCCCGGCGGATCGTCGGCTGGGACCTGCCGCGCGGCATGCGCCCGTTCAGTTACCCGAGGGACGCGCCCCGGGGCCCGGTGGTCGTCGTCGCGAACGAGTTCTCCGGCTCGGACGGGGACATCGTCAACGCGGCGATCAAGGCGCTGGGCATCGGCCCGGTGGTCGGCACCCGCACCTGGGGCGGCGTGATCGGAATCGACAGCCGCTACCGCCTGGTCGACGGCACGCTGGTCACCCAGCCCAAGTACGCGTTCTGGCTGGAGGGCTACGGCTGGGGCGTGGAGAACCACGGCGTCGACCCCGACGTGGAGGTCGTACAGACCCCCCAGGACTGGGCCGCGGGCCGGGATCCCCAGCTGGACGAGGCAGTACGGATAGCGCTGGAGGCGTTGGAGACGACGCCGGCGAAGGTGCCGCCGACGCTGCCGATGTAAGGAGGCGGGGTCGGGTCCCACCTGAAGGGGCGCGGGGCTGTGCCGATGTGCGGCTCCGCCGCGTGGGGCGCGACCAGCCCCCACAGGACCCGCACTCGACGACGATACGATGCCCTCGGAACTGATCACCGGGCGAGGAGAAAACATGGCAGGGGAACCCCAGGACGACTGCCTGTTCTGCAAGATCGTCGCAGGTCACGTCCCCGCGACGATCGTCCGGGAGACGGACACCACCGTCGCCTTCCGGGACATAAACCCCCAGGCACCCACCCACGTCCTGGTGATCCCCAAGGTCCACTACAAGGACGCGGCCGAGCTCGCCGCAGGCGAACCCGCCGTGGCCGCCGACATACTGCGCGAGGCGCAGGCCGTCGCCGACGAGGACAAGCTGGACAGCTACCGCATCGTCTTCAACACCGGCAGCGGCGCCGGCCAGACCGTCTGGCACGCCCACGCGCACGTCATCGGCGGCCGCGGCCTGCAGTGGCCGCCCGGGTAACCCGGGCAAGTCACCGTGTCCGTCCGTGAACTGGTGGTCCTCGGCACCGCCAGCCAGGTTCCCACCCGGCACCGCAACCACAACGGCTACGTGCTGCGCTGGGACGGTGAGGGCATCCTCTTCGACCCCGGCGAGGGCACCCAGCGGCAGATGCTGCGGGCCGGGGTCGCCGCGCACGACCTCAACCGGATCTGCGTCACCCACTTCCACGGTGACCACAGTCTCGGCCTCGCCGGGGTCATCCAGCGCATCAACCTCGACAAGGTCCCCCACCCGGTCACCGCGCACTACCCGAAGTCCGGGCAGCGCTTCTTCGACCGGCTCCGGTACGCCACCGCCTACCGGGAGACCGTCGGCATCACCGAGGCCCCGGTCGACGCGGACGGCGACCTCGCCGTGACCCCGTCGTACACGCTCCAGGCCCGCAAGCTGTCCCACCCGGTCGAGTCCTACGGCTACCGGCTGGTCGAGCCGGACGGTCGCCGCATGCTGCCCGAACGGCTCGCCGCGCACGGCGTCAAGGGCCCGGACGTCGGCCGTCTGCAGCGCGACGGCGTCCTCGGGGACGTCACCCTCGACCAGGTCAGCGAGGTACGGCGCGGGCAGCGGTTCGCGTTCGTGATGGACACCCGGCTCTGCGACGGTGTGCACGCGCTCGCCGAGGGCTGCGACCTGCTCGTCATCGAGTCCACGTTCCTCGACGAGGACGCCGAACTCGCCGCGGAGCACGGCCATCTGACCGCCGGGCAGGCGGCGGCCGTCGCGCGGGACGCCGGGGTACGGCACCTCGTGCTGACCCACTTCAGCCAGCGCTACTCGGAACCCGAGGAATTCGAGCGGCAGGCGCGGGACGCCGGATACCAGGAGGAGCTGACCGTGGCGCGGGATCTGCTCCGAGTGCCGGTTCCGAAGCGCAGGTGAAACGGCCGTACCATGCTCTGATGCCCCTCCCGAAAGCTGAACTGCACCTCCACATCGAAGGCACTCTGGAACCGGAGCTGGCGTTCCGGCTCGCCGCGCGCAACGGCGTCGAGCTGCCGTACGCGGACACCGACGCGCTGCGCGAGGCCTACCGGTTCAAGGACCTGCAGTCCTTCCTGAACCTGTACTACGAGCTCATGGCCGTCCTGCGCACCGAGCAGGACTTCGAGGACCTCGCGAACGCCTATCTGGCCCGGGCCGCCGCGCAGGGCGTGCGGCACGCCGAGATCTTCTTCGACCCGCAGGCGCACATCGCCCGGGGCGTGCCCATGGGCACGGTCGTGGAGGGCCTGTGGCGGGCACTCGGCGAAAGCGTCGAGAAGCACGGGATCTCCACCCGGCTGATCATGTGCTTCCTGCGGGACGAGCCCGCCGACTCGGCGCTGGAGACGCTGGAGGCCGCACGGCCCCACCTCGGCCGGATCATCGGGATCGGGCTGGACTCGGCCGAGGTCGGGCATCCGCCGGCCAAGTTCCGCGAGGTGTACGAGGCCGCCGCCGACCTCGGGCTGCGACGTGTGGCGCACGCCGGTGAGGAGGGGCCGCCCGCCTACATCGCCGAGGCGCTGGACGTGCTCGGCGTGGAGCGCGTCGACCACGGGCTGCGCTGCATGGAGGACCCGGAGCTGGTCGCCCGGCTGGTGCGGGAGCGGATCCCGCTGACGCTGTGCCCGCTGTCGAACGTGCGGCTGCGCGCGGTCGACGTGCTCGCCGAGCACCCGCTGCCGGCGATGCTCGACGCGGGCCTGCTGTGCACGGTCAACTCCGACGACCCGGCCTACTTCGGGGGTTACGTCGCCGACAACTACCACGCCGTGCACGACGCCCTGGGCCTGTCCAGGGAGCAGATGCGGGAACTGGCCCGCAACTCCTTCCTCGCGTCCTTCCTGGAGGACGACGAGGAGCTGCGGACCCGGTACCTCGCCGAGGTGGAGGCCTACGAGTTCGGCTAGACGGCGACGTCCAGCCGTACCGTCTGGTCGGTGAGCGCCGGGTGGGTCGCCGTGACGGTGGTGGTCCTGCGCCGCAGCGCCACCGCCGTCAGCGGGACCGCGACCGCCAGCAGGCCCACCGCCAGGACCGTCCCCATCGCCGGGAAACCGGCCCGGGCCGACAGCAGGCTGCCGGTCATCGGGCCGACGGCCGTCCCCAGCGACGACGCCGACCCGACCAGCACCGCCCAGCGGCCCCGCGGGTCCAGGGCGGCCGCCAGGCCGATGACGTACGACAGGACGACCGGGTAGAGCAGGTTCCAGGCGATCTCGCCGGACGCGAACGTCGTCAGGTCCGTGGCGGACGCGCTGAGCGCGATACAGCCCGCGATCAGCACGGTGCCGAGGCCGATCGGCAGGCCCTGCCCGAGCCGCGGGCCGAGCGCGCCCGCTCCGACCACGCCCAGCAGACCGGCGCCGAGCGCCACCGCGAACACCACGCCGACGGTCACCTCGCTCAGATGCGCCTGCGTCAGGCCGATCCGGCCGCTCACGCCCCACAGCGAGTTCTGCGCGGCCGACCAGCAGGGCATCGCGGCGGCCAGCAGCAGACCCGAGCGCAGGTGCGGGAGACGGGATCCGGTCGCGGTGCGGGGCGGGGCCGGGGCGGTACGGGGGGACAGGCGGGCGGTCAGCGGCCAGACCGCCAGTGCGGTGAGCGCGATCGCGGCGAGGGGCTGCGCGTGACCGGGGCCGAGGTGCGGGACCGTCAGATAGACGGCACCCGCGAGGGCGGAGACGCCGAGCAGGCCGAGGGTGGTGGTGCGGTGCGGGTCGAGTTGTGCGGCGATGCCGGTGGCGGCCACCGCGGTGACCGCGCCGGAGCCGAAGCCGCCGACGATCGCGCCGGCCACGACGGCCGGGACGTGGGTGGTGAGGGCGGCGCCGCCGTAGCCGAGGACGGCGAGCAGGAGACCGGCGCGGGCGAGGGCGCGGGGGCCGACGCGGTCCACGCGGGACGCCAGCAGGAAGCCGGCCGCCGCGGAACTCAGCAGCAGGGCACTGCCGATGGCACCTGCCTGGGTGGCGGAGATCGGGAGCCCCGATTCGAGCCTGCCGACGGTGGTCGGGAGCAGGTACGGGGCGAGATACCCGGCCGTGAAAAGGGCGACGAGGGGCCAGGGGGTGGTGCGGGCGAACACGGGCGTTCCCAGGGCATGCGAAAGGACCGACGGAGAAAGGGGGTTGGGCGCAGGCCGTCGACGGACAGGAACGCGCGGGCAATTTGTATCAAGTGAGGGAGGGCGGAAGAAGGGCGGGGGGTGTGATGTAGGTCATGTTCCGTTTCGGGTGTGGGGGGTGGGGTAGGAGCGCCGCGCGCCGTGGGGTGGTGTGCGTTCTCGGGTGCGGTGCGGTGCGGTGCGGTGCGGTGCGGTGCGGTGCGGTGCGGTGCGCGGGATGCGGGATGCGGGATGGCTGGTCGCGCCCACGCGGCGGAGCCGCACATCGATACAGTCCCGCGGCCCTGAGTGGGCCCGGAGCCGCACATCGATACAGCCCCGCCCCCTGGGTGGGCCCCGGAGCCGCATGCTGACAAGTCCCGCGCGTCCGGACGGAGGCGCCGCGGTCAGCTGGACGGAGGACCTGCGGTCAGCGCCAGTTGACTGTGCCGCCGGGGGGTGTGGCCGACTCGATTCGTGAGCGGATCTCTCTCATCACCGTCACGATCTCCGCCTCGTGGTCCGGGGTCAGGCGGGTCACCGGTACCGAGCAGCTGATCGCGTCCTGGGGCGGGGTGTCGTACCGCAGGGCGAAGCCGAAGCCGATGATGCCGGTGACGCCTTCCTCGCGGTCGATCGAGTAGCCGCGGGTGCGGATCTCGGCGAGGTCGGCGGTGAGGGCCTCCCGGGTGGTGTGGGAGTTGGGGGTCAGGGGTTCGTACGGGCCCTCGGGGAGGTCTTCGGCGGGGCGTTCCGCGAGGAGCGCCTTGCCCAGGGCGCCCGCGTGGGCCGGCAGCCGCCGGCCCACCCTGCTGATCGTGCGCAGGTATTCGTGCGACTCCCGCGTCGCCAGGTACGCCACGTTCGGGCCGTCCAGGCGGCCCAGGTGGATCGTCTCGCCCAGCTCCTGGGACGCCTCGTCCAGGTACGGGCGTACGAGGCGGACGCGCGGGTCGGAGTCCAGGTAGCTCGTGCCGGTCAGCAGGGTGCGGATGCCGACGCCGTAGAGGGAGCCGGTCGTGTCGGTGCGTACCCAGCCCCTCGTGATCAGCGTCTGGAGCAGGGCGTACATCGAGCTGCGCGGGACGGCGAGTTCGTCCGCCAGTTCCTGGAGGCGGGCCGGGCGGTCGCCGCGGGCCGCGAGGAGCTCCAGCAGCTCCACCGTGCGCGCCGCGGACTTCACCTCGCGGACGCCTGCTGTCTCGGACATGTGCAGATCGTAGAGGGGCGGGGGCGGTGTGCGCCGTTGACGGGGGGTGTTCGCATATCTAGTCTTAGTTCTTATACGTGGATGACGTCTACATGGGGAGATGGATTCGGTGGCCGGACAGCCGGAGGATGTGGTGCGGAGCCTGCGCAAGGGGATGGCGGGAGGGGTGCTGTCGTTCCCGCTCACCGCCTTTCACGCCGACGGGTCCCTCGACGTGGACGGATTCCGGGAGTACGTCGGCGGACAGCTCGCCGCCGGGCCCGGCGCGCTCTTCCCGGCCTGCGGGACGGGGGAGTTCTTCTCGCTGGACGAGGACGAGTACCGGCGGGTCGTCGCCGTCGCCGTCGAGGAGGCGGGCGGGCGGGTGCCGGTGGTCGCGGGGGTGGGGTACGGCTGGGCGCAGGCCGTACGGTTCGCCCGGGTCGCCGAGGAGGCCGGCGCCGACGCCCTGCTCGTGCTGCCGCACTATCTCGTCGCCGCCCCGCAGGACGGGCTGGTCGCGCAGCTGGAGCGGATCGCGGCCGGGACGTCCCTGCCGCTCATCGCCTACCAGCGCGGACAGGTCGCCTTCACGGCCGACTCGTTGACCCGTGTCGCCCGTATCCCCGGCGTCATCGGGCTCAAGGACGGGCACAGCGACCTGGACCGGCTCCAGCGCCTCACCCTCGCCGCCCCGGAGGGCTTCCTCTTCTTCAACGGCGCCGCCACCGCCGAGATCCAGGCCCGCGCCTACGCCGCCGTCGGCGTCCCCGCCTACTCCTCCGCGGTGCACGCCTTCGCGCCCGAGATCGCCGACGCCTTCTTCGCCGCCCTCGGCGCCGGCGACCACGGCACCGTCGACAAGCTGCTGCGCGACTTCTACGTGCCGTTCGTCGAACTCCGCGACCGCGTCCCCGGATACGCCGTGTCCCTCGTCAAGGCGGCGGCCCGGCTGCGCGGCCGTCCCGTCGGCGCGGTGCGCGCCCCGCTCACCGACCCCTCGGCCGCCGACCTGGCCGACCTCAAGGCCCTGCTGACCGCCGGACTCGACCTCGTGGGAGCGCCCCTGTGAACCTCACGATCGCCGACGTCCGCCCGACGCGATCCTGGTCGCCGACCCGCCGCTGCCGAACACCTGGGGCGTGCACCAGCCGTACATGCCCCGGCTGATCGGGGAGGGGGAGACCGCCGACGGGGTGACCGGGGTCGGCGAGACCTACGGCGACACCAAGTACCTGGAGCCGGCCCGGCCGTTCGTCCTCACCGAGCGGCTCGTCTTCGAGGGCGGCCGGGTCGCCGGCACCGACGCGCCGGGCCTGGGCGTCGAGCTGGACCGGGAGCGGCTGCGGACGCTGCACCAGCGGTGGCCGGACGACGAGGGGACGCTCCGCGACCGCGACGACGCGGCGGCGATGCGGGCGGCCGAGCCGGGGTGGACCACACCCACCGTGCCGCGCTGGTGACGACGCTCGTTCGGGCGGTCGTACGGCGAGAGCCGCCGCCGCTGTCACGACATGGTGCAGACTGGCCGGATCCGCACCACGCCCAGGGAGCGCACCGTGACCGCGTCCAACGCGTTCGCCGGAGAGGAACCGGAGTACCTCGACGACGACAGAGGAGCAACGACACCGCACTGCGCCGTGCAGGTCGACCCGCTGGCCGGCGTGCGGACGCCGGACGATCCGCCCTGGGACGTCTACCTCACCGGCACCGTCTTCCTCGACATCATCTTCACCGGGCTGCACTCCGCCCCCGTGCGCGGCACCGAGTCCTGGGCCCGGGGCATGGGCTCCAGCCCCGGCGGCATCGCCAACATGGCCACCGCCCTCGCCCGGCTCGGCCTGAAGACCTCCCTCGCGGCGGCCTTCGGCGACGACCACTACGGCGAGTACTGCTGGGACGCCCTCGAACAGGGCGAGGGCATCGACCTCTCCCCGTCGCGGACCGTGCGCGGCTGGCACTCGCCGGTCACCGTGTCCATGGCGTACGAGGGGGAGCGGACCATGGTCTCGCACGGCCACGAGCCGCCCGCCGACACCCTGTTCCGCCAGCAGAACGCGCCCGGCCACCCCGCCCACGCGCGCGCCGCCGTCGCCTCCCTCACGCCCGGCAAACGCAACCCCTGGATCGCCAAGGCCGCCGCCGAGGGCACCCGGATCTTCGCGGACGTCGGCTGGGACGACACCGGCGCCTGGGACCTGGCCGGCCTCGCCGATCTCGAACACTGCGAGGCGTTCCTGCCCAACGCGGAGGAGGCGCGGCGGTACACCGGCGCCGACTGCCCGCGCGCCGCGGCCCATGCCCTCACCGAGTACGTGCCCCTCGCCGTCGTCACCCTCGGGGCGGAGGGGGCCTACGCCGTCGACGGGCGGACCGGGGAGTCCGCGGAGGTCCCCGCGATCGCCGTGGAGGCCCTAGACCCGACCGGAGCGGGTGACGTCTTCGTCGCCGGGTTCGTGACCGGCACGCTGGCGGACTGGCCGCTGGCCGACCGCCTCGCCTTCGCGGGCCTCACGGCGGCGCTCTCCGTCCAGGAGTTCGGCGGCTCCCTGTCCGCGCCGGGCTGGTCGGAGATCGGGGCGTGGTGGCGGAAGGTCCAGTCGGTGGCGGGGCAGGACCCGGCGGCGCTGCGGCGATACGCGTTCCTGGAGGGCCTGGTACCGGAGGAGGACCAGGTCAGGCCGTGGCCTCTGCGGAGGGCGGTGCCTACGATCGGGTTCGGCCGGTCGGCGTGATGATCGCGGGTGCGGGTGCGGGTGCGGGTGCGGGTGCGGGTGCGGGTGCGGGTGCGGGTGCGTGGGGGCTGGGGGCGGGGGGTTTCGCTTCCCGGCGCCGGCAGGGTGCCGCTGCGCCCACCCGTGCCGCCTGGGGGCACCTCCCAGGCCCTTAAGGCACTGGGGGGAAGCACGCCTGCCCGCGGCTACGGAGGACGCGGCCGGGCAGCGCCCCGTCAGGGGCGCGGGGCTGTGTCGGTGTGCGGCTCCGCCGCGTGGGCGCGATCGGCTCCCACCGGCCCGCAGCCGACGACCGGGCGCCACCACCCCGGAGCTACCCTCCGAGCACCCCGGCAACCTGCTCCCGCAGCAACTCCCGCCCCGCCCCCGACACCCCGGCCAACGCACCGGCGAACAGTTCCTCCACCCCGCCCCCGTCGGCGGCCACACTCCCCCCGCTCACCACGTACCCCTCCCGCACCGCGACCCGCAGCACACCCTCCGTGTCCACCGCCGCCGCGGCGATCGTCGGCACCTCGCCGCCCCCCGGGTCCGCCACCTTCGCGTACGCCCCCTTCACCGGCTCCCGCCAGCGCAGCGCCAGCAGCACCGGCGACTTGGCCTCCAGCTCGGACAGGTCCACCTCGTCCACGCCGTCCGCCGTGAGCACCTCGGCCCACGCGTCCAACACGATCGCCGCCGGCAACAGATCCCGCAGGCTCGACCCTGCGATGTTCCCGCCCACCGTCGCCGTCCGGCGCACCGAGCCCGTGCCGACTCCCTTCGCCGCCTTCCGCAGCACCTCCGGAACCCGGTCGTCCACCTGGTGCAGAAGCACCGCACCCCCCAGCACGCCGTCCCCGACCGCCGTCGCCTCCGGCACCTTCCGCAGGGACACCGCCTGTTCCGGGAAGCCGTCACGCTGCCAGACGGCCCATACCAGGGTCGCACCGCCGACGGGTATCGCCCCCTCGGCCAGGCATTCCCGGGCCTCGGACACCGACGTGGGCAGACGCAGCAGCACGGCTACCTGCTTTCTGTACGTACAGGTGGCGTGGAGCGGACGCGGCCCCGTGACCACGTATGGCAGTGACGGCCCGGATTCTGCCCCGGCGGGCAGGAGCGCAGGCAGGGCTCACGGCTGCATCGGGGGCGCCTTTCTTCGCGAAAAGGCCTACGGCGTTGTCAGCCCCGCGTCGTACGCTTGGTATCGCGAGGCCGCCCTCAGCTACGCGGCCGTGATGAGGAGGAACCGCAGGCCTTAAGCGCCGGCCCATGACTCAGACACCCACAGCTCACACTCCCGCGCAGCAGCAGGCCCGAGCTCAGTTCGAGGTTCCCGCCCAGCACCCGATGGTCACCGTGCTGGGATCCGGCGACTCCCTGCTGCGCGTGATCGAGAAGGCCTTCCCGGCGGCCGACATCCATGTCCGGGGCAATGAGATCAGCGCGGTCGGCGATGCCCGTGAAGTCGCCATCGTCCAGCGCCTGTTCGACGAGATGATGCTGGTGCTCCGCACCGGGCAGCCGATGACGGAGGACGCAGTGGAACGCTCGATCGCCATGTTGCGGGCGAGTGAGAACGGGGAGGGACCGGAGGAGACCCCGGCCCAGGTTCTGACACAGAACATCCTGTCCTCGCGCGGCCGCACCATCCGACCCAAGACCCTCAACCAGAAGCGGTACGTCGACGCGATCGACAAGCACACGATCGTCTTCGGCATCGGCCCCGCCGGTACCGGAAAGACGTATCTGGCCATGGCCAAGGCGGTGCAGGCCCTGCAGTCCAAGCAGGTCAACCGCATCATCCTGACCCGGCCGGCGGTCGAGGCGGGCGAGCGGCTCGGCTTCCTGCCGGGCACGCTCTACGAGAAGATCGACCCGTACCTGCGGCCGCTGTACGACGCGTTGCACGACATGCTCGACCCGGACTCGATCCCGCGCCTGATGGCGGCTGGGACGATCGAGGTGGCGCCGCTGGCGTACATGCGCGGCCGTACGCTCAACGACGCCTTCATCATTCTCGACGAGGCCCAGAACACCTCGCCCGAGCAGATGAAGATGTTCCTCACCCGGCTCGGCTTCGAGTCGAAGATCGTGATCACGGGTGACGTCACCCAGGTCGACCTGCCCAACGGGACCAAGTCCGGTCTGCGCCAGGTGCAGGACATCCTGGAGGGCGTGGAGGACGTGCACTTCTCCCGGCTGTCGTCCCACGATGTCGTACGGCACAAGCTGGTGGGCCGTATCGTCGACGCGTACGAGATGTACGACAGCCAGCACGGCACGGAGAACGGCACGCACCAGGGCGGCCGCTCGAAGTCCGGGCACAAGGGGAAGTAGACAAGCACAGCGCCATGTCGATCGACGTCAACAACGAGTCCGGAACCGAGGTCGACGAGCAGGCGATCCTCGACATCGCCCGCTACGCCCTCGCGCGGATGCGCATCCACCCGCTCTCCGAGCTCTCGGTGATCGTCGTGGACGCCGACGCCATGGAGCAGTTGCACATCCAGTGGATGGACCTGCCCGGGCCGACCGATGTCATGTCCTTCCCGATGGACGAGCTGCGGCCGCCGTCGAAGGACGAGGACGAGCCGCCGCAGGGGCTGCTCGGCGACATCGTGCTCTGCCCGGAGGTCGCCGCGAAGCAGGGGGCCGAGGCCGACACCCAGCACTCCATGGACGAGGAGCTCCAGCTGCTCACCGTCCATGGCGTGCTGCACCTGCTCGGCTACGACCACGAGGAGCCCGACGAGAAGGCCGAGATGTTCGGCCTGCAGGCGGCCATCGTGGACGGCTGGCGGGGGGAGAAGGGCCTGACCGGTCCCTCCCCGGCGCCGACGGTCTCGTAACCGGGTGGTCGTCCTCGTATGAGTCCGCAGATCGTCGCCGGAGCGATCGCCCTGGTCGTCGTGGCGTGGCTGGCCGCCTGCGCCGAGGCCGGTATCGCCCGCGTCTCCAGCTTCCGCGCCGAGGAGGCCGTGAAGTCCGGGCGGCGCGGCAGCGCCAAGCTCGCCCAGATCGCCGCCGACCCCACCCGCTACCTCAATGTGGCGCTGCTGGTCCGCGTCGCCTGCGAGATGGCCGCCGCGGCCCTGGTCACCTACGCCTGCCTCCAGGCGATCCCCACCACCTGGGAGGCGCTGCTCGCCGCGATCGGCGTGATGGTGCTCGTGTCCTACGTCGCCGTCGGCGTCTCCCCGCGCACCATCGGCCGCCAGCATCCGCTGAACACGGCCACGGCCGCCGCGTACGTGCTGCTGCCGCTGGCCCGCATCATGGGCCCGATCCCGTATCTCCTCATCCTCATCGGCAACGCCCTCACTCCCGGCAAGGGCTTCCGGCGCGGCCCGTTCGCCTCCGAGGCCGAACTGCGGGCCCTGGTCGACCTCGCCGAGAAGGATTCCCTGATCGAGGACGAGGAGCGCCGGATGGTGCACTCGGTCTTCGAACTGGGCGACACGCTCGTCCGCGAGGTCATGGTGCCGCGCACCGACCTGGTGGTCATCGAGCGGTACAAGACCATCCGGCAGGCCCTCACCCTGGCCCTGCGCTCGGGCTTCTCGCGCATCCCCGTCACCGGGGAGAGCGAGGACGACATGGTCGGCATCGTGTATCTCAAGGACCTGGTCCGCAAGACGCACATCAGCCGGGACGCCGAGTCCGACCTGGTCTCCACCGCCATGCGGCCCGCGTTCTTCGTGCCCGACACCAAGAACGCCGGCGACCTGCTGCGCGAGATGCAGAAGGAACGCAACCACGTCGCCGTCGTCATCGACGAGTACGGCGGCACGGCCGGGATCGTCACCATCGAGGACATCCTGGAGGAGATCGTCGGCGAGATCACCGACGAGTACGACCGGGAGCTCCCGCCGGTCACCGACCTCGGCGACGACCGCTACCGGGTCACCGCCCGCCTCGACATCACGGACCTCGGCGAGCTGTACGGGCTCGACGAGTACGACGACGAGGACGTGGAGACCGTCGGCGGGCTGCTCGCCAAGGCGCTCGGCCGGGTGCCCATCGCGGGTGCCGCCGCCCAGGTCGAACTCCCCGACGGACGGAGGCTGGCCCTGACCGCGGAGGCCGCCGCCGGACGCCGGAACAAGATCGTGACGGTGCTGGTGGAGCCGGTGCCGGTGGCCGACGACCCGAAGGGCGAGCCCGAGTGACCCCCGACCGGCTCCGCGCCTTCTGCCTCTCCTTCAACGCGGCGGAGGAGGACTTCCCGTTCAACCCGGACATCTCGGTGTTCAAGGTCCTCGGCAAGGTGTTCGCGCTGAGCTGGATGGATGCCCGCCCGCTGAAGGTCAACCTCAAGTGCGATCCCGACGACGCGGTCCGGCTGCGCGCCGACCACGAGGGCCTGATCATCCCCGGCTACCACATGAACAAGCGCCACTGGAACACCGTGACCGTGGACGGCGACCTCCCCGACCGCCTGGTGAAAGAGCTGATCGAGGACTCGTACGACCTCGTCGTGGCCGGCCTGCCGAGAGCGGAGCGGCTGCGGCTGGACCGGGCGTGACGTCCGCGGCGGATCAGCGGGACGCACCCTTCGGCACGCAGCATCCCCGACCGGGCCTTCGACGAACTGTTCGCCGGGCTCGCCACGCATCGGGACCGCGCACTGGTCGCGTTCTTCCCTCTCGACCCGCGCACGGGCCGAGCAGCCGGCACGGAGTGGCTGACCTCAGCCACGGCATCTTCACCGCACGGCTGCCGATGCCGGCGCGGTTGTGGCCTCTCAGCCTGGGGCGGTCGGCGGTTCTGCGACGCCGATGAAGTTCCCGCCCATGGTCCGGATGCCGACCGACCAGCCCAGCGCTGTGAGGTCGTCCGTGAGGGTCTGGGCATCGTGGAATACCTTCACGATGCGGTACTGGCTGCCGTCATCGAGCCGGCGCAGCGCGGCCGGGGCCGGCTGGTTCGCGAGGACTTCCTCGTATGCGGCTGCGGCGGGGCCGTCGTCGATGAAGATCGCTTTGCCGCCCGGCGTGAGCGCGGCGGCGACGGTGTTCCACAAGTCGGGCAACCGTGTCGGTGGGACATGGGAGAGCCAGAAGGCGAAGAACACGGTGTCGTAGCGTCGTGGCGGCTGCCACTCGAACAGGTCGGCCTCAAGGAATTGCACGGTGGGAGATGGGGTGCGCGCCCGGGCGAGGGCCAACACCTCGGTTGCCGCGTCGACGGCCGTCACCGAATGCGCCCGCGCGGCGAGCAGAGGGGTCCACTGGCCCGTTCCGCAGGCCAACTCCAGTACGTCCCCGGCAATCGGGAGGTCATCGACGACAGCCAGCAACCTCTGGAGGTCTTCGTACTCTGCATAGGGCCGGTCGTATTCGGCCGCGCCGGCCCGGTAGTAGGCCATCTGTTCTGCCAGGAGAGGGTCGTCATCCAATGCAGGTTCCTCTCATCCGGGTTCCGTCAGAGACAAGCGCTCAGCTCACCAGTGCGGTCACCACGGACAGTGTCGGCCTTCACCTTTGGGCAAGGTCAAGAGTCATGAGGGTCTTGTGCGTCTCGACGGCGAAGCCGGCTTCGGCAAGCCACTCCATCGTTCGGTCATGCTGGCGACGATGGACGACATAGACCCTCATCGGGTGCCTGCCATAGCCCTCAGTCTTCAACTGTGACTCGTCGCCGACATGGAAGCCGAGCAGCAACGGCCCACCGGGCCGAAGCTGCCGTATCTGCCGTTGGTGAACGGTGCGCGGGGGCCGGTGCTGCACACGGGTGTACGGAGTCAGATCCTCCAGACCCTCGACTGACTCCGTCCGGTGGCGGGGCGGGCGGTGGGTCTTCTCCCGGGTGTTCGTATGCTTCGGGGCATGACCGAGAGCAGCGCGCTTGATCCTGAGGACCGCAAGATCGTCACCCTGGCCCGGTCGGCGCGGGCCCGTAACGGGGTGCCCGAGGGGGCGGCCGTGCGGGACTCGACGGGGCGGACGTATGTGGCGGGGACCGTGGAACTGGCCTCGCTGAAGCTGAGCGCGCTGCGGACGGCGGTGGCGATGGCGGTGGCGTCGGGGGCGGAGTCGCTGGAGGCGGCGGCGGTTGTTTCTGGGGCGGACGGGGTTTCGGCCGAGGATCTCGCGGCGGTGCGGGATCTTGGGGGACCGGGGACGCCGGTGCTGCTTGCGGGGCCGGGCGGAGAGGTACGGCTGACTGTCCCCGCCTGACCTTTCCCACCCACCCACCCACCCGACTCGCTCTGCTGAGAAGCGAGGAGCTTATTGACTCCGTCGGTCGAGGGGTCGGGGACTGTTGACTCGGGTGGGCGGGGGCGCAGGACGGGCGCGGCGCCGTCGTGGTTGGTCGCGCAGTTCCCCGCGCCCCTTCGGGCGGGACCAGCGCAGGCGCCCCGAAAGCGGCGCGGGGAACTGCGCGATCAGCCCCCGCTCAGCCGCTCCGCGCCTCCGGCCGCTCCGCGCCTCCGGCCGGACCGCGCCTCCGGCCGCTCCGCGCCTCCGGCCGGACCGCGCCTCCGGCCGCTCCGCGCCTCCGGCCGGACCGCCCGCCTCTCGCCGCCCCCACCTCCGCTTCGCGGACAGTCGGCCAGATTTCAACCTTGTCGGTCCCTGTCTCTCGCGTATCAATGGGACCGTAAGTTCCGACGGACCGTCAGATTTTGATGGTGCGTCAGATTCGGCCCCGCGGTGTGCCCGCATCCACCCGGACCGGGGTCGCCATCCCCACATGGCATTCCCACACAACGGGAAGGGAGCCCGATCTCCATGAAACGCTTGACCACCGGTGCGGCACTCGCGGCGGGGGCCCTCGCCGCCACGGCACTGGCCTTCGCGCCCTCGGCCGCCGCCGTCACCCCGACCACCGCCACCGTCACCGCCAGCTGCGGCATCTTCGGCGGCGGCGCGGCCACCCTCACCGCGACCCAGAGCGGTACCTCGGCCACCCTCACGCTCACCTCCAGCGCGATCACCACCCCGCTCGCCCTGTCGGCGAACTCCATCGCCTCCACGCTCACCATGGCCAACTCGGCCGGCAGCAACGTCGTCTTCAGTGGCACCGTGAACCCGGCCATGGCCGCCGGCAGCGCCGTCACCGTCGGCCCGCTGCCCGGCACCGTCGCCTCCGGTGACAGCCTCGACTTCTACGGCGGCTCCCTGAAGATGGTCATCTTCGGCGTCACCGTCACCTGTACGTCCAGTGCCGCCCAGTCCCCGGGCCCGTTCGTCTTCTGAGTACCGACGGGTTCGTTCCGGATGCCGCAGAAGCTGATGAACCGTCAGGTTTCTGCGGCATCTCCATTGACTTCTCACGCGCCCTCCACATCAATGGCCCCCTGTCGGCGCAGAGGAGCCGCTGCGCCCGCAACCCTCAGGAGGGGGCTTCCATGGGTTCACCCCCAAGATCACGAAGATCCCGACGGTGGCGCTGGATCTCACTGTTCGGGGCGACCGCGCTCGCGGTCACGACGGGGGGCGCGCTGGCCTGTCCGGCCGGCGCTGCCGGGACGAACGTCGACTTCGCCACGCACTGCATTCCGCCCGCCGTCGCGGGCCTCCCGCCGATCGACGGCACCACCACCGCCAGCATCTCGGTGGACGACACCACCCCCAAGGTCGGCGACACGGTCACCGTGACCTACACCGTGGTCACGCCCGCCGCCAACAACCCCACCGCTCTCGCCCTGCCGGCCGACATCATGACGCCGACCGGGAAGGTGACGCTGGGCGGGGCGCAGAGCGGGGACGTCACGGTCACCGGGCCGAAGAAGAACGACCCGGTGCCCGGCTACGGCACCTTCCCGTCGTTCTCCATGACCGGCACCTTCACGGTCACCTCGCCGGGTGCCATCACCCTCTCGCCCGGCGACTACAACATCCACACCAGCTACATCCTGGAGCTGGACACCCCCTGCACGGTCACCAACCCGCCCGCCCCGGTGTCGGAGACCGTCACGGCGACCGACTCGACCCCGGTCAACAACCGTGCCATCAGCCTGAGTTCGGCCTCCGGGAACCCCGGTGACAGCGTGACCGTCAGCGGGCAGAACTTCACACCCGGCGCGAGCGTCACGCTCGCCGGGCGGTCCGGGACCAGCCAGACCGCGGACACGGCCACCGCGACCGCGGGCTCCGACGGCTCCTTCAGCGCCCCGCTCACCGTCAACGACAAGACGACGACCGGGATCGTGGCGTACGAGGGCAGCGCGTGGAGCGACACGGCGGGGGCCGGTCCGGCCGCCTACGTCGTCAACGACACCACACCGGTGCCGGACGGGAGCCAGAAGCTGACGACCACCGTCAAGGCGGGGACCCTGTCCATGTCCCAGGCCGGGGACTCCGTCGCGCTGTCGGCGGTCGACTTCGGTCAGGGCGGGGCCTCCACCGGTGCGCTGCAGACCGTCACCGTCAAGGACTTCCGCGGCGGTCCGGCCGGGTGGTCGCTCACCGGTAAGGTCACCGACTTCACCGGTCCCGGCGCCAAGATCGACGCCGGGAAGCTCAGCTGGACCCCGTCCTGTGCCACCAAGGCGGGCAGCCCGAGCACCTGTGCGGCCGGTTCCGCGGGCGCCGTCGGCGGTTCCGGAGCGACCCTCGCGTCGACCCCGGACGGCACGGTCACCGGCGGCGAGTTCACGGTCGGCGCCGGACTCTCCCTGGACGTACCGGCGTTCACGCCTCCGGGGTCCTACTCCGGAGTCCTCACCCTGACGCTCACCTGAGCCAGCTCCCCTGTGGCGACCGGGCTTTCCTTTCGTGATGATCTTCATGAAGGACCATCGTGAAAGACCCGGTCGTCACCCGACCCGCTTCCGACCGGGGGTCCGCACCCATGCGTCGCGTCAAGCCGTATGTCCTCCTCCTGAGCCTGCTCCTCGGACTCCTGTGCACGGCGGCTCCCGCGCACGCCGCCGACAACGGCAGCTGGTCCGTCTACCCGGTCGCCTCCAAGATCGCGGCGCGGCCGTACTTCTATCTCTCCCTCGACCCCGGGCAGACGATCACCGACAAGGTGGCCGTCGCCAACAAGACCGCCGAACCGCTGACCTTCCGGCTGTACGCGGCCGACGCCTACAACACCGCGCGGGACGGCGGGTTCGCCGTCCGGACGGTGAAGGAGAAGATGCGGGGGGTGGGGGCCTGGGCGCGCATCGCGAAGACGCGGGTCACCGTGGAGCCGCACCAGACGGTCACCGTTCCCTTCACCCTGCGGGTGCCCCAGGGCGCCGAGCCCGGTGACCATCCGGGGGCGATCGTGGCGCTGGACGAGCGCGTCGACCCGGGGGCCGGCTCCCTCGCGCTCGGTGTGCGGCGGGCCGTCGGCGCCCGGGTCTACCTGCGGGTGAGCGGGCCGACGCTCCCGGCCGTCGCCGTCGAGAACGTGCACCTCACCCACCACCAGCCGCTCGTGCCCGGCCTCGGCGACAGCACGGCGACCGTCTCCTACACCCTGCACAACACGGGGAACGTGACGTTGAACCCCAGGGTGCGGCTGCGGGCCGAGGGGCTCTTCGGCCGTACTCTGCTCAGCCGCGACCTCGCCGGGATCCCCGCCGAACTGCTGCCGGGGGAGCGCGTGCGGCTCACCGCGCCCTGGCGGGACGCGCCCCAACTCGACTGGGGGAGCGTGACGTTGACGGCCAGCGCGACCGGCACCAGGGAGTCGGCGAGCACGTCGTTCCTCGCGCTGCCGTGGCTGGTGGTGGGGCTGGCCTTCGTCGCCGGGGTGGCGGGCGGCGTGCTGCTCGCCCGGGCGCGCCGGGGCCGCGGTCTGCCGCGGCTGCTCAGAGGGCGTCGGGGCCGCGTTCGCCCGTCCGCACCCGTACGACCGTCTCCACCGGCATCACCCACACCTTCCCGTCCCCGATCTTCCCCGTCCGCGCGGCCTTGACGATCGCCTCGATCGCCGGCTCGGAGTCGGCGTCCTCGACGACGACCTCGATCCGGACCTTGGGGACCAGGTCGACCTGGTACTCGGCACCGCGGTACACCTCGGTGTGACCGCGCTGCCGGCCGTACCCGCTGGCCTCGGCCACGGTCAGGCCGTGCACCCCGATCTCCTGGAGAGCGGTCTTCACCGCCTCGAGGCGGTAGGGCTTGACGATCGCGGTGACGAGCTTCATGGGCGGGTCTTGACCTTCTGGGCGGAGGGGAGGACGGACGCGCTGACCGGGGCGCCGTGGCCCAGGACCCCGTGATCGTAAGCCGTCTCGGCGTGCACTGTAAGGTCCAGGCCGGTGTGCTCCTGCTCCTCGCTCGCCCTGAAGCCCAGCGTCCTGTCGAGCAGCTTGCCGAGGCCGTACGTCACCGCGAACGCGTATGCCGCCACGGCCGCCACCGCCACCGCCTGCCTGCCGAGCTGGGCGAGCCCGCCGCCGTAGAGGAGGCCCTCCGCGCCGCCGGTCATGGCTCGCTCCGCGAACAGGCCGATGAGAAGGGTGCCGATGACACCGCCGACCAGGTGAACGCCGACGACGTCGAGCGAGTCGTCGTAGTTCAGCTTGAACTTCCAGGAGACCGCGTACGAGCAGACCACGCCCGCGGCGAGGCCGACGGCCAGCGCGCCGAGCAGCGAGACCGAGCCGCAGGACGGGGTGATCGCGACCAGGCCGGCGACCGCGCCGGAGGCCGCGCCCAGTGTGGTCGGGTGGCCGTCGCGCTTCTGCTCGACGAAGAGCCAGCCCAGCAGGCCGGTGCAGCCGGCGGCCATGGTGTTGAGGAAGGCGGCGGCCGCGAGGCCGTTCGCGCCGAGCGCGCTGCCCGCGTTGAAGCCGAACCAGCCGAACCAGAGCAGACCGGCGCCCAGGATCACCATCGGGAGGTTGTGCGGGCGCATCGCGTCCTTCTTGAACCCGAGCCGCGGGCCGAGGACCAGGCACAGGGCCAGGCCGGAGGCGCCGGAGGTGATCTCGACGGGGAGGCCGCCGGCGAAGTCCAGGGCGCCGAGGTGGTGCAGGATCCAGCCACCCGGGCCCCAGACCCAGTGCGCCACCGGAACGTATACCAGCAGCGTCCAGACCGGGACGAACACCAGCCACGCGCCGAACTTCGCCCGGTCCGCGACGGCGCCGCTGATCAGCGCGGCCGTGACGATCGCGAAGGTGAGCTGGAAGGTGGCGAAGAGGAGGGTGGGGACCGTGCCCTGCACGCTGTCCGGTCCGATCCCGTGCATCCCGGCGTGCCGCAGCCCGCCGATGAGCCCCGCCCCGACGTCCTCCCCGAAGGCCAGCGCGTACCCGCCCGCCAGCCACACCACCGTCACCAGCGCGATCGACACGAAGCTCATCATCAGCATGTTGAGGACGCTCTTCGTACGGACCATGCCGCCGTAGAACAGGGCCAGGCCCGGGGTCATCAGCAGGACCAGGGCGGTGGCGGCGAGCAGCCAGGCGGTGTCGCCGGTGTCGGCGTGCGCGGCGGAGAGGATCACGGGCGTCTCCAACGTCGTGGGGGCTCGTCAGAGATTCACCGGAGCGCGTTTCCGGTCGCGTACGGCTGTGTTTCCGTGACGTTTCGTTGCGTCGGGGTTACCGGATTCTCACGGTGCGGCGGGGTGTCGTGGATCAGGGAGAATGGGGGGCATGAGCGTTCGCAGCCAGTCAACCGAGCCGTCGGAATCGTCGGAGGCCGTCCACCGGGCGGGCTTCGCCTGTTTCGTCGGGCGCCCCAACGCGGGCAAGTCCACCCTCACGAACGCTCTGGTCGGGCAGAAGGTGGCGATCACCGCGAACCAGCCGCAGACCACGCGGCACACGGTACGCGGCATCGTGCACCGGCCGGACGCCCAGCTGATCCTGGTCGACACCCCCGGCCTGCACAAGCCGCGCACCCTGCTCGGCGAGCGCCTCAACGACGTGGTCCGCACCACCTGGGCGGAGGTCGACGTGATCGGCTTCTGCCTGCCGGCGAACGAGAAGATCGGCCCCGGTGACCGCTTCATCGCCAAGGAGCTGGCCGGGATCCGCAAGACCCCGAAGATCGCGATCGTCACCAAGACCGACCTCGTCGACTCCAAGGCCCTCGCCGAGCAGCTGATCGCCATCGACCAGATGGGCAAGGAGCTGGGCTTCGAGTGGGCCGAGATCGTGCCGGTGTCGGCGGTCGGCGACAAGCAGGTGAGCCTGCTGGCCGACCTCCTCGTCCCGCTCCTCCCCGAGGGCCCGGCCCTCTACCCCGAGGGCGACCTCACCGACGAGCCCGAGCAGGTCATGATCGCGGAACTGATCCGCGAGGCGGCCCTGGAGGGCGTCCGCGACGAGCTGCCGCACTCCATCGCCGTCGTGGTCGAGGAGATGCTCCCCCGCCCGGACCGCCCCGCCGACAAGCCCCTCCTGGACATCCACGCCAACCTCTACATCGAACGCCCCAGCCAGAAGGGCATCGTCATCGGCCCCAAGGGCACGCGCCTGAAGGAGGTCGGCATCAAGTCCCGCAAGCAGATCGAGGCACTGCTCGGCACGCCGGTCTTCTTGGACCTGCATGTGAAGGTGGCCAAGGACTGGCAGCGGGACCCGAAGCAGTTGCGGCGGCTGGGGTTCTGAGGGGGCGGGGCGCGTCGGCCGCGCGGCGGTAGCCGCATGTTGATGCAGCCTCGACCTGCACGTGAAGGTGGCCAAGGACTGGCAGCGGGCCCCGAAGCAGTTGCGGCGGCTGGGGTTCTAGGACCGACCGCGTTCAGCGAGGCGAACTCCCTGAACTCGTAGTGCTCGGCGATGTCGGCCCAAGAGCCTGTGCCTTCCTAAGTCGTCGCGCCGAAGGATGCGACGAAGTCCCGTACCACCGCCGCGGAGAAGGGGTCGGTCGCGGGGTCCTCCGGTGTGAGCAGACTGACGGTGTAGTACTCGGCCATCAGCAGGCCCGTTCCTTCGACCGCCTGTTCGATGTCGGGGTCGTCCGTCCTGATGCCGGAGATCGCCGTGGCGTGCAGCGGCCCCGTGCGCCGCCGGTAGAAGACGGCGTACGGCCCCTGCCCCGAGTCGTCCAGCGCGTAGCCGTTCTCCTCCCAGAAGTCCTCCATCTCCAGCCCGGAGGAGAAGGTGACGATCCCGGAGTAGTCGTCGTCCGGTTCGGGCAGCCGCCAGTCCGCTTCCCCGGCCGTCGGCTCCCCGGACAGCAGGAGCTGTGTCCACCGCTGCCGCGCGCGGGCCACGAAGCGGCGCATGGCGTCGGGGAAGGCCGCGTCCACGGTGAAGTCGTTCGAATAGCCGGTGAGATCCATGGGTGTTCCTCGCAGGGGTGCCGAGTCCGGGGTGATGTGCGTCGCTCAGGCCGTCCAGCCCGAGGTCGGGCCGTGGTACCGGATCGCGTCGCGGGGGATGGTGACGTCGCTGTTGGAGAACCAGATGTGATCCCGGCCGCCCCGGAGCCTCCTCGAACCAGTGACCGACGTCCTGCCACCAGTGCCGGTTCGGGATCCCCGCGTCGGACGCCTCGTCGATCTTCCGCTTCGCCTCGCCCGCCGCGTCGTCCCGCATCTTGCGGGCGTCCTCGGCCATCTTCTTCGCCGCGTCGAGGGCGTTGTGGGCGGTGGTGACGTCCGACTGGGCCTGGGTGTGGGCGGACTTGGCGCTCTGTACGTCCCGGGTGGCGGCCCGCGCTTTCGCCTCGTCCGGCTTGTCGCCGTCCGATTTGCTGCCGGTGGGGTCGTCCTTGTACTTGTCGGCTTCCTTGCCAGCGCGGGTGACCCAGGAATCGGCGGAGGACAGACGGGACTTGGCGGAAGAGAGGTCGGACTGGGCTTCCTTCGCCTTGGCGAGGGCCTTGTCGGCCAGGGCCTGCGCGCGCTCCAGCTTGGGCCAGTAGTCAGCGAGCGCGTCGCCGCACATCTCGTACGACTTCTTCAGCTTCTTCAGGTTCTTCGGGACGTCCTTGAACTGCTCCTTGAAGACGTCCGCGGACTTGCCGGCCCACTGAAGGAGGGTGTCCTCGCCGGCCATGCCCTTGACCAGGCGCAGGGCGTCCGAGACATCGTCGGCGAAGTCATGCACTGCTTCGCGAGGGAACGGACACGCTGAGGGTCCCCGGGGGTGGGGTCCTTGTCCAGGTCGAGTGGATGCCAGTCCGCCGGCCGATACCCCGCCATGACCCCGCAACCCCCGTTGCCGTTCTTCACTCATTGCGCGTGCGTCCCGGCAAAGGTATCCGGTGGGTCAAGTGCGGCTGGGCGTCATGTCCTGCAGTCCCAGGACTCGTAGCAGTTGCAGGCGTTCGTGGGACTCCGTGCCCGGGCGGGCCGTGTGGATGACGAGGAGCTGGTTGTGGTCGGCGGCGAGCAGGACCTCGCAGTCCAGCTCCAGCAGGCCGACGGCCGGGTGGCGGAAGCGTTTTGTCGCCGCCCGGCGTACCGAGACCTCGTGTTGGGCCCAGAGGTCGGCGAACTCCTGGCTGTGGGCGCGAAGTTCGGCCACCAGCGCGCCCGGCGCCGGGTCCGTGGGGCGGGCCGCCGCCACCGCGCGCAGGTTCGCCACGTGTTCGCGGGCCCGCACCGGCCGGTCCTCCGGCGGGAACAGGGTGTGGGACGCCGGGTCCAGGAAGAAGCGGCGGATCACGTTGCGATCCCGGTGCGGGCGGCCCGAGACATCGCCGTACAGGGCCCTGGCGAGGGCGTTCTGGGCGAGGACCTCGCCCAGGTCGGTGATCACGGTCGCGGGCGCGTCGTGCAGCCGGTCCAGGACCAGCAGCAGCCCCGGGCGGACATGGGTGCTGGTCGCGTCGCGGCGCGGGGGTTCCTCGCCGGTCAGGTGGAAGAGATGGTCGCGTTCGTCCTCCGTCAGGCGCAGTGCGCGGGCCATCGCCGTCAGCATCTGGCGGGAGGGGCGCGGGCCCCGGGACTGTTCGAGGCGGGTGTAGTAGTCCGCCGACATGCCCGCCAGAGACGCCACCTCCTCGCGGCGCAGGCCCGGGGTGCGGCGGCGGGCGCCGGGGGCCAGGCCCACGTCGGCGGGGTCCAGGCGGGTGCGGGCGTGGCGCAGGAAGTCGGCCAGTTCGGGGCGGTTCACCCCTCCAGGGTCGCCCGGGCCGCCCGGCTTATCCAGGGATTGCCGGTCCCCTGATCGGGAGGTCTCTCCCGGCCGTGGGGCAGGCGGACGAGGGTGGTGGCACCAGAGCCAAGGAAGCCAAGGAAGCGAAGGAAGAGAAGGAGAAGACCGTGATCACTCTTGTCACCGGTGCGACGGGGCAGGTCGGACGGCGGTTCGTGCCACGACTGCTGGCACAGGCCCGGCCGGGGGAGCGGGTACGGGTGCTCGTGCGGGACGCGGCCCGCGGGGAGCCGTTCGCCGATCTCGGCGCCGAGGCCGTCGTCGGCGACCTGCGGGACGAGGAGGCGCTCGGCAAGGCCGTCGCCGGGGCGGACGCCGTGGTGAACGTCGCCGCCGCCTTCCGCGGGGTGCCGGACGAGGAGGCCCGGGCCGTCAACCGGGACGCGGCGGTGGCGCTCGGGCGGGCCGCGCTCGGCGCCGGCGTACGGCGGTTCGTTCAGGTCAGTACCGGGCTCGTGTACGGCACCGGACGCGGCCGCCCGCTGACCGAGGACGACGAGAGCCGCCCCGGCGGTGAGATGTGGGGCGCCTACCCCGAGTCCAAGGCGATCGCCGAGCGGGAACTGCTCGCGCTGGAGGGCGGCATGGAGGTGCGGATCGGGCGGCTGCCCTTCGTCTACGGCGAGGGCGACCCCCACCTCGCCGACTCCCTGCGCTGGGCGGCGCACTGGGCACCGACCCAGCGGCTGCACATGGGTCACCACGCCGATGTCGGGCAGGGGCTGCTGCGCCTCCTGTACGCCCCGGCGGTGGACGGCCCGGTCCACAACATCGCCGACGACGCCCCCGTCACGGCCGTGGACCTGCACCAGCTCAACGGCGTCGAGGTGCCCGCGGACCTGCACACCCACACCGACCCCGACCCCTGGTTCGGGATCATGTCCACCCAGAAGATCCGCCGGGATCTCGGTTTCCGGCCGATTTACCCGAGCGTCTGGGCGGCCCGGGACGCCGGGGCCCTGTAGGAACGTCAGTCGACCCCTCTGATCCGCCCCACCAGCCCCGCCCCCGCCAGCCCGATCACCGCCGCCGCCAGGTAGAGCACCCGGTAGCCGCCCAGGTACGTCACGACCGGCGCGGCGAGGGCGGGCGCCGCGACCTGGGGCAGGGCGTTGGCCACGTTGATGACACCGAGGTCCTTGCCGCGGTCCAGGGCCTTGGGCAGGACGTCCGTCATCAGGGCGAAGTCGACCGAGGTGAACACGCCGAAGCCGATGCCGAGGAAGGCCGCCGCGACGATCGCCCCCGGCCAGGTCTGCCACGCCGCGAGCAGCGCCGTCGCCGCCGCCATCAGCATCCCCGACCAGACGACGAACGGCTTGCGCCGGCCCACCCGGTCCGACCAGACCCCGCCGACCACGACCGTCGCCATCAGCGTCAGCCCGTTCACCGCCGTCAGGATCAGTACGCCCTGGTCGGGGTCGTGGTAGTGCAGGCGGTCCCGCAGGTAGTACAGCAGGTACAGCAGCACCAGCGCATTGCTCAGGTTGATCAGGAAGCGGGTCAGCCAGGCCCAGCCCAGGTCCGGATAGCGGCGCGGGCTCAGCCAGAAGCCCGTCAGGAAGCCCCGCCGGGACCAGGGCGGCCGGTCCTCCGGGGCCAGCCGCAGATCCGGGTGGCGGAGCACGTACGGCAGCACGCCGACCGCCGTGAACACCGCGCACGCCACATAGCCCGCCCCGACACCCCCGGCGGCCGTCGCCAGCCCCGTGCCGCCGACCACCCCGAGGATCTGCGCGGCCCCCAGCCAGCCGCCCACCGAACCCCGCTGGCCTCTCGGCACCCGGTCCGGCACCGCCGCCGTCACCGCCGCGAAGGCCGCGTTCAGCGTCAGCTGGACCAGGCACCAGCCCAGCATCATCGTCCACATGCCGCCGGCGCCCGCGAGGAGCAGCAGCGACAGCGCCCCGCCCGCCGTGCCGGCCACGATCCACGGCGTACGGCGGCCCCAGCGGGACGTCGTACGGTCCGACAGCGCGCCGAAGACCGGGTTCGCCGCCAGCGACACCACCGCGCCGACGCCCGTCACCCACGCCAGCATCGTCTCCTTCGACATCCCGGAGCCGGGCGCGAAGTCCTTGGCCTGGGAGGCGAGGAGGATCTGGAGGGGGCCGTACCAGCCCACCCAGATCGCCCCGTTGGCGAGGGAGAGCGCCGACGTCCAGCCCCGGCCGACCTTCTCGGCCGGTTCCGCCAGCGCGGCCGGCGCCCGGGTCGTCGTCATCCCCGCGCCTGGAATCTCTGCGCCGGGAGTCGCTGCGCCCGGATCAGGTCCCGGAACCAGCCGTACGACGGCTTCGGCGTCCGTGCCTGGGTGGCGTAGTCCACGTGGACCAGACCGAAGCGGCGCGCGTACCCCTCCGCCCACTCGAAGTTGTCGAGGAGCGACCAGACGAAGTAGCCGCGCACGTCCACCCCGGCCTCCACCGCCCGGTGCAGCGCCCGGATGTGGCCGTCCAGGTAGGCGATGCGGTCCTGGTCGTCGAGGCCCTCGTAGGAGCAGCCGTTCTCGGTGATGACGATCGGCGGGAGCTTGTCGCCGTAGCGGTCCCGGAAGCCGGTGAGGAGTTCGGTGAGGCCCTCCGGGACCACCGGCCAGCCGAAGTCCGTGACCGGCACGTCCTCGATGTCCTGGACGGAGAAGGGGAGTTCGGCGGGGAGGGTGAGCCCGCCGAACTCGATCTCGGCGCCCTGCGGGGCGCCCACCTTCGTCGGGGCGTAGTAGTTGACGCCGTACCAGTCGAGCGGCTCGGAGATCACCTTCAGGTCCGCGGCGACATCGCCCGGCATCAGGTCGCCCATGCCCTCCGGGTACTCGCCCAGCAGGACCGGCTCCGCGAACAGCCGGTTGAGGAGGAGGTCGTAGAAGCCGGCCGCCTCCAGGTCCGGCTGCTCCTGGGAGGCCGGCCAGGTGGGGCCGTGGGAGTTGGCGATGCCGATGTCGGCGGCGCCGGCCGCGCGCAGTGCCCGTACCGCCAGACCGTGGGCGAGGAGCTGGTGGTGGGCGACCGGGAGCGCGTCGAACATCAGCTGCTCGCCGGGGGCGTGGGCGCCCAGCGCGTGGCCGAACAGGGTGTGTTCGGCGGGCTCGTTGAGGGTGATCCACTTCTTGACCCGGTCACCGAGCCGGTCCGCGACCGTCGAGACGTAGTCGGCGAAGCGCGCGGCGGTGTCCCGCTCCAGCCAGCCGCCCCCCGCGGCGGAGCCGCTCTTGGACGCAGCCTGCAGGGCCGCCGGCAGGTCCCAGTGGAAGAGGGTCGGGACCGGCCGTACGCCCGCCGCGCACAGCTCGTCCACCAGCCGGTCGTAGAAGTCCAGGCCGCCCGCCGAGCGCACCCTCGGCCAGGAGATCGAGAAGCGGTACGCGTCCACGCCGAGGCCGGCCAGCAGGGCCACGTCCTCGCGGTGGCGGTGGTAGTGGTCGCAGGCCACCGCGGCCGTCGAGCCGTCCTTGATACGGCCCGGCTCGGCCGAGAACACGTCCCACACGGAGGGCTCGCGCTCGTCGGCCGCGCCCTCGATCTGGTGGGCCGAGGTCGACACACCCCAGAGGAAGCCGTCGGGGAGACCAGGGATACCGGGTATCGGATGGACCGCGTCAGTCGCCATGGCCGGGATCATCCTTACCGCCAGTAACAGAAGTCAACGCCCGCACGTGAACTACCCGTTACCGGTGCCGCTTAGGCGCCCTCCTTCAACACCCGTGAGATCAGCTCGCGTTGTTCGGAGGTCAGCCGCGGATCGGCCGCGTACACCGTCCGCCCGTCCACCGTGATCCGGTACGCGAACCCGTCCGGTACCCCGGGCGGCGGCGTGCCCCGGCCGGCCGCGAGCGCGTGCTCGGCCAGGGCCTGCCACTCATGGGCGTCGGGCCGCCCCGAGGTGTCCACCTCGGCCCGCCGCTCGATGCCCGCGAACCCGCCCGTACGCCTCACCTGAATACGCATGGGTCCCTGTGTAGTACGGGATCAGCCGGTCTGCACACCCACCTGCGCCCACGCCTTGAGGGCCGCCTCGGTCTCCTCGCCCTCCTTGAAGCGGGCCCTGGCCGCCGCCACGGTGAGCTTCGCGAAGTCCGTGAAGCGGGCGTCCGACCGCAGCTCGCCGCCGGTGAGCACGTCGTACCAGATCAGCCCGGCCCGCTCCCAGGCGTTGCCGCCGAGCGCACTGGCGAGGAGATAGAAGGCGTGGTTGGGGATTCCGGAGTTGATGTGGACGCCGCCGTTGTCGCGGTTGGTCTTCACGTA
Organism: Streptomyces sp. NPDC048417; assembly: GCF_040651615.1. Lineage (NCBI taxonomy): Bacteria > Bacillati > Actinomycetota > Actinomycetes > Kitasatosporales > Streptomycetaceae > Streptomyces > Streptomyces sp. NPDC048417. The sequence goes on along the minus strand of NZ_JBEZKI010000010.1, from coordinate 242,282 downwards.
CTGCGCCATGGTCGCGGGCTGCGGGTCCTTGCCGAGGCGAGGGTCGTCGTAGGCCGTGCCCGGGGCCTTCATCGAGCGCAGGGCCACGCCGTGCACGCCCGGGGCGAGCAGGCCCTCGCCGATCAGCCAGTCCGCCTGGTCGGCGCTCTGGCCGAGGGAGTGCTGCTTGATGAGCGAGCCGAAGACGTCGGAGACCGACTCGTTGAGGGCGCCGGACTGGCCGTAGTACTCCAGGTTGGCGGTGTACTGGGTGACGCCGTGGGTGAGCTCGTGACCGATGACGTCGACGGAGCTGGTGAAGTCGGTGAAGACCTGCCCGTCGCCGTCGCCGAACACCATCTGCTCGCCGTTCCAGAAGGCGTTGTCGTAGTCGACGTCGTAGTGCACGGTCGCGTCGAGGGGCAGCCCCTCGCCGTCGATGGAGTCCCGTTCGTACGCCGCCAGGTACAGGTCGAAGGTGGCGCCGAGGCCGGCGTAGGCGCGGTTGACGCCGGCGTCCTGGCCGGGCTCGGAGCCCTCGTCGCGGACCTTGGCGCCGGGCAGGTCGGTGCCGTGCCCGGCGTCGTAGATCGTGCGGTGCGGGGTGCCGGTGGCGGCCGTCACCGTCGGGGCGACGGCGCCGCGGACCGTGGTGATCCGGCGGCGGGTGCGCTGTACGGCGTCCTGCTGGAGGGTGCGCAGTGCGGAGTCGGCGAGCTCCCGGTCCTCGTGGGTGGCGAGGTGGTCGAGGATGTGCGGCGGCACGATGGTGCAGAAGACGGGCCTGTGGCCCCCGTTGGTCGTCATGGACCGCACCATCGCACTGAGTTATGTCACTGTCACTACCCGCAACCATGATTGGTGAAATACGGTGACAATTGACCACCCTCCGTGAGCGGGAGTGGTATGGCGCACTTTTTGTCCTATTTCTCCCAGCGGTCCCGCATACTGATACGGCGCCCCGCGTCCGGAGGGGGCTCGGCTAGCATGCGGAGCATCATGCGTTTCGGGCTGCTTCTTCTTAGCTGCCGCGGCGAGGGCCTGTAGTCCAGGTCGACTCCCTCCCCGCGGAGCTTCGCGTTGCGTCGTCGGCCGTCCTTCCGGACATCCTGAGGAGCCCCGCAATCATGGCGAACCGCCAGCAGCCCACCACCATGCCGGTGCACAAGTACGGCCGCTACGAGCAGGTCGACATCCCGGACCGCACCTGGCCCCAGCAGCGCATCACCACCGCCCCCCGCTGGCTCTCCACCGACCTGCGCGACGGCAACCAGGCCCTGATCGACCCGATGTCGCCCGAGCGCAAGCGCCGGATGTTCGACCAGCTGGTGAAGATGGGCTACAAGGAGATCGAGGTCGGCTTCCCGGCCTCCGGCCAGACCGACTTCGACTTCGTGCGCTCGATCATCGAGGAAGAGGGCGCGATCCCGGACGACGTCACGATCTCCGTGCTGACCCAGGCCCGCGAGGACCTGATCGAGCGGACCGTGGAGTCCCTGAAGGGTGCCAGGCGTGCCACCGTCCACCTGTACAACGCGACCGCCCCGGTCTTCCGCCGGGTCGTCTTCCGCGGCTCCAAGGACGACATCAAGCAGATCGCGGTGGACGGCACCCGCCTGGTGATGGAGTACGCCGAGAAACTGCTGGGTCCCGAGACCGAGTTCGGCTACCAGTACAGCCCCGAGATCTTCACCGACACCGAGCTGGACTTCGCGCTGGAGGTCTGCGAGGCGGTCATGGACGTCTACCAGCCGGGTCCGGGCCGCGAGATCATCCTCAACCTGCCCGCCACCGTGGAGCGTTCGACGCCGTCCACGCACGCGGACCGCTTCGAGTGGATGCACCGCAACCTCTCCCGCCGCGAGCACGTCGTGCTGTCCATCCACCCGCACAACGACCGCGGTACCGCCGTCGCCGCCGCCGAGCTGGCGCTGATGGCCGGCGCCGACCGCGTCGAGGGCTGCCTGTTCGGGCAGGGCGAGCGCACCGGCAACGTCGACCTGGTCACCCTGGGCATGAACCTGTTCTCGCAGGGCGTCGACCCGCAGATCGACTTCTCCGACATCGACGAGATCCGTCGTACGTGGGAGTACTGCAACCAGATGGAGGTCCACCCGCGCCACCCGTACGTGGGCGACCTGGTCTACACGTCCTTCTCCGGCTCCCACCAGGACGCCATCAAGAAGGGCTTCGACGCCATGGAGGCCGACGCGGCCGCCAACGGCGTCACCGTCGACGACATCGAGTGGGCCGTGCCGTACCTGCCGATCGACCCGAAGGACGTCGGCCGCTCCTACGAGGCGGTGATCCGGGTCAACTCGCAGTCCGGCAAGGGCGGTATCGCCTACGTCCTGAAGAACGACCACAAGCTGGACCTGCCGCGCCGGATGCAGATCGAGTTCTCCAAGCTCATCCAGGCCAAGACGGACGCCGAGGGCGGCGAGGTCACCGGCTCCGACATCTGGTCGGTCTTCCAGGACGAGTACCTGCCGAACCCGGAGAACCCCTGGGGCCGCCTCCAGGTGCGGACGGGGCAGTCGACCACCGACACCGACGGGGTGGACACCCTCACCGTCGAGGCCACCGTCGACGGCGAGGACACCGTCCTGACCGGCTCCGGCAACGGCCCGATCTCCGCGTTCTTCGACGCGCTGCAGGGGCTGGGCGTCGACGTACGGCTCCTGGACTACCAGGAGCACACGATGAGCGAGGGCGCCTCCGCGCAGGCCGCCTCCTACATCGAATGCGCGATCGACGACAAGGTTCTGTGGGGGATCGGCATCGACGCGAATACGACGCGTGCGTCGCTGAAGGCGGTCGTCTCCGCCGTCAACCGCGCCACGCGATAACCGCTCTGACCGGCGGTTTAAGGGCCCTGATCGCGCTGCATGGCGATCAGGGCCCCGTCGTTTACCGGCCATCCGGCCGTGGAGGTCACGGAAAGGTCTCGTACGGGGTACTGACTCCACCTCACCGATGTGGCTAACATCACGCCAGCGGTGGCGATGTTGCCACGGCGTTAAGGAGGTGCGACGTGCTGCCAGTACGGGGACGAGACGGCCAAACCGCCAGGCCTGCCCGCATTCTGGGCACCCGCACCGCATGGACGCCCGTCGGCGACGGCGAGTTCTTCTGCCCCGGCTGCGGAGGCGACCGCAACTACCAGCGGCTCACCGGCCGCCGCCGCTTCACCCTGCTCGGCGTACCCGTGCTGCCGCGCGGCACCACCGGGCCGGTCGTGGAGTGCGCCGCCTGCCGTCACCACTACGGCACCGACGTCCTCGACCACCCCACCACCTCCCGCTTCTCGGCGATGCTCCGCGACGCCGTGCACACCGTCGCCCTCGCCCTCCTCGCCGCGGGCGGCGCCTGTGCCCGTACGTCCCTGGAGGCGGCCGCGGCCACGGTCCGCGCGGCCGGCTTCGAGGACGTCACGGAGGAACAGCTGAGCGCGCTCGTCGACGCGCTCGCCGCCGACACCGGCCGGCTCTTCGAGCAGCCGTGCAGGGCGAGCCTCGCGATAGAACTGCACGAGGCCCTCGACCCGCTGGCCCCGCACCTCGCCCCCGCCGGCCGTGAGTCCCTGCTCCTGCAGGCCGCCCGGATCGCACTCGCCGACGGCCCCTACACCAACGCCGAACGCGAGGTCCTCGGCACGGTCGGCGCGGCCCTGACCATCTGCGCCGACGACGTGACCCGCCTGCTGGCAGCGGCCCGCACCCCCTCCTGAGCCGCGGCGGGGCACGGCCCGCAACCCCCCTCCCGATCCGCCTGTCGTGCATGGCCCCACGCCCTCCCGAGCCGTCCGCGGGGCTTGGCCCGTACGTCCTCCTGATCCGTCCGCGGGGCTTGCCCCGAACGTGCCCCGGCGCCTCCTGCGGGGCACGGCCCGTACCCGCCCCGCAGCCCCGACCGGCCCGGCCCGGACCTGACGGCGCGCCAAACCGTATGACCCGTTCGGCCGTTGCGGGGGTGCGGTGAAGGCGGCGGGGAGGAACATGGAAGGGTGAGCCATGTGTCTCCTGTGACCCGTGTGAGCCGGATCTCCCTCGCCGCCGCCCTGCTGCTCGGGGCGTTCACCGTCGAACCCAGGGCCTGGGCGGCCACCTGCGAGTCCTCGGTGCCGTATGTCTCCGGCGAGGGCGGCTACACCCAGTACCGCATCCCGGCCGTCGTCCGCACCTGGCACGGCACCCTGCTCGCCTTCGCCGAGGGCCGGCACACCACCGCCGGCGACAGCGGTGACATCGACGTCGTGCTGAGACGTTCCTCCGACGGCGGCTGCACCTGGGGTCCGCTCCAGGTGGTGGCCGACGGCCAGGGGAACACCCGGGGCAACCCGGCACCCGTCGTCGACCCGCGCACCGGCGACATCGTCCTGGTGACCTCCTACAACGACGGCTCGGTGAGCGAGGATCAGATCATGCGCGGCCAGGTCACCAAGGAGCAGAGCCGCCGGGTGTTCGTGCAGCGCAGCCGGAGCGACGGCCGGTCCTTCACCGCCCCGCGGGAGATCACGGCCCAGGTGAAGCCCCCAGGCTGGCGCTGGTACGCCACCGGCCCCGGCCACGCCGTCGCCGTCACCGAGGGACCGCACCGCGGCCGGCTGGTCGTCGCGGCCGACCACTCCGGCCCGCCGCGCCCCGGCTCCTCCGACACCGGCCGGGAGGCCAGGTACTACGGCGGTCACGCGATCTACAGCGACGACGGCGGCCGCAGCTGGCACCTCGGCTTCGTCGACGACTCCTACACCGGCCGTGACAACGCCAACGAGACGACCGCCGCCCAACTCCCCGACGGCCGTCTCTACTTCAACGCCCGTGACCAGAACGGCACCAGCCCCGGCAACCGCCTCAACGCCTGGTCGAGCGACGGCGCGGAAACCCTGGACGCGGACTACACCGTCCAGCCGTCCCTGCACCGGGTCCCGGTGGTCGAGGGCTCGGTCCTCCAACTCCACGGCGCGGACGCCCCGTTGCTCTTCTCGGCGCCCTCGATCCCGACGGCCCGCCAGGCCATGGCGCTGTGGACCAGCACGGACGAGGGCATCAGCTTCGACAAGCTCCTCACCCTGTCCGGCCGGAAGGCGGCCTACTCGGACCTGGTCCAGGTGGACGGGGGCACGGTGGGGGTGCTGTACGAGACGGGGACGCGGACGGCGTACGACACGATCGAGTTCCGGCGGGTCGCGGCGCCCCGGGAGTGAGCCGTGGCCGTGAGCCGGCCGTCGCCATGAGCCGGCCGTTGCCATGAACCGGGCAACCGAATCGGCCCGGCCGGTGGTCTGGAGGGCGAGGGGGTGGCTGATGCAGGCCGAACTCGAGGCCCAGTTCCAGGAATTCGTCAGAGCGCGGTGGTCCCATCTCGTACGGACCGCCTATCTGCTCACCGGCGACCCGCACCACGCGGAGGACCTCACGCAGACCGCGCTGGCCAAGGCGTACCGGTCGTGGCGCCGGGTCTCCGGGACCGACCGCCCGGAGGCGTACGTCCGCCGCATGCTGGTCAGCTGCAACAGCGACCGGTTCCGTAAACGGCGGGTCACCGAGTCGCTGACCGCCGCTCCGCCCGAGCGCGCGGAGCACGACGACGCGGTCTCCCGGGCGGACGAGCGCGGCACGCTGCTCGCCGCGCTGTCGGAACTGCCGCCCAGGCAGCGCGCGGTGGTGGTGCTGCGGTACTGGGAGGACCTGTCCGAGGCGGAGGTCGCCGACGTGCTCGGCTGCTCCCCGGGCACGGTCAAGAGCCAGGCGTCCAAGGGCCTGGCGAAGTTGCGTACGTTTCCGGGGCTCGCGCAGACCATGAGCCACGCGGGAACCGGACAGGGAGGCACCAGGTGAGTGGCGAGAAGCAGGGCGCGGAAGCCGAGCCGGAGTTCGAGGACCGGGTCCGGGCGCTGCTGGCGGGGGACGCGTCGGCACTCAGGCCGTCACCGGTGCCGTACCCGGAGATCCGGCGGCGGGGGGTGCTGGAGCGCCGGCGGCGGCGTCTCGGGGTGACCGGGGCGGCGCTGGCGACCCTGGCGGTGGTGCCGGTCGGCGCGTACGCGATCGGCGGCGGCGGGGGCGGTGCGGTGAGCCCGGCGCGGCCCGAGCCGTCCGTGCGGACCAGCGCGCGCCCGACGCCGTCCGCGCCGTCCGTGGCGGGCCCCGCGCGGCCCGCCACCGCGGGGCAGCTCCTCGACGGAGTCACCTTCGAGAACGCCGCCGCCGGGCTCGGCAAGTGCATCGCCTACAACAAGGCGAACAGGGTGGCCGCGGATCCCGGCCACACCGACCTCGGCACGGCCGCCGACTACCGGATCATCCTCGCGATGCGGAGCACCGGCGACTCCAACGCACCGGGCGACGGCATCTCCGTGGTCGCCGTGCGCGAGACGCCGACGCCGGCCCGGCTGATCTGCTCGGTGAAGGGCGGCGAGGCGCAGGGGCTGAACAGCAGCCTCGGGAACCCGTTCGGCGACTCCCTGGTGGCCGTGGTCCCGGACATCAACGCCGGGAAGCTGTACCAGCAGTCGTACCTCGACAAGGGCCACTGGAAGCTGCCGTTCCGGTGGGGTGTCATCGGCGGCTACCGCAGCTCGGTCAGCAAGGTGACCGTCTCCTACGGCGGCAGCACGCGCAAGGCCGTGCTGGACCACGGCTGGTTCGTCGCCACCGGCACCCTGCACCAGCAGGTCACCGAGGCGCCCCGGCTCCGGGGCTACGACTGGACCGGAAAGCTCGTCTACGACTCCGACCAGGACGGGTCCTACGAGAAGACGCTGCCCTAGTTTCCCTGCCCGTCCCGAGCTTCCCCGCCCGTCCCGGCCGCCGGCGCCGTGCAGGAGGTCGTCGACCGGCTGGATCGCGACGTCCTCGGAGACCGCCTCACCCCGCCGCCTCCCGCACCGCCATTGGTCCGACCTCTGGCGGTTTACGCCATTCGTGTGCGCTGCCTTGACCGCCCCCAAACGCCCTCTTATGGTCGCGCTTACACATGACGTCCGACGTCTCCTTTCCCCCACGCTGGAGGCACCGTGCGCGACGAGGCGACCCACGGCCGCAGGACGTTCCTGAAACACGCCGGCGCCCTGGGGGCGGCCGCCTCGCTGACGGCCTGTGGCCCCAAGTCCACGATCGACCTCGGCGGCAGCGGCCCCGACCGCACCCTGACGGCCGTGATCGGCTACGGCAACGACGGCAGCTGGGACCCGACCCAGACCGCTTCCGCGTTCGCGATGGCCGCCAACAACCACATCTACGAGGGCCTCGCCGACACGGATCCCCTCACCCGCGCTCCCTATCCGGCGCTGGCGACCCGGCTGCCCGCCGACCCGGACGCCACCACCTGGCGGTTCACCCTGCGCCCGGGCGCCACCTTCCACGACGGCAGGCCGGTCACCGCCGACGACGTGGTCTTCGTCTTCGACCGGATCCTCGATGCGGGCACCCAGACCCTCGCCAAGGGCTTCTTCGCGAGCTGGCTGAAGGAGGCCCGCAGGATCGACACCCGGACCGTCGACCTGGTCCTCAGGTTCCCCTTCCCGGACGGGATCGCCCGCCTCACCCTCGCCAAGATCATGCCGGAGCACGTGTTCTCCCGGCCCGGCGCCTGGGACGACGCGATCAAGGGACTCGCGGTGGGCACGGGACCGTACCGGCAGACCGGGCACCACCCGAAGTCGAACACCACCTTCGCCGCGTACGACGGCTACAACGGCCCCCGCAAACCCGCCTTCCGGCGGATGAACTGGCTGACGATCGTCGACGCGGCCTCGCGCGTGGCCAGGATCTCCGGCGTCGACGCGGGCGCGCAGATCTCCGACAACATCCCCTACGCCAACATCACCCGCCTCGAACAGGGCGGACTGTCGGTCGGCGGCGGCGCCGGGATGAACAACCTGTTCCTGATGTTCAACACCCGGCACAAGCCCTTCGACGACGTCCGGGTCCGCCAGGCCCTGCACCACGCCATCGACAAGGCGAAGATCATCGAGGTCGCCCTCAAGGGCCACGGAAAACCGGCGAGTTCGTTCCTGAACGAGACCAACCCCGGCTACCGCAGGGCGAAGACGGTCTACGACTACGACCCCGAAAAGGCGAAGGCGCTCCTCAAGGCCGCCGGAGTCAGCGGACTCCACGTGAACATCCTCGCCGTCAACGTGAGCTGGATCGTCGACTGCCTGCCCACCATCAAGTCGTCCTGGGACGCGATCGGCGTCGCCACGACCCTGTCCCCGCAGGAGACCACGGCCGTGTTCACCAAGATGGACCAGAAACAGGACTACCAGGTCGTCGCCGCCGTCTCGAACCCCAACCAGTTCGGCCTCGACGCCGACCTGGTCATGCACTACAACTACGGCCCCGACAACCTCTGGATGGGCTACGCCCGATGGGCCGACAACGCTGTCGCGAAACGGCTCTTCAAGGACATGGACGCGGCCACCCGCGAACCGGACCCGGACAAGAAGAAGACGATGATCCAGGACTACATCGACATCGTCGCCGAACAGGCCGTCCTCTACCCGGTCGTCCACAACGAGCTGATCACCGCCTGGGACCCGCGCAGGATCACCGGCATAAGGGCCCAGCCCTACCCCGGCATCAACGTCCTGACGGCCAAGTGGGCCTGACGGCATGAACGCCGTCCTGCGCATCCTGCTGCGCCGAATCGCCCTGCTGGTGCCGCTGCTGCTCGGCATCGCCCTGTTCGTGTTCCTGGTGATGCGTTTCTCCGACGTCGACCCGGCGTCCGCGTTCTTCCAGGGCGCCAACCCCACCCCGCGCCAGCTCCACGACTTCCGGGAGCGGGGCGGCCTCCTCGACCCGCTCCCGGTCCGCTACGTCCACTTCGTCGGCGACCTGTTCCACGGCGACCTCGGCACCAGCGCCCTCACCCGCACCCCGGTCCTCGACCAGGTCGCCACCGCCCTGCCGCTCACCCTCCAGCTGACCTTCCTCGGCCTCGGCATCGCGGTCGTCCTGGCGCTGGCCGGCGGCGTCACGGCGGCCATCCACCGGGACCGCTGGCCGGACCAGGTCATCCGGGTGCTCTCGCTCGGCGGCGTCGCCGCCCCCGCCTTCTGGCTGGCGCTGCTGATGATCCAGTACCTGGCGGTCGACCGGGGCTGGTTCCCGTCCGGCGGCTACATCAACCCGGAGGACTCCGTCACCGGCTGGCTGAAGACCATGGCCCTGCCCGCCCTCGCGCTCTCCCTTCCGGTCGCCGCCCAGCTCACCCGGATCGTCCGCACCTCGGTGGTCGAGGAACTCGACCGGGACTACGTCCGCACGGCGATCGGCAGCGGCCTGCCGCCCCATGTCGTGGTCGGCCGCAACGTCCTGCGCAACGCACTGGTCAACCCCCTGACCGTGCTCGGGCTGCGGGTCGGCTACCTCCTCGGCGGCGCCGTCGTCATCGAGACCATCTTCGCCCTGCCCGGCATGGGCAAGCTGATGATCGACGCCGTGCAGAACGGCGACCCGGCCGTCGTCCAGGGTGTCGTCCTCACCACCGCGACCGGCTTCGTCGTCGTCAACCTCGTCATCGACGTCCTCTACCTGCTGGTCAACCCCCGTCTGAGGGAGGCGACATGACGACATTCACCCGCGCGGCCCTCACCACCGCCCTGGCCCGTCCCGGCGTACGACTGCGCAGACTGTCGCCGCTGTCCAAGGCGGGCCTCGCCTTCCTGGCGTTGGTGGTCCTGGTCGCGGCGTTCGCCCCCCTGCTGGCCCCCGACGACCCCCTCGCCCAGCAGGCCCCCGCCGACGGCACCGGGCACCCCTCCGCCGCTCACTGGATGGGCCAGGACAGCCTCGGCCGGGACATCCTCAGCCGGCTGATGTACGGCGCCCGCTGGTCCCTCGCCATCGGCCTCGGCGCGACCGGCCTCGCCCTGGTCGCCGGCGCGCTGCTCGGCGCGCTCGCGGCCACCTCCCGCAAGGGCGTCGACGAGACGCTGATGCGCTGCCTGGACGTGGTGATGGCGTTCCCGGGCATCGCCCTTGCCGCTGTCCTGGTCGCTGTCTTCGGCGGCGGCATCACGGTCCTGATCTGCGCGATCGCCTTCCTCTTCACCCCACCGGTGGCCCGCGTGGTCCGGGCGAACGTCCTCGACCAGTACGGCGAGGACTACGTCACCGCGGAACGCGTGATCGGCGCCCGCACCCCGCACATCGTGCTCCGCCACGTGGCCGTGAACTGCGCCGCCCCCGTCCTGGTCTTCTGCACGGTCCAGGTCGCCGAGGCCATCGTCTTCGAGGCGTCCCTGTCCTTCATCGGCGCGGGCGTCCGGCCCCCGGACCCGTCCTGGGGCAGCGTCATCGCGGACGGCAGGAACATGGTGCTGACGGGAGGCTGGTGGGCGACCCTCTTTCCCGGCCTGCTGATCCTGCTCACCGTCCTCTGCCTGAACATCCTCTCCGAGGGCGTCTCGGACGCGTGGGCGTCACCGGCGCCCAGGGAGGTGGAGCCGACGGAGGCCGACCCGGTGGAGGCCGTCGAGCGGGGCGAGGTCCTGGAGCTGACCGGCCTGACGGAGGCGGGGGAGCGACTTCGCGCCCGGGCCCGGCCCCCCGTTGCGGACGGGCAACCGGTACTGGCCGTGGAGAGGCTGGCCATCGGCTTCCCCGACCGCCACCGGGGTGTGAACATCGTCGACGGCATCAGTTTCGAGGTACATCCCGGTGAGGTGCTGGGCCTGGTGGGGGAGTCGGGTTGTGGAAAGTCCCTGACGGCGCTGACGATCATGGGCCTGCACCCGAAGTCGGCACGGGTGAACGGGCAGATCCGGTTCGCCCCGAAAGGGGCGCGGGGCTGTACCGAATATGCGGCTGCCGCCGCGCGGGCGCGACCAGCACCCGCGAGCCCGCACCCGCCCACCGACCTCACCACCCCCCACCGCCGCCTCCTCGGCCACGAGCTCGCGATGGTCTACCAGGACGCCCTGTCCTCCCTGAACCCCTCCATGACCGTCAACGCCCAGCTCAAGCAGCTGACAAGACGCGGCGGCCACCACACCCCGGCCGAACTGCTCGCTCTCGTCGGCCTCGACCCCACCCGAACCCTGCGCAGTTACCCCCACGAACTCTCCGGCGGCCAACGCCAGCGTGTCCTGATCGCCATGGCCCTCTCCCGCGACCCCCGCCTGATCATCGCCGACGAACCGACCACCGCCCTCGACGTCACCGTCCAGGCCCAGGTGATGGAACTTCTCCTGCGCCTGCGCGAGGAACTCGGCTTCGCGCTGATCCTCGTCTCCCACGACCTGGCCCTGGTCGCGGACGTCACCGACCGGGTGGTGGTGATGTACGGCGGACAGATCGTCGAGACCGGCGTCACCGCGGAGCTGGTCGCCGCCCCCACCCACCACTACACGCGCGGCCTGCTCGGCAGCGTGCTGTCGCTGGAGTCCGGGGCCGAGCGGCTGACCCAGATCCGGGGCGTGGTGCCGTCCCCCGCCGACTTCCCGGCGGGCTGCCGCTTCGCGGACCGCTGCCCGGCGGCGAGCGAGATCTGCCGCACGACACCACCGGACCTCGTCGGCTCCCGCATCCACACCGCGGCCTGCCACCACCCGGCCGTCGACCTGGCGAGCACCGAGGCGGTGACATGAGCGCGGTGGAGCTGTCCGGCGTCCACGTGGTCCACCGGGCCCGCGGCGGAGGCGTGTTCGGCCGGGACCGGGTGTACGCGCTGACCGGCGCCGACCTCACCGTGGCGCCCGGCGAGACGGTCGGCGTGGTCGGCGAGTCGGGATGCGGGAAGTCGACGCTGGCGAAGGTACTGGTCGGCATCCAGCGGCCGACCGCCGGCACGGTCACCTTCCACGGCCGCGACCTGTGGGCGATGCCGGGGGCCGAACGCCGGTCGACCGTCGGCGCCGGCACCGGCATGATCTTCCAGGACCCGTCGACGGCCCTCAACCGCCGGCTGCCGGTACGCCGCGTCCTCCGCGACCCGCTGGACGTCCACGAGCGCGGCACCCGGGCCGAACGGGAGGAGCGGGTACGGGAGTTGATGAGCCTGGTCGGTCTGCCCCGGGCCCTCGCCGAGGCCCTGCCCGGCCAGCTCTCCGGCGGCCAGCGCCAGCGGGTGGCGATCGCCCGGGCCCTCGCCCTGGACCCCGACCTGGTGGTGGCGGACGAACCGACCAGCGCCCTGGACGTCTCCGTCCGCGCCCAGATCCTCAACCTCCTCCTCGACCTGCGCGAGCGGCTCGGCCTCGCCATGGTCTTCGTCTCCCACGACATCCAGACGGTACGGCGGATGAGCGACCGGGTGATCACCATGTACCTGGGCCGGATCGTCGAGGAGACCCCGGCCGCCGAGGTCACCGAGCACGCCCGGCATCCGTACACCAGGGCCCTGTTCTCGGCCACCCCCGGGCTGCTCCGCCCGATCGACCCCATCCCGCTCACCGGTCCGGTGCCCTCGGCCACCCGGCCGCCGTCCGGCTGCCCGTTCCGCACCCGCTGCTGGAAGGCGGACGACGAGTGTGCCGTCCGCATGCCTGACTTCACGGCCGCGTCACGCACCGCTCACCGTTACCGCTGTCACCATCCACTGGAGGAGGACCAGCCGAGCCACAGCCTGCCCAGGGAGCCCTGATGACCCTGCCCACCCCCCACCCCCGTGAGCCGAAGGGGCGCGCTCCGGCTTCCAGCGCCCCGGAGGGGAACGGTCAAAAGATGGTGTCCGGTGTCGTACCGCCCGTCTGCACCCCCCTGACACCGGACCGCGAGGTGGACGTCCCGTCCCTGCGCAGGCTCGTCGACCATCTGGTGGCGGCCGGGGTGGACGGCCTGTTCGTCCTCGGTTCGACGTCGGAGGCGGCGTATCTGACGGACCGGCAGCGCAGGCTGGTCACGGAGACCGTGGTGACGCACGCGGCCGGGCGGCTCCCGGTGCTGGCGGGCGTGATCGACATGACCACGCCCCGGGTCCTGGACCACGTCGAGTCCGTCACCTCCGCCGGCGCCGACGCGGTGGTCGTCACCGCGCCCTTCTACACCCGCACCCACCCCGCCGAGATCGCCCGCCACTTCCGCCTGGTCGCCGGCCGCTCGCCCGTCCCGGTGATCGCCTACGACATCCCGGCCGCCGTCCACACCAAGCTCCCCGCCGGCCTGGTCCTCGAGTTGGCCGCCGACGGGGTGCTGGCCGGACTGAAGGACTCCAGCGGCGACCTGGCGGGCTTCCGCGAGGTCGTCATCGGCAGCCGGAACCTGCCCCGTTTCAGCGCGCTGACGGGCTCCGAGCTGACCGTCGACTCGGCCCTCGCGCTGGGCGCCGACGGGGCGGTACCGGGTCTCGCCAACGTCGACCCGGACGGCTATGTCCGCCTGCACCGGCTCTGCCGGGCCGGTGACTGGGAGCGGGCGCGGGCGGAGCAGGAGCGCCTGTGCGGGCTCTTCCGGATGACCGGCGTCGGGGACCCGGCCCGGATGGGCGGCAGTTCGGCGGCGCTGGGCGCGTTCAAGACGGCGCTGCACCTGCGCGGGGTGATCGGCTGCCCGGCCACGGCCGAACCGCAGGTGCCGCTGTCGGAGGCGGAGACCGAGTGCGTGGGGAAGTTCCTGGCGGGAGCGGGGCTGCTGTAGCCGGCCGCGCCGGCGTCCGGGACAGACTCCGGCCGAGTCTAGGCACGCAGCGCCACCTCAGTGATGCGAAGCGTGAAATTCCCGGGGGCGGGGGAGCCAGGTGAGGTGAACGCGAAGAACCTCCCTCTCGGCTCCTGTGCCGTCGACACCCGTACCGGACGGCTGGGCATCGTCATGGGGCACGAAGGCCCCTATGTGCAGCTGAGGCCGTACGGGGGAGGGCGGGAGTGGGACGCCCACCCGGACGCCGTACGGATCGCGACCCAGGCCGAACGGCTCAGCGCGGCCACCGCCCACGCCAACGCCCGCAGCCGCGGCGAGGTGCCTTGAAGGTTCCGGTCCGGACCGGTCCCCTGCCACGGCAGGGCAGAATGGGCCCATGAGCCTGTTCCGCGACGACGGCATCGCGCTGCGCACCCGGAAGCCGGGTGAGGCGGACCGGATGGTGCTGCCGCCAGGCGGGGGCCACGGCATCCGATCGCGGCTGCGCCGCGGGCCGCACCCCCAGCCGCCCAGGGCCGGTGCGCGATGAGTCTCTTTCGGGATGACGGCATCGTCCTTCGGACCCAGAAGCTCGGCGAGGCGGACCGCATCATCACCCTGCTCACCCGCGGACACGGCCGGGTGCGGGCCGTCGCCCGTGGGGTGCGGCGGACCAAGTCGAAGTTCGGGGCGCGGCTCGAGCCGTTCTCCCATGTCGACGTGCAGTTCTTCGCGCGGGGGAGCGAGCTGATCGGGCGCGGGCTGCCGCTGTGCACCCAGAGCGAGACCATCGCGCCGTACGGCGGCGGGATCGTCACCGACTACGCCCGGTACACCGCCGGGACGGCCATGCTGGAGACCGCCGAGCGGTTCACCGACCACGAGGGCGAACCGGCCGTGCAGCAGTACCTGCTGCTGGTGGGGGCGCTCAGGACCCTCGCCCGCGGCGAGCACGCGCCCCACCTCGTCCTCGACGCCTTCCTGCTGCGCTCCCTCGCCGTCAACGGTTACGCGCCCAGCTTCGACTCCTGCGCCAAGTGCGGAATGCCCGGCCCGAACCGTTTCTTCTCGGTCGCTTCCGGCGGCAGTGTCTGCGTCGACTGCCGGGTGCCCGGCAGCGTCGTACCCTCGCCGCAGACCCTGGTTCTCCTCGGCGCGCTGCTTACGGGAGACTGGGAGACGGCGGACGCGGCCGAGGCACGGCACGTCCGGGAGGGCGGCGGGCTGGTGTCCGCCTATCTGCACTGGCACCTGGAGCGGGGGCTGCGCTCGCTCAGGTACGTAGAGAAGAGCTAGAGGGAGACGAGAAGCACATGGTCGTACGCGGGATCCTGGGGAGCCGGCGCCGCGAGTACCGGACGCCGGAGCCACACCCGTCCGGTGCCCGACCGCCGAAGCTCCCGGGCGAGCTGGTCCCGAACCATGTGGCCATCGTCATGGACGGCAACGGCCGCTGGGCGAAGGAGCGCGGGCTGCCGCGCACCGAGGGGCACAAGGTCGGCGCCGAGTGCGTCCTCGACGTGCTCCAGGGCTCCATCGAGATCGGCGTCCGGAACATCTCCCTCTACGCCTTCTCCACCGAGAACTGGAAGCGCTCGCCCGAAGAGGTCCGCTTCCTGATGAACTTCAACCGCGACTTCATCCGCAAGACCCGCGACCAGCTCGACGAACTCGGCATCCGGGTGCGCTGGGCGGGCCGGATGCCCCGGCTGTGGAAGTCGGTCGCCAAGGAGCTCCAGGTCGCCCAGGAGCAGACCAAGGGCAACGACCTGCTCACCCTGTACTTCTGCATGAACTACGGCGGCCGGGCCGAGATCGCCGACGCGGTGCAGGCGATCGCCGAGGAGGTGAAGGCGGGCCGCCTCGACCCGTCGAAGGTCAGCGAGAAGACCATCCAGAAGCACATGTACTACGGGGACATGCCCGACGTGGACATGTTCCTGCGCCCCAGCGGCGAGCAGCGCACCTCCAACTTCCTGCTCTGGCAGAGCGCCTACGCCGAGATGGTCTACCAGGACGTCCTGTGGCCCGACTTCGACCGCCGTGACCTGTGGCGCGCCTGCCTCGAATTCGCCTCCCGGGACCGCCGGTTCGGCGGCGCCATCCCCAACGAGGAACTGCTGGCGATGGAGGGCAACCACCCCGGCGACTGACGGCCACCCGCCGTTCACGCGAGCCGTCCAGGATGCGGGGGATCATGCCAGGCCCCCGGTCTCCCGCCTCTGGAACGGTCCCTCGTGAAGCGTGTCACCCCTGTCCTCGCCCTGGGCGCCCTGCTCCTCACCGCGCTGCCCGCGCACGCCACGGACAACGGGCCCACCCACCGCGACAGTTACGGCACCAAGGCCGTGTACTCCCTGGGCCAGAACCCGCGCACCTACCAGCAGGCGCCCGCCGGGTACACCGCCGTGTTCACCGAGAACGTCTCCCGGCACGGGTCCCGCTCCGCCACCGACGGCGAGGACGGCGAGACGATCCTCGCGCTCTGGAACCAGGCCGAGGCCGATGGCCAACTCACCAGGCTCGGCAAGGAGTTCGGCCCGGACGTGCAGGCCCTCGAGGCGGCCATGAGCACCATCGGGTACGGCAACCTCAGCGGCCGCGGCAAGGACGAACTCCGCGCCACCGCGGTGCGCCTGGAGAAGCGTCTGCCCTCCCTCTTCTCGTCCATCGCCGAAAACGGCGAGAAGATCGACGTCGTCAGCTCGGGCCAGGGCCGCGCGGTCGACAGCGGTACGGTCTTCGCCACCGCCCATCAAGAAGAACAGCAAGTTCTACGACCTGAACGAACTGGAGCGCTGCTTCGGCAGGGACTGACCGGGGTGGGGACGGGCGGCGACGCTTACCGGCGCTTGCAGGGTGCCTCCCCCGGAGGGGGTACCCCCAGCGCCCACCCTCCCCCACTCTCGGCTTCGCTCGAGCGGGGGGACCCCCATCGCCCCAGCGGCACGACTACCCACGGCCAACGAGCCCCGTGAGGGGCGCGGGGCTGTATCAATCTGCGGCTCCGCCGTGTGGGCGCGCCCAGCCCCCACCCACCCGCGGCCGAAACGAACGGCTCAACCCGCGGCGCACTCCGCACAGTCCGCGCACGTACCAAAGATCTCCACGGTGTGCGCCACATTCACGTACCCGTGCTCCGCGGCGATCGCCTCCGCCCACTTCTCGACGGCGGGCCCCTCCACCTCCACCGCCTTGCCGCACACGCGGCAGACCAGGTGGTGGTGGTGTTCACCGGTGGAGCAGCGGCGGTACACCGACTCGCCCTCGGACGTGCGCAGGACGTCCACCTCGCCGGCGTCGGCGAGGTTCTGGAGCGTGCGGTAGACCGTGGTGAGGCCCACCGAGTCGCCCTTGTGCTTGAGCATGTCGTGCAGTTCCTGCGCGCTGCGGAACTCCTCGACCTCGTCCAGGGCCGCCGCCACGGCTGCCCGCTGACGGGTCGAGCGGCCCTTCACGGGCGGTCCAGCGGTCGTCACCGGTTGCCTCCTCACATCACTGCTTCTGCCGGGCCATTGTGCCAGCCCGGACTGTGCGCGGTCAGACGCCGACCTCGTCGGCGGCCCCCCTGGTGGCCGGAATCGCGCACTCCGCCGGGTCCCCGGCGGGCCGCCGCGCGGCGGCCGTGCGGGCGCGTCGCCGGGCCAGCGGTGCGGCCAGCAGGCTCAGCACGATGAACGCGGCGATCGTCAGCAGCACGATGGTCGCGCCCGGCGGAACGTACTGGTAGTACGACGTGATCGTGCCCCCGATCGTCACCGTCACGCCGATTGCGACGGCGATCGCGAACGTGGCCGCGAAGCTCCGGCTGAGCTGCTGGGCGGCGGCCACCGGGACCACCATCAGCGCCGACACCAGCAGCAGGCCCACCACCCGCATCGCGACCGTCACCGTGACCGCCGCCGTGATCGCCGTCAGCAGGTTCAGCGCCCGCACCGGCAGACCCGTCACCCGGGCGAACTCCTCGTCCTGGCTCACCGCGAACAGCTGCCGGCGCAGGCCGAGGGTGACCAGCAGGACGAAGGCGGCGAGCACGCAGATCGCGGTCACGTCCGACTCCGAGACCGTCGACAGCGAGCCGAAGAGATACGACATCAGGTTGGCGTTGGAGCCGCCCGGCGCGAGGTTGATCAGCATCACCCCGCCGGCCATCCCGCCGTAGAAGAGCATCGCGAGGGCGATGTCGCCACGGGTCCTGCCGTACCAGCGGATCAGCTCCATCAGGATCGCGCCGAGCACGGAGACGGCCGTGGCCATCCACACCGGGGAGGTCGAGAGCAGGAAGCCGAGGCCGACGCCGGTCATGGCCACGTGCCCGATGCCGTCGCCCATCAGGGCCTGGCGGCGCTGGACCAGGTAGATGCCGATGGCGGGGGCGGTGAGGCCGACCAGGACGGCGGCGAGCAGGGCCCGCTGCATGAAGGCGTAGTTCAGGAAGTCCATCAGCTCAGCAGTCCCGTGCGGATCGGCGCGTGCTCGTGGGGGTGTACGTGGTCGTGGCCGGGGAGGGCGTGCTGGCCGACCGCGCGCGGCGGCGGGCCGTCGTGCAGCACGCAGCCGTCGCGCAGCACGACCGCGCGGTCGATCAGCGGCTCCAGCGGGCCCAGTTCGTGCAGGACCAGCAGGACCGTGGTGCCCTGCTCGACCTGCTCGCGCAGCGTCCGCGCGAGGATCTCCTGGCTGGCCAGGTCGACGCCCGCCATCGGCTCGTCCATGATCAGCAGTTCGGGCCGGGCGACCAGGGCGCGGGCGATCAGCACCCGCTGGTGCTGGCCGCCGGAGAGCGCCTCGACGTTGTCCTTGGCCCGGTCCGCCATCCCGACCAGGCCGAGCGCGTCCCGTACCGCCTGGTGGTCGGCCTTGCGGAAGAGGCCGAAGCGGGTGCGGGAGAGGAGACCGGCGGAGACGACCTCGGTGACGGTGGCGGGGACCCCGCCCGCGGCGGTGGTGCGCTGTGGGACGTAGCCGACCCGGGACCAGTCGCGGAAGGTGCGGCGCGGGGTGCCGAAGAGGGTGATCTCGCCGTCGCCGGCCGGTACCTGGCCGATGATGGTGCGGATCGCGGTCGACTTGCCGGAGCCGTTCGCGCCGAGCAGCGCGACGACCTCACCGCGGTGCACGGTGAGGTCGATGCCACGCAGTACGGGGCGCGAGCCCAGCTCGGCGGTGACACCGCGCAGGGATATGACGGGCTCGCCGGTGGTCATCTCGTCTCCGCTCACTTGGTGCCCAGGGCCGTCTGGAGGGCCTTGAGGTTGGCTTCCTGGACCGCGAAGTAGTCCTTGCCGCGGGACTTGGCGGTGATGCCCTCGATCGGGTCGAGGACGTCCGTCTTCAGTCCGGCGTCGGCGGCGATGGTCTTCGCGGTCTTGTCGCTGACGAGCGTCTCGTAGAACACGGTGCTGACGCCGTCGGCCTTGGCCATGGTCTCCAGGTCCTTCACGCGGGCCGCGCTCGGCTCCGACTCCGGGTCGAGGCCGTTGACGGCCTCCTCGGTCAGGCCGTAGCGCTCGGCGAGGTAGCCGAAGGCCGCGTGGGTGGTGATGAAGACCTTGGTCCTCGTGTTCGCGAGCCCGTTCTTGAACTGGGTGTCGAGCGCGTCCAGCTTCTTCACCAGGGTCGCGGTGTTCTTCCGGTAGTCGGCCGCGTGGTCCGGGTCGGCCTTCTCGAAGGCCTTGCCGACCCCTTCGGCGACCTGGGCGTAGCGCACCGGGTCCAGCCAGATGTGGGGGTCGAGGCCGGACAGCTCCTCGTTCTTCGAGGTGTCGTGGGAGGCAGCGTGGCCGCCGGCCTCGTTGCCGTGCTGCTCCAGCGTGGTCAGGGAGGCCGCGTCGATCTTCGTCCCCACCGAGGACTGGGCGACGGCGTCGTCGACGGAGGGCTGGAGGTTCTTCAGGTAGAGGACCGCGTCGGACTTCTCGATCCCGATGATCTGCTTGGGGCTGATCTCCAGGTCGTGCGGTTCCTGGCCGGGTGATGTGAGACTGGTGACGTGGACGTGGTTCCCGCCTATCCGGTCGGCGAGGAAGGCCATCGGGTAGAAGGACGCGACGACGTCGAACTTGCCGGTCTGGGCCGCCGTGGCGTCGCCGCCGCAGGCGGAGAGGGTCGCGATGCCGAGTGCGGTGACGGTGGCCGCGGCGGCCGTGGGTATGAGGCGTCGTCGTACGTTCATGAGACTCATTTTCAACAAATATGGAAACCGTTGTCAACAAGCAGCGGTAAAGGCCTCGGTGAGCCCTGGGTGGTCTGTCCGTCATGGGGGACCGATTTGGTCGAGGGGGAGCCCCCGCCGGTAACCTGAAGCATTCGCTCTGAAGCATCTCGCTTCGTCGCCCGTCGTCGTAATGAAGAGAGCACCGTGGCCGCCGACAAGATCGACACCATCGTCAGCCTGAGCAAGCGCCGTGGCTTCGTATTCCCGTGCAGTGAGATCTACGGCGGACAGCGTGCCGCCTGGGACTACGGGCCGCTCGGTGTCGAGCTGAAGGAGAACCTGAAGCGCCAGTGGTGGCGCTACATGGTGACGTCGCGCGAGGACGTGGTCGGTATCGACTCGTCCGTCATCCTGGCCCCCGAGGTCTGGGTGGCCTCCGGCCATGTCGCCACCTTCACGGACCCGCTGACCGAGTGCACCGCCTGCCACAAGCGGTTCCGCGCCGACCACCTGGAGGAGGCCTACGAGGCCAAGCACGGCCGCCTCCCGGAGAACGGCCTGGCGGACGTGAACTGCCCGAACTGCGGAAACAAGGGCCAGTTCACCGAGCCCAAGCAGTTCTCGGGTCTGCTCTCCACGCACCTCGGCCCGACCCAGGACAGCGGCTCGGTCGCCTACCTGCGCCCCGAGACGGCGCAGGGCATCTTCACCAACTTCGCCCAGGTGCAGACCACCTCGCGCCGCAAGCCGCCGTTCGGCATCGCGCAGATGGGCAAGTCCTTCCGCAACGAGATCACGCCCGGCAACTTCATCTTCCGCACCCGCGAGTTCGAGCAGATGGAGATGGAGTTCTTCGTCAAGCCGGGCGAGGACGAGACGTGGCAGGAGTACTGGATGGAGCAGCGCTGGAACTGGTACACCGGCCTGGGCCTGCGTGAAGAGAACATGCGGTGGTACGAGCACCCGAAGGAGAAGCTCTCCCACTACTCCAAGCGCACCGCCGACATCGAGTACCGATTCCAGTTCGGCGGCAACGAGTGGGGCGAGCTGGAGGGCGTCGCCAACCGCACCGACTACGACCTGGGTGCCCACTCCAAGGCCTCCGGCCAGGACCTCTCCTACTTCGACCAGGAGGCCGGGGAGCGCTGGACGCCGTACGTCATCGAGCCCGCGGCCGGTGTCGGCCGCGCGATGCTGGCGTTCCTGCTCGACGCCTACGTCGAGGACGAGGCGCCGAACGCCAAGGGCAAGCTGGAGAAGCGCACGGTGCTGCGCCTGGACCACCGCCTGGCGCCGGTGAAGGTCGCGGTCCTGCCGCTGTCCCGCAACCCCGAGCTGTCCCCGAAGGCCAAGGGGCTGGCCGCCGCCCTGCGGCAGAACTGGAACATCGAGTTCGACGACGCCGGCGCCATCGGCCGCCGCTACCGTCGCCAGGACGAGATCGGCACGCCGTACTGCGTGACCGTCGACTTCGACACGCTCGAGGACAACGCGGTCACGGTCCGGGAGCGTGACTCGATGAAGCAGGAGCGGATCTCGCTGGACCAGATCGAGGGTTACCTCGCCGGGCGCCTGCTGGGCTGCTAGGTCCGGGGTCCTTACGCCTTTGCGCCCACCCGCCACCCGACTCGGTCGGCTGGAGGGTGGGCGTTTCGGGTTGGGGGACTCGGCCGGTTCGGTGGGGTCAGCGGTGCTGCAGTGCCTTCACGTTGTCGCCGAACGTCCAGTTCTTCGAGCCGTCCCAGTTGACCGACCAGGTCATCAGGCCCTTGAGGGACGTGCCGTAGTGGTTCCAGGCCTGGGCGACCAGGCTCGGTGACATGTAGCCGCCGCCCGCGCCGGACTGCGCGGGCAGCCCCGGCACCTGCTTGTCGTACGGCACCTTGATCGTCGTACCCTGCACGACCAGGCCCTTGTTGAGGCAGTCGGTCTGGGCGGTGAAGCCGGCCACCGTGCCCGCCGAGTAGGAGTCGCCGGAGCAGCCGTACATGCTGCCGTTGTAGTACTGCATGTTGAGCCACCACAGCCGGCCGTTGTCGGCGTACTTCTTGACGATCGGCAGGTAGGCGCCCCAGATCGAGCCGTAGGTGATGCTGCCGCCGGTGACGTACGCCGTCTCCGGGGCCATCGTCAGGCCGAAGCCCGCCGGCATCTGGGCGAGGACCCCGTCGATGATGCGGACCAGGTTGGCCTGCGACGTGGAGAGCTGGGTGATCGACCCGCTGCCCACCAGGCCGGTCTCGATGTCGATGTCGATGCCGTCGAAGTTGTACTTCTTGAGGATCGGGACGATCGTCGCGACGAACCTGTCGGCCACGGTGGAGGAGCTGAGGTCGATGCCGGCGGCCGCGCCGCCGATCGACAGCAGGATGGTCTGGCCGGCGGCCTTCGCCGCGCACATCTCCGCGGGCGTCGCCACCTTCACGCCCGCGTCCATGCCGTCCTCCCAGAGGGCTGTTCCGTCGGAACGGATCACGGGGAACGCCGCGTTGATCACGTTGTAACCGTGGGTGGCGATCCGGGAGTCGGTGATCGGGGTCCAGCCGAAGGGCGGGTGGACGCCGTTGGCGGAGCCGTCCCAGTTCTCCCAGTAGCCCTGCAGGACCTTTCCGGTCGGCCTCGACTTCACCGCGCAGGTGTCGGCGGCGGAGGCGGGCGCGGCGGCGGGGAGTTGGGTGAGTGTCGCGGTCGCGAGCGCTGCGGCGAGCAGGGCGAGGGCGCGGCGGATCATGCGGGGCCTCCCGGTGGGGTCGGGGTGGGGCGCACGGGTGTCGTAGTCATGACAATGCTCGTGGTCCAGACCTCCCGTCAATAGGTCTGGACCATTCTTGCCTCCGCCATGGAATGACAGATATTGAAATCTGTCAGCTGTCATGCCAGGGTGGAACCATGACGACGCACACCCGAACCCTCGGATCCACCGGCCCCCGGGTCTTTGCCCTCGGCCTCGGCTGCATGGGCATGTCCGCGCTGTACGGCGAGGCCGACCGCGCCGAGTCGATCGCCACCGTCCACGCCGCCCTCGACGCCGGCGTGACCCTGCTCGACACCGGCGACTTCTACGCCATGGGCCACAACGAGATGCTGATCGGCGAGGCCCTGCGCACCGCCCCCGCCGCCCTCCGTGAAAAGGCCCTGACCAGCGTCAAGTTCGGCGCCCTGCGCGACCCGGCCGGCGGCTGGAACGCCTACGACGGCCGCCCGCAGGCCGTGAAGAACTTCGCCGCCTACTCCCTCCAGCGCCTCGGCGTCGACCACATCGACGTCTACCGGATCGCCCGCGTCGATCCGGACGTGCCGATCGAGGAGACGGTCGGCGCGATCGCCGAACTGGTCGAGCAGGGATACGTCCGGCACATCGGCCTCAGCGAGGCCTCCGTGGACAACATCCGCCGGGCCGCCGCCACCGCGCCCATCTCCGACCTGCAGATCGAGTACGCGATCATCACCCGCGACATCGAGCGGGAGATCCTGCCCACCACCCGTGAGCTGGGTATCGGCATCACCGCGTACGGCGTGCTGTCCCGGGGCCTGATCTCCGGCCACTTCACCCGTGACCGGCAGCTCGGCGCGGGCGACTTCCGGGCCTTCTCGCCCCGCTTCCAGGGCGAGAACCTCCGGCACAACCTCGACCTCGTCGAGGCGCTGCGCAAGATCGCCGAGGAGAAGGGCGTGACCGTCGCGCAGATCGCGATCGGCTGGGTGCTCTCGCGGGGCGACGACATCGTGCCGCTGGTCGGCGCCCGCACCCGTGAGCGGCTCGCCGAATCCCTCGGGGCGCTGGACGTCACCCTGGACGCGGCCGACCTGGCGGCGATCGAGGCGGCCGTACCGGCGGACGCGGCGGCGGGCACCCGCTACCCGGCCGCGCAGATGTCCCACCTCGGCACCGAGCACTGACGACGGCTTTGGGTACCGTCTAGGTCATGGCAGCCACCTCCCCGCCCCCGACCCTCACTGCCGAGCGCATCCTTCAGGCGACCGAGGAGGTCCTGCGCCGGCACGGCCCGGCCAAGGCCACCGTGGTGGACGTGGCCCGTGCGCTCGGCGTCAGCCACGGCAGTGTCTACCGGCACTTCCGGACCAAGGCGGCGCTGCGCGAGGCGGTGACCAAGCGGTGGCTGGACCGCACCTCGCTGGTGCTGTCCGTCATCGTGGCCGAGGACCGCGCTCCGCAGGAGCGGCTGCGCGACTGGCTGTGGGCGCTCTTCGACGCCAAGCGCCGCAAGGCGGGCGACGACCCGGAGCTGTTCGCCACCTACATGGTGCTGGTCGACGAGAACGGCCCGGCCGTCACCGAGCACATCGACGACCTGACCGGGCAGCTCACCGACATCCTCCGGGACGGGGCCGGCACGGGAGCCTTCACCGTGTCCGACCCCGCCGCGGCGGCCCGGGTCGTCTTCCAGGCCACCGGCCGCTTCCACGACCCGGGCTACGCGCGCGAGTGGGTGCGGCCGGAGGCCGAGGCGGACTTCGCCTCGCTGGTGGACCTGCTGCTGCGCGGCCTCAGTTCACCTTGACGGTGACCGTGGGGGAGTGGGTCCGGCCGGCCGCGATCCGCAGATGCTCGGTGCCCTTGGTGTTGATCTTCGCGGTCAGCGAGTAGGCGCTGCCGTTCTTGACCTTGACGCTCGCCCTGAGCGGGATCCACTTGCCGTGGTTCTGGTGCTGGAGCACCAGCGGCGTGCCGATCTTCAGGCCCTGGGTGCGGCCGGTGAAGGTCACCGGGTCGCCGGCCTTGACCGAGGTCTTGCTCGCCTTGATCGTGATCGAGCCCATGGCGGACATGGACGGGCTCGGCTTCGGCCTGGGGCTGCTGGGCGCGGGGGTCGGCCTGGCCTCCGAGGCGAAGGCGCCGGCGGTACCGGCGGACAGCAGGGCCAGGGAGAGGGCGCCGGCGGCGAGGGCCCGGGACACCGGGCGGTGGATGCGGTGCATGGCAGAGCTCCTGTCGACGAGGACGGGGGACTCCTCAAGGCTTGGCCGGGCCGCGTGCGACGGCGACCCAGGAGAGTCGGCAAGCGGTGGGGGCGGCCCCATGCTCCGGTAAAGTCCGCAGGTGGCGATATGTGCGCTGACCTCGCGATTCTTACCCGCGCTGTCACCCGAATGCAGTAACCGAAGGGCTAGGGCCCGTCTGACGGGGCCCTAGGCGGTGACCCGCCAGAAGTCGCGCATCAGCGGGGTCGGCGTCGGGCCCGTCATGGCCACCTGGGTCAGCAGGACCGTGACCGTGCCGGTGGCGGGGACCAGGTGCGCGGCGGTGCCGGTGCCGCCGACCCAGCCGTAGCGGCCGGGGACGTTCCAGGGGCCGGCCGGGGTGACGTCGACCTGGCCGCCGTAACCCCAGCCCTGGCCCTCCAGGAAGAGGGTGGCGCGCTCGCGCTGGGCCGCCGTCAGATGGTTGGTGGTCATCCGGCTGACCGAGGTGGCGGACAGGAGCCGGCGGCCGTCCGGGGCGGCGCCCGCGTTCAGCAGCAGCCGGGCGAACGCCAGCCAGTCGTCGGCCGTGGAGACCAGGCCCCCACCACCCGAGGGGAAGCGCGGCAGGCGGCTGAAGTCGCCGTCCGGAGTGTCCGTCAGGCGCAGGGTGCCGCCCTCGGCGGGGGCGTAGGACGACGTGAGGCGGTCCCGCTTCGACGCCGGCACCTCGAAGCCCGTGTCCCGCATGCCCAGCGGCGCGAAGATCCGCTCCGCCAGGAAGTCGGGGAGGGGACGGCCCGACACCCGGGCGACCAGGATGCCCTGGAGGGCGGACGAGGTGCCGTACAGCCAGGCCTCGCCCGGCTGGTGCAGCATCGGCACCTGGGCGAGCTGCCCCAGCCAGGTGTCCGGGTCCGGCCAGTCCTGGAAGGGGCGGCTGTGATCCTGCACCGCGAACAGGGCCCGCGCGGCGGGCAGCGCGAAGTCGTCGGGAAGGCCCCAGCCGGCGCGGAAGCTGAGCAGGTCCTCCACGGTGACCGGGCGGCCCGCCGGCACGACGTCGTCGACGGGGCTCGCGGGCGTCCGGACCACCACCGGCTTCGCCAACTCCGGGAGCCACTCGGCCACCGGGTCGTCGAGCCCGATCCGGCCCTCGTCCACCAGCATCAGCACCGCCGCCGCGGTGACCGGCTTGGTGATCGACGCGATCCGGAAGATCGACTCCCGGGTCATCGGCGCGGACCCCTCGGCATCCAGGTCCCCGACGGTCACGACCTCGACGTCGGCACCCCGGGCGACCAGCCCGACGGCCCCGGGGACCGTTCCGTCCTCGACATGACGGCGCAGGGTGGCGTGGAGCGGGGACACGGTCATCGGTCGTCCTTCCGTCGGGTGCGGTCGTGTGTACGACTGCCACGCCGACGGAAACTCATCGGGAGGGCTCGGCTCCCGCCGGGTCCACGGTGGCCTGGTGGGCCTCGGCCAGATGCTCCTCCGCCTTCAGCCAGGGCAGGAACTGCGCGCTCTGCCGCCAGCCGCAGGTGTCACACCTGATCGTGCGCTGGATGCCGGTGCGCTGCACCCGCACCGTGTGTTCGCGCCCGTGCTGGTCCCAGCGGCTGACCTTGCTCGAGTCGATCTGTGACATGACGCCTCCGAGTCGGTGCCCGATCTGCCGTTCGGCACGTGTCGACGGGAGGAGTGTGCAGCATGACCAACATCAACAGGGATTTCTTCACAGCGAGTTGGCCAAGCCGTGTCCGGCCCGCCGGGTTCCTGCCGCTGGACAGGCGGTACCCGGTGCGGATCCGGGCCGCCGGACCAACCCTCGGACCACGAGCCCGACTTGGTGTACCGGCGGAAACCCTGGACACGGCATTGACCAAGGCTCAAGATGAGAGCGACCTTAGCTGAAGCGGCCACCGGCACGGAGAGGCGATGCTGCCGGATCCTCAACGTTTCCTGGCCGTCTCCGGCCGCCGGATCGCTCGCGCCGAGGGCGCGGCCCAGGTCGTCAGGGAGCTGTGCCTGTCGACCGTCCCGGACCTGGCGGACGGAGTGTTCGTCTACCTCGCCGAGCAACGGCGGGACCCGGACGGCCCGTTGCGCCTGCGGCTGGACGGAGTGTCGGCCGAACTCGGCGGTCTGATGGGCGGCACGCCCCCGGCCGTCGCTCCCGTGCCGTCCGACGGCGTGCTGGCCGGGTTCCTGCGGTGCGGCGCGGCGCGCGGCAGAGGTCCGGACGACGTCGAGGAGGCACTCCGTGAGCTGCTGGGGACCGCTTCCCGCCTCCCGCAGGGGAACAGGGTCCTGCTCGCCCCGCTGCGCGCGCCCGACGCCGTCGTGGGCGTGGCGGTGTTCCTGCGGCGCATCGACCGGGAGGACTTCGTGGTGGACGACATCGCCCTGGCCGACGCGCTGGCCGCACAGGCCGCGCTCGGCGTGAGCGAGGACACCGGCGCCCCGCAGGCCCGGCCCGCCGCCATGCCCAAGGCCCCGGACGAGGACCGGCTGCGCTACGTCGGCGCCGCCACCCGCCGGATCGCCCGCGGCTTCGACACCGACGAGATCGTGCTCGGCCTGTGCCGGGCCGCCGTACCGACCTACTCGGACGCGGCCCTCGTCTATCTGCGCGACCCGCTGCCGGTCGGCGACGAACGCCCCGCCGGCCCCGCCGTGCTGCGGCTGCGCCGCACCGACCGGATCAAGGGCCCCGGAGCCGAGGGCCTGGTCTGGCCCGCGGAGACCGTGAACGACGAGCAGGGCGACCTGGACGCGGCCGACTGGAGCGAGGTGGTGCCCGGCGGCGCGCTCGCCGAGGTGCTGCGCGGGGTCCGGCCGGTGTTCGCCGACGACCCGGCCACCCGGGTCGCGCTGAGCGAACTCGTCGGCGAGGACAGCGCGTTGAACGGCTGGGCCGGTACGCACGCGATCCTCGCCCCGCTGCGCGGCCGCCGCCGGGTCACCGGCGCGGTGGTCTTCCTGCGCCGCCCGGAACGCCCGGCGTTCGAGCCCGCCGACCTCCTGGTCGCCGCCCAGCTGGCCACCCACACCGCGCTCGGCGTCGACAAGGCGGTGCTGTACAGCCGCGAGGCCTTCATCGCCGACCGGCTGCAGCGCGCGATGCTGCCGCATTCCCTGCCCCGGCCCACCGGCGTCCGGCTGGCCGTCCGCTATCTCCCCGCCGCCGAGACCGCGCGTGTCGGCGGCGACTGGTACGACGCGATCCCGCTGCCCGGCAGCCGGGTGGCCCTCGTCGTCGGCGACGTCATGGGGCACTCCATGACCTCGGCCGCCGTCATGGGCCAGCTGCGCACCACCGCGCTCACCCTGGCCGGCCTCGACCTGCCCCCGCAGGAGGTGCTCCACCACCTCGACGAGCAGGCCCAGCGGCTGGGCACCGACCGGATGGCGACCTGCCTGTACGTCGTCTACGACCCGGTCTCGCACCGCATGACCGTCGCCAACGCCGGCCATCCGCCGCCGATCCTGCTGCACCCCGGCGGCAAGACGGAGGTCCTCGCGGTGCCGCCCGGCGCCCCGATCGGCGTCGGCGGCATCGACTTCGAGGCGGTCGAGCTGGACGCCCCCGCCGGGGCGACCCTGCTCCTGTACACCGACGGCCTGGTCGAGTCCCGGCTGCGTGACGTGTGGACCGGCATCGAGCAGCTGCGCGAACGGCTCGCCGCCACCGCCCAGTTGACCGGCCCCGACCGGCCGCCCCCGCTGGAGGCGCTGTGCGACGAGGTCCTCGACATGCTCGGGCCGGGCGACCGGGACGACGACATCGCGCTGCTCGCCGCCCGCTTCGACGGCATCGCGCCGAGCGACGTGGCCTACTGGACCTTCGATCCGGAGGTCGGCAGCCCCGGCCGGGCCCGCCGGCTGACCCGGCAGGCCCTGGCCGACTGGGGCCTGGAGGAACTCACCGACACCGCCGAGCTGTTGGTCAGCGAGATCGTCACCAACGCCGTACGGCACGCCTCCCGCCCGATCAGCCTGCGGCTGCTGCGCACCGAGGTGCTGCGCTGCGAGGTCGGCGACGACGTGCCGCAACTGCCCAGGCTGCGCCGTGCGTCGCCCGAGGAGGAGCACGGGCGGGGACTGTTCCTGGTGAACCGGCTGGCCCGGCGCTGGGGCACCACCCGGCTGGGGACCGGCAAGAACGTGTGGTTCGAACTGGGCGGTCCCGCGGGCTGAGGTCCGCTCAGCCGACCGTCCGCGGCAGCCGCAGGCTGAGCAGTCCGGTCAGCACCACCAGGCCCAGCTGCACCAGCAGCGTGATGACCAGGGCGTCCCGGGCGCCCTGGTGCGGGACCAGGGAGAGGAACAGGGTCCCCAGGGTGGCCACGCCCAGGGCCAGGGCGGACTGCTGGGTGGTGACCATCACCCCGCTGCCGACGCCGGCCCGCGCGGCCGGCACCTCCGACATCACCAGCCGTAGCACGTTGGGGAGTTGGAGGGCCTGACCGGCCCCGGCGACCGCGACCCCGGGGAGCAGCCCGGCGAAGTCCAGGTGCGGCCAGTCCCGCCAGGCGGCCAGCGTGATGAGGGCGATGCCGATCCCCTGGATCACCGAGCCCGCCGTCACCACCCGGCTGCCGTACCGGGCGATCAGCCGTGGCCCGGCCAGCGACACGAACAGGAAGGCGACGGCCATCGGCGCGAGCGCCAGCCCCGCCGGGACCGGGTCCAGGTGTTCCCCGCTCTGCAGGGCCACGGCGATCACGAACATGAACCCGCTGAAGCCGATGGAGAACGGCACCATCATCACCAGCCCGCGGCGCAGCGAGGCGAGTGCGAACAGGCTCGGCGGGACCAGCGGCGTACGGCCGGCCCGGTCGGCGCGGCGCTCCACGGCGTAGAACGCGGAGGCCACCCCCGGGAACGCGGCCAGCGACAGCCAGGTCCACAGCGGCCAGCCCGCCGCCCGGCCCTCGGTGAGCGGGGCGAGGAGGGTGAGCAGGGAGAGGGCGAGCAGGACGGTGCCGGGTCCGTCGACGGGTTCGGGCTTCTGCGACCGTGTCTCCGGCACGAACCGCGCGCCGAGCACCAGCCCGGCGACCACGACCGGCACGTTGACGAGGAACACGGCGCGCCAGCCGGTGCCCGCGATGTCGGCGGCGACCAGCACCCCGCCGAGTATCTGCCCGGCGACCATCGAGAGGCCGGCGGTGGCGCCGTACAGGCTCATGGCCTTGGCCCGGCGGCCGCCGCTGGTGGCGGCCTGGATGGTGGCGAGGACCTGCGGGAGCATCGCGGCGGCCGCGGCGCCCTGGACGACCCGGGCGGCCACCAGCGACCAGGCGCCGGGCGCGAGCCCGCAGGCCAGCGAGGTCAGGCCGAAGGCGGCCATGCCGGCGAGGAAGAGCCGGCGGCGCCCGAACAGGTCGCCGAGCCGGCCGCCGAGCACGAGCAGCACGGCGTAGGCGACGCCGTATCCGGCGACGACGAGTTCCAGGACCGCCTCGCCGGCGTGCAGATCGGTGCCGATGGTGGGCAGGGCGACGTTGACGATGAAGAAGTCGACGAGGGGCAGGGCCGCGGCCAGCAGGACGGTGAACAGTCCAAGGCCGCCGAGCGCGGGTGGCGCGGACGGGGACCGTACGGCCGGAGTGGTGACGGTTTCGGTCATGGTCCTGAGCCTGCTGTGTCACTCAGACTGGTACCAGAGTCTTCTTATCCTGGTAGAAGAAGTACCTGGAAACAGGATGCGGTCCGCGGCAGGCTGGAGGCATGACGACCATGGCGCACGAGACGGCGGCCCCGGTGGCCCCGGTGGTACGGAGTGCGGGCATCCGGCGCAGCGAACTGGCCGCGTTCCTGCGCAGCCGCCGCGAGCGGATCGCCCCGGAACAGGTGGGCCTGCCGCACGGTACCCGCCGGCGCACACCAGGCCTGCGCCGCGAGGAGGTCGCGCAGCTCTCCGCGGTCGGCGTCACCTGGTACACCTGGCTCGAACAGGCCCGGGACATCCAGGTCTCCGTCCAGGTCCTGGACGCCCTCGCCCGCACCCTCCTGCTCGACGCGAGCGAGCGCGCCCACCTCTTCCAGCTGGCCGCCGCCGTCGACCCGACCCCGGCCGCGAGCTGTACGGGCGTCACCCCGGCGCTGCAGGAGATGCTGCACGCGCTTGAGCCCATCCCGGCCTGCATCCAGAACAGCCGTTACGACATCCTCGCCTACAACCGCACCTACGCCCGCCTGATGTGCGACCTCGACGCGATCCCGCCCGAGGACCGCAACTGCATCGTCCTCGTCTACACCAACCCGGACTGGCGCCGCTCTGTCGTGCACCTGGAGGAGACCCGCCGTCTGATGGCCGCGAAGCTCCGCGCCGCCATGGCCGGCCACCTCGCCGAGCCGGCCTGGAAGATGCTGGTCAAGCGGTTGACGGCCGAGTCCCCCGAGTTCTGCGAGAACTGGGAGCGGTACGAGGTGATGGGCCTGCCCAACACCAGGACCAAACAGTTCCTCAACCAGCACGTCGGGCTTCTCACCATGGACCACACGGACCTGTGGCTGAACCCGGGGTCCGGGGCGCGGATGGTCGCGTACGTCCCGGCGGACGAGGAGTCGCGGGAGCGCCTGGAGAAGCTGTACGGGCTGGCGCTGGCGGCGAACTCCTGACCGGATTACGGGAATTCGTTCGGTCAACTGAGTACGGATACTCAGGACCGGGGGACCGTCCTGCCCCGACCATGCAGGAGGGGAGAGGAAACGACGACCGGCCCCCGGGGGAGACGACGATGGAATCCGGCCCTGCCCGCACCCTGGTCCGACTGGCCCGACTGGTCCGCCTGATGTGCGCCAACCGCCTCTCGGCGGCCTACCTCGGCCTGGTCGCCGTGGTCATCGCCAAGGACACCGTCGGCTCCCTCCAGGGGGCGGGCCCCGGTACGGACTACGCCTGGCTGTGGGCGCCCCTGGTCACCTTCCCCGCCTTCCCGCTCGTCTCGGCGCTCGGCAGGACGGCCTGGGGCACGGACGCCCCGAACTGGTTCTTCGTCGGCATGATCGTCGTATCGGCGCTGCTCCAGGCCCTGGCCCTGGGCGCCCTGCGCGAGGCCGTCCTCGCCCGGCACCGCCGCGCTATCCACTCCCCGTGACACCCGGGGCCGTATCCGGCCCGCCTCCGCCGAGCAGGTCGCGTGCGGCGGCGAACGCGGCCCGTACGGTCATGGGGTCGGCGCCGGGGCGGGCGAGGGCGCTCATCGGGATGGGGGTGACGGCGGGCAGGCCGCCGTACCGGGTCAGGCCGTCCGGGGCCGCGCCGACCGCGGCGATGAGCGCGACGCCCTGGCCGGTGCGGGCGATGTCGAGGACGCCCGCGAGATAGCCGGCGTCGCCGACGACCGTGGCGGAGACGCCGTGTGCGGCGAGGGTGGCGATGGCCCGGTGGCGGATGGCACAGGGCTCCTCGATGGCGACCAGCGGGACGGGGGAGGGTGCGTCGGGCCGCTGCCAGCCGGGGGTGGCGTGCCAGGAGAGCGGGAGTCCGCCGA
Organism: Streptomyces sp. NPDC048417; assembly: GCF_040651615.1. NCBI lineage: Bacteria > Bacillati > Actinomycetota > Actinomycetes > Kitasatosporales > Streptomycetaceae > Streptomyces > Streptomyces sp. NPDC048417. The sequence continues at coordinate 210,147 of NZ_JBEZKI010000010.1, read as the reverse complement.
CGGGCGTGCCCTCGGTGGCGGCGGCCTCGGTGACGTACACCGCCACGTCGACACTGCCCCGCTCGACCGCCTCCACCAGCCGCGCGGAGCGGTCGATGCGGTAGCGGACCCGGCAGCCGGGCCGCACCTCCTGGACGGCGGCGGTCAGGCGCGGCAGGAACTGGTCGGCCGCGTGCTCGGTGGAGCCGATGGTGACGGTGTCGCCGTCCGTGTCGAGCAGCACGCGCACGGCCTCGTCGTGGACGGCGAGGATCCGCCGGGCCTGTTCCAGCAGCAGGCGCCCCGCGGGCGTGAAACGGGTGCCGCGCCCCTCGCGTTCGACCACCGGGTGCCCCAGCGTCTTCTCCAGTCTGCGCACATGCTGGCTCACCGCCGACTGGCTGAGGGCGAGCGCGCGGGCGGCACGGTGGAAGCCGCCGCAGTCGGCCACCGCGGTCAGGCTGCGCAGGGCCACGATGTCAAGGACGGGGCGGGACATACCGGTGACGGTAGCTGGTCACCCAACCGATCGCGATCCCTGATCGGTTTCGATGCGGAATCATCGTTGGACGCGTCCGGTCGCCGCCGGTCATGATGGACGCATGTACGCGACCGCCACGGCTGCCCTTCTGACGCAGCGCCGAGTCATCGACTTCGGCGTGGCGTGCAGCGCCCGCTGTCGCTGAATCACCCGCGCGTACGCGCGTCTTCCCGCTGCCCCCACCAAGTCTGCCGCGTGGCTGACACGCGCCGGTGACGGCCGCCTCTCTTCCCCTCCCTTGCCCTTTCTGCCCCTTCTCTGCCCCTTCTCTGCCCCTTCTTTTCCCCTTCTTTTCCCCTGCTCCGGAACGGGAGTTGCCCCCTCATGCCCTTCTCCTGGGACGAACCCGAAGGCCTCGCCGCACGCGGCACGCTGATCGTGCTGGCCGGCCGCGGCGAACACGGCGGTGTGTACGAGCGGTTCGGCCGCCGGCTCGCCTTCGACGCCTACCGTGTCCGCGCCCTCGGCGACCCGGTCGCCGATCCGGCGGTCCTCGACGAGGCCGCCAAACTGCTCGCCGACGAGTCACTGCCCGGCCCCAAGGTGCTGGTCGGCTCGGACACCGGCGCCCGGTACGCCGTACAGCTGGCCGCCGAACCGGCCCCCGGCGTCGACGCCCTGATCCTGGCCGGACTGCCCACCGGGCCCTGGACGGCGGGCGGCTGGGAGACGGAGATCGAGGCGCGCACCGGCTGCCCCACCCACCAGGGCCGGCTGACCGGTGATCCCGCCGTCCGGCGCGGGGCCCTGGACGAGACCCCCGACCTTTTTGACCTGCCCTGGGACCGGGTACGGGTGCCGGTGCTGGCCCTGCACGGCAAGGACGACGTGGTCAGCCCCCTGGCGGCGGCCCGCGCGGCCTACGCAGGTTCCCCGGCGCACCTGGTGGAGTTCGCCGGCGGCCGCCACGACGTCCTCAACGACGCCCTGCACCGCACGGCCGCCGCCACCGTCGTGCTGTTCCTGGAACGGCTGCGGCTCTCGCCCGAGCTGCCCCTGATCGCGGAGGGCCTCGCGTGAGCCGCCCGGTCACGACCACCGTCGCCGAACTGCGCGAGCTGCTCGACTCCGGCCGGCCACCCGCCGTGCTGGACGTCCGCTGGGCGCTGGGCGACCCGCACGGCCGCGACCACTACGCCGAGGGCCACATCCCGGGCGCGGTGTACGTCGACCTCGACACCGAGCTGGCCGCGCCGCCTTCGCCGCAGGGCGGCCGGCACCCGCTGCCCGACCTCGCCGCGTTGCAGGCGGCGGCACGACGCTGGGGTGTCCGGCAGGGCCGGCCCGTCGTGGTCCACGACGACCTGGGCAACACGGCGGCCGCACGGGCCTGGTGGCTGCTGCGGTACGCGGGGATCGCCGACGTCACGCTCCTCGACGGGGCTCTGGGCGCCTGGCGGGCGGCCGGACTGCCGCTGGAGACCGGGATCCCCGCCGCTCCGGCGACCGGAGACGTCGTACTCCGGGCCGGTGCGCTGCCCGTGACGGACGCCGACGGTGCCGCCGAACTCGCCGCCACCGGGCTGCTGCTGGACGGGCGTGCCGGTGAGCGGTACCGGGGCGAGATGGAGCCGGTGGACCCGAGGGCGGGGCACATCCCGGGCGCGGTGTCCGCGCCGACCGGCGAGAACCTCGCGGCCGACGGCACCTTCCGGCCGGCCGGCGCGCTGCGCGAGCGGTTCGAGAAGGCGGGCGCGGGGGCGGCCACGCGCATCGGCGTCTACTGCGGCTCCGGGGTCACCGCCGCCCACCAGATCGCCGCGCTGGAGATCGCCGGGTTCGAGGCGGTCCTGTTCCCCGGCTCCTGGTCCGCCTGGTCCGCCGACCCGGACCGCCCGGCCGCGACCGGACCGCTGCCGTCCGGGCCGGTCTCCGTTCTGAGGGGCTCCTCATGACGACCGAATCGCTGCGTGCCGCGCCGCCCGCCGAGCAGGCGGCCCCTGCGGCCGGGCGCGTCACGATCCGCGGCACCGCCAAACCGGGCGGCCGCCGCACGGGCGTGCCCCGTTCCGTGCGCCGCGCCGCCGGACCGGTCGGCCTGGTCCTGCTCTGGTTCCTGGCCTCGGCCACCGGCGTCCTCCCGGAGTCCGTGCTCGCCTCACCGGTCGACGTGATCAAGCAGGCCGTCGACCTGACCAAGGACGGCGAACTGCCCCGAGCCATCGCCGCGTCGGGCCGCCGGGCCGCCATCGGCTTCCTCATCGGCGCCACGGTCGCCCTCGTCCTCTCCCTCCTGGCCGGGCTGTTCCGGCTCGGCGAGGACGTCATCGACTCCTCGATGGGCATGTTCCGGGCGATCCCGTGGGTGGGTCTGATCCCGCTGTTCATCGTCTGGTTCGGCATCGAGGAGACCCCGAAGATCGCCCTGGTCGCACTCGGCGTGACCTACCCCCTGTACTTCAACATCTACGGCGGCATCCGCTCCACCGACGCCCAACTCGTCGAGGCCGCCCGCATGATGGGCCTCGGACGGCTCGGCCTCATCACGTACGTGATCCTGCCGAGCGCCCTGCCCGGCGCCCTCGTGGGGCTCCGGTACGCCCTGTCGACGGCCTGGCTGGCGCTGGTCTTCGCCGAACAGATCAACGCGGACGCGGGCCTCGGCTATCTGATGAGCAACGCCCAGCAGTACTTCCGCACGGACGTGATCGTGCTGTGCCTCGTCGTCTACGCCCTGCTCGGGCTGGTCTGCGACTTCGCCGTACGGATCCTGTCGCGCCGGCTGCTGACCTGGCGGGCCAACTTCGAGGGCGAGGCGTGACGATGAGCAACAGCGTGGAGATCAGAGGGCTTTCGCGGGCCTTCGACGGCAACACGGTCCTGCACGACCTCGATCTCGACATCCAGCAGGGCGAGTTCGTGGCCCTGCTCGGGCACAGCGGCTGCGGCAAGTCGACGCTGCTGCGGATCCTCGCCGGCCTCGACGAAGAGATCGGCGGCGAGGTGACCGTGCCCGTGCGGCGCAGTGCCGCGTTCCAGTCGCCGCGGCTGCTGCCCTGGCTGAAGGTGTGGCGCAACGTCGTCCTCGGCCTGCCGGGCCGCCCCGACCGGGCGCTCGCCGCGAAGGCACTGGACGAGGTGGGCATCGCCGACCGCGCCGGGGTGTGGCCGAAGACCCTCTCCGGCGGCCAGGCCCAGCGCGTCTCGCTGGCCCGTGCCCTGGTCCGGGAGCCCGAACTGCTGCTCCTGGACGAGCCGTTCGGCGCCCTCGACGCCCTCACCCGGGGCAAGGTCCAGCAGCTCGTCGCCGAGCTCTGGCAGTCGCACGGCTGCGCGGTCCTGCTGGTCACCCATGACGTGGAGGAGGCCCTGCTGCTCGCCGACCGGGTGCTGGTCATGGACGACGGCCGGATCGCCCACGAACTCACCGTCGACCTGCCCCGCCCCCGCGACCTGACCACCCCCGAGTTCGTGACCCTGCGCGCCCGCCTGCTGACCTGGCTCGGCGTGACCCGCACCCTGGAAGGAACCCCGTCGTGATCCGCAGAATCGCCGCCGCCACCCTGAGCATGACCGCCCTGCTGGCGCTGAGCGCCTGCGGCGCCGACTCCTCGGCGGACACCTCCGCCGGCCGGCAGGTCACCCTCACCATCGGCGACCAGGCCAAGACCCTCCAGACCATCGTCGCCGCCTCCGACGTCCTCAAGGGCGCCAAGTACAAGGTGAAGTGGGCCGAGTTCGAGGGCGCGGCCCCGCTCTACCAGGCCGTGCAGGCGGGCGCCGCCGACACCGGGTACTCCGCCGACCTGCCCGCCCTGCAGGCGCTCAGCGGCGGGGTGAAGATCAAGAACGTCGCCGCCCTCAAGAACGACGGCACGCACGTCGGCATCGTCGTCCGCAAGGACTCCGGCATCGACAGCGTCAAGGACCTCAAGGGCCAGAAGGTGGTCGTCTCCTCGGCCAGGGGCAGCGTCTCGGAGTACCTGCTGGCCAACGTCCTCAAGCAGAACGGGCTCAGCTACAAGGACGTCCAGGTGCAGTACCTGCTGCCGACCGACGCGCAGGCCGCCTTCGCCTCCGGGAAGGTCAAGATCTGGGCCACCTTCGGTGTCTACCAGGCCGTCGGCCTGGAGCAGGGCGGCAGGCTGCTCGTCGACGGGGCGGACGGCCGGGTCAGCGGCGTCGGCTTCGTCAACGCCTCGGACAAGGCACTCGCCGACACCTCGAAGAAGGCCGCGCTGTCCGACTTCCTCAAGCGGCTCGGTACGGCCCTGAAATGGACCAGCACGCACCAGGACGCGTACGCGAAGGCCATCGAGCAGCGCAACGGCGCCGACGCGTCCGTCGCCAGGACCCTCGCCTCCGCCGCGTACAGCCAGGTCCTGCCGGTCACCTCCGACGTGAACACGACCGTGCAGGGCGTCGCCGACCTCATGAACGGCATCGGCGTCCTCGACCCGAACGTCGACGTGGCGAAGTCCGCCGACACCTCTCTCCTCAAGTGACTGTTACGACACAGGAGTCCACCATGCCCGTCGAGTTCATCAGCGCCGTCCACACCGACTCCGGAGCCTCCGGGCCCGCCGCCGCCAGCCGTACCGGCCTCGACGTCGACCACCTGCGCAGGTACGCCCGCGCCCTGGACGACGGCGGCTTCGACCACACCCTGGTCGCCTACCACTCGGCCTCCCCGGACGCCTTCCAGGTCGCCCAGTTCGTCGCCACCCACACCGAACGCGTCCGCCCGATCCTCGCCCACCGCCCCGGCGTGATCTTCCCGACCCACGCGGCCCGCGCCCTGGCCACCCTGGACCGGATCAGCGACGGCCGGCTCACGCTCCACATCATCTCCGGCGGCAGTGACGAGGAGCAGCACCGCGAGGGCGACTACCTCAACAAGACCGAGCGGTACGAGCGTTCGGACGAGTACATCCAGATCCTCAGGAAGGTCTGGCAGGCCGACGGCCCGGTCTCGCACCACGGCAAGTACTTCACCTTCGAGGGCTACCACTCCGACGTGAAGCCGGTGCACGGCCTGGTTCCGATCTCCGTCGGCGGCTCCTCCCAGGACGCCTACCGGGTCGGCGGGCAGCAGGGCGACATCTTCGGGCTGTGGGGCGAGCCGCTGAAGGAGACGGCCGAGCAGATCGCCGCCGTCAACGCGGTCGCCGACGCGGCCGGCCGCCCGCACCCCCGGATCTGGGTGTCGTTCCGCCCGATCATCGCACCCACCGAGGAACTCGCCTGGGAGAAGGCGCACCGCACCCTCGGCGTCCTCAAGGACCAGGCCCGCAACACCGAACTGCTCCGCCACTACCGCACCACAGGGCGCCCGGCGAACGTCGGCTCCCAGCGGCTGCTCGACATCGCCGAGCGCGGCGAGGTCCACGACCGCTGCCTGTGGACCGCCCCCGCGGTCGCCACCAACGCGGCCGGCGCCTCCACCGCCCTCGTCGGCACCCCCGAGACCGTCGCCCAGGCCCTGCTCGACTACGTCGACATCGGCTGCGACCTGCTGTCGATCCGCGGCTACGACCCGCTCAACGACGCCATCGACTACGCCCGGCACGTCCTCCCCCTGGTCCGCCAGGAACTGGCCCACCGCGCCGCCACCGCCCCCGCTGCCTGACACCCCCGCGAGTACCCCATGGAGACCCCGTGTTGTTGCCCCGCGCCCTGCGCGCGCCCGCCGCCCTGCTCACCGCCCTCCTGCTGCCCTTCGCCGCGGCCTGCGGCGGCAGCGCACAGGCCGACTCCGAGAACGACGTCACCCTCCGCGTCGGCGCCACCGGATGGAAGGTCGAGGAGGCGGTACTGAAGTTCGCCCACCTCGACGACACCCCCTACAAAGTGAAGTGGAGCGTGTTCCAGGGCGGCGACCAGCAGCTCCAGGCCGTCCGTGCCGGAGCCCTGGACCTCGCCTCCTCCAGCGAGATCCCGCCGGTCTTCTCGGCCGCCGACGGCAGAGCGAACTTCAAGGTCGTCGCCGTCCAGCGGGGTTCGACCCTCAACCAGGAGGTCGTCGTCCCCAAGAGCTCGAAGGTGACCGGCATCGCAGGCCTCAAGGGCAAGAAGGTCGGTTACGTCAAGAACACCACCGCCCACTACTTCCTCTACGAGCTGCTGAAGCAGGCGGGCCTGAAGTGGTCCGACATCGACGCCAAGCCCCTCCTCCCCAACGACGGCCTGGCCGCCCTCAACGGCGGCTCCATCGACGCCTTCGCCTCCTACGGCACCTCGATCATCACCGCCCACCAGCAGGGCGCCACCACCGTCGGCTCCGGCGCGGACATCCTGTCCGGCAACTTCCTCTGGTCGGCCCGCGACAGCGTGCTGGACAGCTCCGCGCAGAAGGCCGCGGCGGCCGACCTGATCGCCCGGATCAGCAAGGCGTACGCCTACGTCCGCGACGGCCGCGAGGCCGACTTCGCGAAGGTCGTCGCCCAGAACACCCACCAGCCCCTCGCCCAGGCCGAGCAGGACCTGGCCGCCCAGCAGAAGCAGCGCCCCACCCGGGCCCGCACGGTCGACGACGCGGCGATCGCCTCCGAGCAGAAGGTGGCCGACGCCTTCACGGAGCTGGGCGCCCTCTCCGCGCACCTGGACGTGAAGTCCTTCTGGACCACCGCCCTCAACACCGACCTGAAGAAGGCCCTGTGACCGTCGACCGCATAGCCGAACTGGCAGCCGAGTACGACCGTTCCGGCGCGTTTCCCGCCTCGTCCCTCGAGCTGGTCCACGAGGCGGGCTGGCTGACCGCGACGATCGGCCGGCAGTACGGCGGCCAGGGCGCCGGTGTCGAACAGACCGCACGCATCCTGCACACCATCGGACAGGGCGACCCGTCCGTCGCCCTGATCACCGCGATGACACTCGCCACCCACGCCCGGCAGGCGGCCCGTCCGCACTGGCCGCAGGAGCTGTACGCGCGCGTGCTGAAGGAGTCCGGGGAGCGCCCGGTTCTCGTCAACCACGCGCGCGTGGAGCCCGAACTCGGCTCCCCGGCCCGGGGCGGCCTCCCGGCCACCCGTGCTCACCGCACCCCGGACGGCTGGTCGATCAGCGGCACCAAGAGGTTCGTGACCGGCGCGGAGGGCCTGGACTGGTTCCTGGTGTGGGCGACGACCGACGAACCGGAACCGAGAGTGGGCACCTTCCTGGTGCCGGGCGACTCATCCGGCATCGAGATCACCGGCCGCTGGGACCAGCTGGGTCTGCGGGCGAGCGGCAGCCACGACGTGACGTTCCACGCCGTCGAGGTGCCGTACGAGCACGTCATCGGCATCGGCCCGCACGGCCCCGCCGCCGAGCAGGACAACCGCGCGGGCGCCTCCCTGCACCTGCCTCTCGCGGCGCTCTACCTGGGCGCGGCCCGGGCGGCGCAGTCCTTCTTCCACACCTTCGCGCACACGCGCGTGCCCGCCAACCTCGGCCACCCGGTGGCCCGTACGGAACGCTTCCGCAGGACCGCCGGCGAGATCGAGGTCCTGCTCACGGCCGCCGAACAGCTGGTGTTCGACGGGGCCGCCCGGGTCGACACGGCCGAGCCGTCGTACACCCCCGAACAGGCCCTCGGCGCGCGCGTGCTGGCCGACCGGCACGCGGTACGGGCGGTCGAACTGGCCGTACGCCTGCTCGGCAACCCCGGGCTGGCGCGCGGCAACCCCCTGGAGCGGCACTTCCGCGACATCCAGTGCGCGCCGGTGCACGCACCCCAGGAGGACATCTCCCTGCTGGCGATCGGAACGAAGGCCCTGAACCCGTGACCATCGCAGACACCACCACGACCACGACCGCCCCCGCCCGGTTGCTCGGCCTGCTCGCCCGCGACCTGCCGCCCGACCGGCTGGCCACCGACCCCCGCACCCTGGCCGCGCGCGCCACCGACCGCTCCGGCACCCGCCCCGAGGGGCTGCCGCTGGCCGTCGTACACGCCCGGCGCACCGAGGACGTGACGGTGACCCTGCGGCACGCGCACGCGCTGCGGGTGCCGGTGGTGGCCCGGGGCGCGGGCACCGGCCTGTCCGGCGGAGCGACGGCCGGCGAGGGTTCGCTGGTCCTGGACCTGTCCGGGATGAACCGCATCCTCGAACTGTCCCCGCAGGACCAGCTCGCGGTCGTCGAACCAGGCGTGATCACGGCGGAGCTGGACCGCGCGGCGGGCGCGCACGGACTGCGCTACGCGCCCGACCCGGCGAGCGCGGCACTGTCCACGATCGGCGGGAACATCGCCACCAACGCGGGCGGGCTGCGCTGCGCGAAGTACGGCGTGACCCGGGACAGCGTGCTCGGTCTTGAGGCGGTCCTCGCGGACGGCACGGTGATCGCCACCGGCCGCCGTACCGTCAAGGGCGTCACCGGCTACGACCTCACCGCGCTGCTGACCGGCTCGGAGGGCACCCTCGCGGTGATCACCTCGGCGACGCTCCGGCTGCGGCCCCTGCCCGCCGCCACGGCGACACTGGCCGCCTACTTCGCCACCTTCGAGGCGGCGGCCGAGGCGTCGTACGCGATCGCCCGGGCAGGTGTGGTCCCGGCCCTCGCGGAACTGCTCGACGGACCGGTGCTCGAGGCCGTCGACCCGGCCCTGCGCGAGCGTGGGGCCGCCCTGCTGATCGTGCAGTGCGACGGCGCCGGGGCGGCCACCGAGGCGAAAGCGGTGGCGGACGTGCTGGCCCCGCTGGCCACGAGCGTGCGGACGACCGACGACCCGGCCGAGGCGGACGCGCTGCTCGCCGCCCGCCGCCAGGCACTCCCCGCACTGGAGCGTCTCGGCCGTCCCCTCATCGAGGACATCGCGGTACCCCGCTCCCGGCTCGCCGAGGCGGCCCGCGAGATCCGCGCGATCTCGGCCCGCCACGAGGTACCGGTCTTCACCCTCGCGCACGCGGCGGACGGCAACCTGCACCCGATCATCGTGGTCGACCCGGCCCTGGACCGGCTGCCGGACGCGGCCTGGGAGGCGGCCGGCGAGATCTTCGCGCTGGCCCTGCGTCTGGGCGGCACCCTCACCGGCGAACACGGGGTCGGTGTCCTCAAGCGACAGTGGGTCGCCGACGAACTGGGCCCGGCCGCCCACGCGTTGCAACGGCGCCTGAAGGACGCCTTCGACCCGTACGGGATCCTCAACCCGGGCAAGAGCCTGTGACCCGCCCGGGACACGCCTCAGCCGTCAGGCGAGGCCGAGATCCCGGCGGGCGCGGCCTCCCCCGCCCTGAACCTGATCGACCTGGGGCGAGTGCGCGCGGATGTCGCATTGAGGCTCGCCGACGTGCTGTGGCGGGGGTGCGCATGAGCGCGCCGGTCACCGACGGGGCGGCGCTGTCCGCCGAGTGCAGGATGGCCAGGCGTACCGGCTACGGAGAGCCGCACAGCGCGTGCAGACAGATCACCGACGTACCGCTGCCCCACCCGAACGGCTAAACCCGCCCCGCCGACCCCACGGCCTCGCGTATCTCCGGTGACGCCAGTCGCTGCGCGGCCCGCTCGGCCGTGGCGCGGGCCCAGCGGCCGTTCGTCAGGGCGCCCAGGAGCAGGACGGCGAGGCCGCAGCCCGCGAGGATCCACCAGCCCGGCCGCGCCGCGCCCACGAACGTGCCGGCGTACGGCGACGAGCCGATCCCGGACGCCAGTACCGCGCCGATCACGGCGACGCCCAGGGTCTGGCCCAGCTGGCGGCTGGTCGAGGCGACCGCGGCGGCGACGCCCGCCTGGGACCTCGGCATGCCCGACACCGCCGTGTTGGTGATCGGGGCGTTCACGAAGCCGAAGCCGATGCCGAAGAGGACGTAGCCGAGGAAGAGGGAGGTGTCCGACGTCTCCGCCTCGAACGCCGCGAAGAGGACCGCGCTGGCGGTCATCGCGACACCGGCGATCACCAGCGGCAGGCGCGGGCCCCGGCTGCCGACCAGACGGCCCGCCAGCGGGGCGCACAGGAACATCGGGACCGCCATCGGCAGCATCCACAGGCCCGCGTGCAGGGCGTCCAGACCGCGGACGTTCTGCAGGTAGAGGGTGGACAGGAACAGGAAGCCGCCGAGCGAGGCGAACGCGCTGATCGCGATCACGGTCGCGCCGCTGAACGGCGCCGAACGGAAGAAGCGCAGGTCGATCAGGGGTTCGTCACGCCTCGGCTCGTACCAGAGCAGGCCGGCCAGGGCGACGAGGGCCACCGCGGCGAACGGCAGGACCGTGCCCGCACCGGCCGTCGGCGCCTCGATGATCGAGTACGTCAGCGAACCGAACAGGGCGATCACCAGCACCTGTCCGACCGGGTCGGGGCGGCGGGCCTTGGGCGCCCGGGACTCCGGCACGAAGCGCAGCGTCAGCAGGACCGCCGCCAGGCCCACCGGGATGTTGACCCAGAAGATCGCACGCCAGCCGACCGACTCCACCAGCAGGCCGCCGACCAGCGGGCCGGCGGCCATGGATATGCCGACCACCGCACCCCACACCCCGATCGCCCGGGCCCGCTCACGCGGGTCGGTGAAGGTGTTGGTGATGATCGACATGGCCACGGGGTTGAGCATCGAGCCGCCCACCGCCTGGACCATCCGGAACGCGATCAGCGAGTCGAGGTTCGGCGCCAGGGAGCAGAGCAGTGAGCCGATCGAGAAGACGACCAGGCCCGTCATGAAGACCTTCTTGCGGCCGACCCGGTCGCCCGTGGAGCCCGCGAGCATCAGCAGGGAGGCCAGCACCAGGGTGTAGGCGTCGATGGTCCACTGCAGACCGGCCGTCGAGGCATGCAGTTCGCGCTGCATGGACGGCAGGCCGACATTGAGGGCGGTGGTGTCGAGACTCACGATCAGCAGGCTCATGCAGCAGATCGCGAGAACGAGCATGCGACGGCGGGGGCTCAGCTCGGGCATGCGTTCCATCGTACGCCCACTTCGATAGTGCGTCTAACTAATGAGTGCTACATGATCGTGACGGAGGGTGTGGAAGAGGCGGTTGTCCACAGGCCGGCCGAGCACCGTGGGCCATACGGGACAATGGGGGAATGCCCGAGCCCACGACCCCGCTCCAGATCGGCCCGCACACCGCCCGGCCGCCGGTCGTCCTCGCCCCCATGGCGGGGATCACCAACGCGCCCTTCCGGACCCTGTGCCGGCACTTCGCCGGAGGCGGAGCCTTCGCCGGAGGCGAGGCAAAGGATGGAGCCAGTGAGGGCAAGGGGCTGTTCGTCAGCGAGATGATCACGACGCGGGCGCTGGTCGAGCGCAACGAGAAGACCATGCAGCTGATCCGCTTCGACGCGAGCGAGAAGCCCCGGTCCATCCAGCTGTACGGCGTCGACCCGGGCACCGTCGGCAAGGCCGTCCGCATGATCGCGGAGGAGGGCCTGGCCGACCACATCGACCTGAACTTCGGCTGCCCGGTCCCGAAGGTCACCCGCAAGGGCGGCGGCTCGGCCCTCCCCTACAAGCGCAACCTGCTGCGCGCCATCCTGCGCGAAGCGGTGAGCGGCGCCGGCGACCTCCCGGTCACCATGAAGATGCGCAAGGGCATCGACGACGACCACATCACCTACCTCGACGCCGGCCGTATCGCCGTCGAGGAGGGCGTCACGGCGATCGCGCTGCACGGCCGCACCGCCGCCCAGCACTACGGCGGCACCGCCGACTGGGAGGCCATCGCCCGCCTCAAGGAGCACGTCCCGGAGATCCCGGTCCTCGGCAACGGCGACATCTGGTCGGCCGAGGACGCGCTCAGGATGGTCCGGGAGACGGGCTGCGACGGAGTGGTGGTCGGACGCGGCTGCCTGGGCCGGCCGTGGCTGTTCGCGGACCTGGTCGCCGCGTTCGAGGGCCGCCACGAGGACATCGCGCGCCCGTCCCTGCGCCAGGTCGCCGAGGTCATGGTCCGGCACGCCACGCTGCTCGGCGAGTGGCTCGGCGACGAGGCCAAGGGAGTCGTCGACTTCCGCAAGCACGTCGCCTGGTACCTCAAGGGCTTCGCGGTCGGCAGCGAGATGCGGGGGCGCCTCGCCATCACCTCCTCGCTGGCCGAACTCCGCGCCGGCCTGGACGAGCTGGACCTCGACCAGCCCTGGCCCACGGGCGCCGAAGGGCCCCGCGGCCGTACGTCCGGCAACAACCGGGTGGTGCTGCCGGACGGCTGGCTGAAGGATCCCTACGACTGCGCCGGCATCGGCGAGGACGCCGAACTGGACACCTCCGGCGGCTGAGGCCCGAGGCGGCCTCGACGCCCGCGACCCCTTCGACGAGGCCCGCCAGGGATGCACGCGGTGCCTGGAGGAGTTCGTCGAAGGGGCGCGGGTGGCGACGGCGGAGTCCTGAGCGTCAGTTCGTCTTCGGGTGCGGCGTGGAGCCGTAGGCCGTCAGGAACCTGTCGCGGAAGGAGCTCATCTTCCACACCGGGGCGTTGTGCGCCGGGCGCAGACCGTCGGTCCAGTTCCAGGAGTTGATCGCGTCCAGCACCTTCGGGTCCTTGGCGACGATCGAGATCGGCACGTCACGGCTGGCGTGGTTGCCGCTGACCCGGGCGATCGGCTGGTGGTCGCCGAGGAAGACGAGCACCGTGTTGTCGTTGCCGTAGCGTTCCAGCCACTGGGTGAGCGCGGTCACCGAGTACTGGATCGACTTGCCGTACTCCTGGCGGGACCTGGTGGTGTCGGCGATGACGTCCGACGCCTTGTTGCCGGCCTTCTGGATGGCGTCGAAGACCGAACCGTCGCCCAGCTGGTCCCACGGCACCATCTTCGGGATCGGCGCCCACGGCTGGTGGCTGGAGGTCAGGATGAGGAACGACATCCGTGACTTGCCGTCGGCCGGCTGCTTGCTGTGCACCCGGTCCTGGAACTGCTGGAGCGCGTACTGGTCGGGCATCGTCGACCAGCTGAACTTGGGTCCCTTGTACCCGAGCTGGAAGGCGTTGTAGACCTTGTCGAGGCCGTAGTAGCTCTGCTCCGGCCAGCCCTTCTGGATGCCCGGCATCACACCGACCGTGTCGAAGTCACCGGTCTTCTGGAACGCCTTGGTGATGCTGAGGTGATCACTGGCCATGACGGTCCGGTAGCGCTGCTGGTTGCTCACCCACAGCCCCGACATGGTCGTGGAGTGCCCGAGCCAGCTGCTGCCGCCGTAGGTCGCCGACGTCAGCCATCCGCTCTTCGCCGCGTAACCGGCCTTGGTGAGTGCCTCGGTCTGGGCGTCGAGCGTCTTGTCGACACCGGGCGCCATGATCGGGTCCTCGATGGCGCTGCGGCCGTAGCTCTCGATGAACGTGAAGATCATGTCCTTGCCGCGCAGGTCCGGCACCAGCTGGTCGGCCGGGGTGTTCCCGAAGGCGTCCACCTTGGCGACCTTCCGGAACTCCGCCTCGTCGTGCAGGGTGTCCCGCACCTGGCGGGCCTTGATCTCCAGCGCGCTCGCGGTGCGGTCGGAGGCCAGCGGCACACCGCCGGCGATCTGGAGGCCGAAGGAGGAGCAGGTGATCCAGACGACGCCCGCGATCAGCGTGCCGCGGGTGGCCCGCCCCGGATGCCGGGCCAGCAGATTGCTCAGCCGTACCGTCGCCAGGGCGAGCAGCACGAACAGCAGCACCACGAGGACGACGGCACCGACGCTGACGGCGACGGTGGCCGTCTTGCCCAGGGTGTCCTCCAGGTACGACTCCGCGTCGCTGAGCAGGCTCCAGTCCAGGATGGCGTTGAAGCTCCGGCCGAGGTACTCGTTGAACCCCATGTCGAGGAAGTTGATCAGGGTCAGCGCACCGAGCACGACGCCGAACACCGCGGCCAGCACGATCCGGGGCCGCCGGGGCAGCGCCAGCGCGACGGCGGCCGCGATGATCCCCTCGGACGGTATCCGCAGGAACTTCGCCGGCCCGAGCCCGACGACGGTGTTCGGCATCACCAGCGCGGCGATCACCAGCGCGGCGCACAGCACGGTGACACCGATGGACAGCGCGGAGGCAGCGCCGGGATGAGCATCCCGCCAGGCCGCCCGCCACACCCGAACCCGCCCACTCCAGGACGCCCAGCCGCGACGGCGGGGGGTGGTGGGAGCGGGGGCGTCCGAGGCGTCACCGGCGCCGGATTCGCGTCCGCTTCCGGCGGTGGGGGTGGCTTCGGGGTCGGCGGCGGACGCGGCTTCCTGGTCAGTGGGTGCGGTTCCGGGGTCGGGGGCGGAGACGGCTTCCGGGTCTGCGGCGGAGACGGCTTCCGGGTCGGCGGCGGACGCGGCGTCCCGGTCGGTGGGTGTGGTTCCGGGGTCGGGGGCGGAGACGGCTTCCAGGTCGGCGGCGGAGACGGCTTCCGGGTCGGCGGTGGGTGCGGCTTCCCGGTCGGCTGTGGATGCGGCATCGGGGCCGGAATCGGGCTCGGAATCGGACTCGGCGTCGGCGGATTCCGCGGCGGGCGTCGACTGCTCGGCCGCGGCCGCGGCGGCGGATGCCGGTTCCGGTTCGGGTGCGGGGGCGGATGCCGGTTCGGGCTCGGGCTCGGCGGCGGATGCCGGTTCGGATCCCCGGGGCTCCGCATCCGGCGCGGCGCTCTGCACGGCCGGCTCCTCGGGCTCCGCGGTCGTGTCGGCGGCGGGCTCGGAGGTTTCGGGAGCCGCTTTCCGCTCGGACGTCAGGGCCTCGGACTCCTCCGGTGCGCCCTCGCGTTCGGACGGCCCGGAGGGCGTGTCCGATGACTGGCGAATGCTCGTGTGCTGAGGCAACCCGGAGGTCCTTCCGTGCGAGACCCGTGAAACGGAATCGGCGGGCCAATGCCTGGGATGTCCCGGCCCGCCGCCTTCCCGTACGGCTCACACAAGCCCCCTGTTCAGGTCTTTCGGCAAACAAGGGGCAAATACAGCGCCTCGACAGGGGTGCGGGGCTGTGTCGATATGCGGCTTCGCCGCGCGGGCGCGAACAACCCCGCCGCCCCGCAGCGATCGCCCAACCCCTTACGCACCGCCCACGGCGGTGAGCAGCGCCAGTGGAGCCGCCGCCGACCGGGACTCCCGCACACACGCATGCGGATACGGCACCGGCTCCGGATGTGTGTCCCTCCCGTACCCGGCCAGCACCTCCGGCAGCCGATGCCCGCCGGCCGTCGCCGCGTCGACCAGCCCGTGTGCCACGGCCCGCGCCTCGTCGTGCAGCCCGTACCGCGCCAGCCCCAACGCGATCAGCGCGTTGTCGTGCGGCCACACCGACCCCCGGTGGTACGACAACGGGTGGTACGCCGCCTGTCCCGCGGCCAGCGTCCGTACCCCCCACCCCGAGAAGAAGTCCGGTTCCAGCAGCCGCCGTCCGACCTCCTCCCCGTACTCCTTGTCGAGCAGCCCGGACCACAGCAGATGCCCGGCGTCCGAGGCGAGCGCGTCGACCTGCCGGCCCTCCCCGTCCAGGGCCAGCGCGGGGAAGGCGGACCTGTGCATCCAGAAGTCGCGCTGGAACCGGTCCCGCAGATCGGCGGCGGCCTGTTCGAGCAGCGCCGCGTAGGTCTCGTCGGCCCACACCGTCCGCGCCACCCATGCCGTCCGGCGCAGCGCGTCGTAGGCGTATCCCTGCGCGCCCGCCGCCGTCACGGTGCCCACCGGCCGGCTGCCGTCGGCGGAACAGATCGCGCCGGGGGAGTCCTTCCAGTTCTGGTTGGCGAGCCCGCCCTTGTCGGCGCGGTAGACGAGATAGCCGCGTGAGGTCAGCCCGCCGTGGTCGAGCATCCAGCCGATGGCCGCGCGGGCGTTGCGTTCGAGGCGCCGGGCCATGCCGGTGTCCCCGGTCTGCTCCACATACGCGCCCAGCAGGATCAGGAAGAGCGGGGTGGCGTCGACGGAGCCGTAGTAGCGGCCGTACGGCACCTGCCCGAAGTGCGCCAGCTCGCCGTGCCGTACCTCGTGGACGATCTTCCCGGGCTGGGCCACGGAGTGCGCGCCGGCCTCGGTGGCCTGGGTGGCGGCGAGCGCCGGGAGGGTGGCGGCGGCCAGCCGGGGCCGGTAGGGGAGGGCGAAGAGGGAGGTGATGAGGGCGTCGCGGCCGAGCAGGGTGAGGAACCAAGGGGCGCCCGCGGCGGGGACCTTGAGTTCCTCGCCGTCCGGGCCGGTGGCCGGCACCTGGAGCGCGGCGAGGTCGGAGAGGCCGCGGGCGCAGGCCGCCGCCAGCTCCGGCCAGCCGGTCGGGAAGGCCACGCCTTCTACGAACTCCCCTTCCAGGGCGAGAAGTTGCTCGTTCAGCGCGGCCGGGTCGCGGGGGACGCGCAGGGCCCGCCGGTCGCCGTGCGGGCGCCCGATGACCCGTACGACCAGCTCGGCCGTGCCGTGCGGCGGGAGTTCCAGCGTCCAGACCATGCGCCGGGCGCCGGTCCCGGTCTCCTCGACGCCGTCCGGCGCCGGCTCGGCGGTGATCGTCGTACAGGACCGCCACTCGCCCCGGCGGTAGCCGAACTCCACCCCGTCGTCGAGGGCCTGGCGGGAGCGTACGGCGCCGGACTTGGTGTAGGTGCGGTGGTCGGCGCGGAGTTCGAACTGGTCGGTGAAGTCGGCGTCGGCGGTGATCGCGAGGCGGATGGTGGTCGGCACCGGACGGTTGCTGGTGACCCGCAGGGACTCGGCGAACGAGCCGTCGCCGACGGCCTGTTCACGGAAGAGGGTGTGCGCGGGCGGTTCCTGGCGGCCGCCGCGCGGGACCAGCACACACCGGGTGCCGTCCCCGTCGGCGACCGGGGTGAGCACCTCGGGCAGCGCCCCGTCGACCGTCAGCTGCCAGCGGCTGAGGTGCCGGGCGTCCCGTACGAACAACCCGTCCGGGGAGCCGCTGCCCCGGACGCCGCTGATGTCTCCGCGGTCGTCCACGGCGGCGAACGTCGCGCCGTGCACGAGCAGATGATGCCGGTCCGTCATCCCCGGTCCCCTCCTTTGTCCCACAGGTCGAACGTGCGGTGTCCGTCGAAGACACCTCGTTTTGTCAGCTCTTGTCCATACTTTGACGCTTTTCGCGCCTCTGAGGTTTTTGGCGTTCGTCGTGCGGTGCGTGCCGCCGGTGGTGCAGATCGAGCGCGAGCGCCGCCGTCCAGCTGAACCCGGTCGCGCCGCACGCCTCACCGGTGTACGGGTCGACGTACTCGGCGAACCCGGTCGCGTCGGCCGTCCGTACGACCGCCTCGCCGAGCGCGTCCGCCCGCTCCCGCTCGCCGTGCTCGCGCAGCCCCCGCTCCAGCAGCCAGCCGGTGTTGGCCCAGGCCGGTCCGCGCCAGTACCGGTGCGGGTCGAAGGCCGCGCCGAGCAGGTCGTAACTGGGCACCAGATGCGTGCCGGTGCCGAAGTGCGGGCCGCCGAGCGTCCGGACGAGCGCGGCGGCGATCTCGCGCGGCAACTCCGGGAGGATCAGCGGGATCAGACCCGAGACCCCGCGTTCGGGGATCAGTCCGCCACCGCCTCGCAGGTCCCGGCAGAGGAAGATCTCCCGCTCCGGATCCCACAGCCGGTCCACCAGCGCCGCCGTCAGCCGCTCCGCGCGGGCGTGCCGTGCCGTCCCCGTGGCGCCCAACTCCTGTGCGATCCGCGCGAGGGCGTACTCGGAGGCGATGAGCAGCGCGTTGAACGCCGGGTCCTCGACGGCGAACTCGCGGCGCCGGTCGGCGTATTCGGCGTCCCGGTAGTCCGTCGCCAGCCGCACGTACCGCCCGTAGTCCAGGTCCGTCGGCCGGTCCTCGGCGGCGCCGTGGTCCAGGTCGGCGCGGTGGAAGGAGCGCGCCGGAGCGGGCGCGACGCGGGCCAGCGGGGCGTCCCAGCAGGGACTGTTGTCCATACCCTGTTCCCAGGGGTGCACGACGGACGCGAGACCGCCGCCGCCGAGGTCCCGCCGGTGCAGCAGATAGCGGTGCCAGGCGGCGAGCCGGGGGTAGGCGGTGGCCAGGAAGCCGCGCGCCCGCGACAGACCGGGATCGGCGAGGTGCACCAGCCAGGCGGCCAGCGCGTGCACCGGCGGCTGCACGATCCCGGAGGTCTGTACGGTGCGGGGGGCGCCCGCGGCGCGCCCCGCGGTCGAGGAACGCCAGAAGTCGGGGCTCGGGAAGTACGCGTCGAGGGGCACGGAGGGGTTGAACACGATGTGCGGGATCCGCCCGTCGGCCCACTGGGCGGCCAGCAGCGTCTCCAGTTCCGTCTGTGCGCGCAGCGGCGACAGGTGCCTGAGGCCGATCGCGACGAACGCCGAGTCCCACGACCACTGGTGCGGGTACAGGCTCCGGGACGGCACGGTCGAACTGCCGGTCCAGTTGTCGGCGAGCACCCGTGCGGCTCTGACGTGCAGGGACCCTGAGCCGGTGGTACCGGGGGCGCGTGTGGACGGTGGATCGTATGCGATCCCGGAACCGAGCGCATGGGCTGTGAGCTGGGCAGTGCGATCCACGCGGGGCTCCCCGAAGACGTCCGGCCGACCGGGTTTGGCTGTGGCTACCGTAGGGTTACGTCTATTTAACACGCAAAACTCAATATGTAATGCAAGCTTGAGAAACACAAGGGGGTGCGCATGACCGGACGTCCCGGCAGGACCGGCAAGGGCGGCGGACAGGCGAGCTCGGGCGAACTGCTGGAGCTGGTGCGCAGCGGGCGGGCCGTGACCCGCGGTGCCCTCCAGCAGGCCACCGGACTCTCCCGCGCGACCGTCGGCCTGCGCCTGGACCGGCTGTTCCGCGCGGGCTGGCTGCGCGAGGGCGCCGGCGGCCCCGTCGACTCCCCACTGGGCGGCCGCCCCTCGATCACCCTCGAATTCGACGACTCGCACGCGGTGGTCCTCGCCGCCGACCTGGAGACCCGCCATGCCAGGGCCGCCGTCCTCTCCCTGACCGGCGAGCTCCTGGCCGAGCACTCCGGCACGCTGGTCATCCAGGACGGCCCGGACGCCGTACTCACCGAACTCGGCCGCTGGTTCGCCGAGTTGCTGGAGAAGGCCGGCCACCTGGCGACGGAGGTGTGCGGGATCGGCCTCGCGGTGCCGGGCCCGGTCGACACCGAGACCGGCCGGGTCGTGCAGCCGCCGATCATGCCCGGCTGGGACGGCTACGACATACGCGGCCGCATGGCCAGGGCGTTCACCGAGCACACGGGCGCGCCGCCGGGCGTCCCGGTCCTGGTGGACAACGACGCGAACCTGATGGCGTACGGCGAACAGCGCACGAGTCACCCGGACTGCTCGGCGTTCGTGCTGGTGAAGGTCTCCACGGGTATCGGCGCCGGGGTGGTGGTCGACGGCTCGATCTACCGGGGCATCGACGGCGGCGCCGGGGACATCGGCCATATCCGGGTGGGCGCCGAGGCGCAGTGCCGCTGCGGTTCGTACGGCTGCCTCGCCGCCGTCGCGAGCGGCGGCGCGGTGGCCCGGCGGCTGGCGGAGGCCGGGGTTCCGGCGGCCTCCGGCTCAGATGTGCGCGATCTGCTCGCCTCGGGCCATCCGGAGGCGGCGGCACTGGCCAGGGAGGCCGGCCGCCGGGTCGGGGACGTACTGGCGACGGTCGTGACCCTGTTGAATCCGGGCGTGCTGATGATCGCGGGGGATCTGGCGGGCATGTCGTTCCTCACCGGCGTGCGGGAGTTGCTGTACCAGCGGGCGCTGCCCCGCTCCACCGCCCACCTGGACGTCGTGACCTCACGACTGGGGGACCGGGCGGGGCTGATCGGCGCCGGGGCGCAGGTCGTGGAGCATCTGTACGCGCCGGAACGGGTCGAGGAACGGTTGCTGGCGCTCGGGATGTGAGGCTGCCGGCGTCGGTGGGACGGCATGGCTGTCAGCGGCGGGACGGCATGGCCGGCGCGGGTGGACGGCATGTCCGTCGCCGACGGGACGGCATGGCCGGCGCAGGCCGCCGGTACGGCTGTCAGGGGGGAGATGACGCGGGTGTTTCCGTCCGCTTTCCGCGTCCATTCCGTGTCCGCATGGTGAAATCCCGGCGTCTGTGGCAGCGTGATTCTCGCCACCCTTGATAAGGGTTGCGCTCAGATGAGCGGATCATGAGCGACTGCACTTCTCCAAGGGGTGGCACTGGGTGCCACCCCTTGATCGTTCATCGATCGAAATCAGACGTGCAGTCACTCCGCTCATCTGAGCGAAATAGTGCGGCCCTGAGCGATCTTGCGTTCAAGAAGTGAAAACATCAGCCCGTCTCCGCTTGCCAAGCTTTGACTTTCGATCCGGTGGCGGACGATCGGTTACGGGCGCATGACACGCGAGTAGACGTACCCAGGCGCCTTCGATCTGGGTATGTTCCTCGCCGTCAGGGCAGCCACCGCGTCCTTCAGGGAGTCGAGACCCGTGTCGGAAAACAAAGAACCCCACGTAGCGAAGTTCGTTTACGACTTCACCGAGGGAAACAAGGACCTCAAGGACCTCCTGGGTGGCAAGGGCGCGAACCTCGCCGAGATGACCAACCTCGGGCTCCCCGTTCCCCCGGGCTTCACGATCACGACGGAAGCCTGCAAGGTCTACCTCGACAGCGGCGAGGAACCGGTGGCACTGCGTGACGAGGTGAGTGCGCACCTCGACGCGCTGGAGCAGCGAATGGGCAAGAAGCTCGGGCAGGCCGACGACCCGCTCCTGGTCTCGGTCCGCTCCGGTGCGAAGTTCTCCATGCCCGGCATGATGGACACGGTCCTGAACATCGGCCTCTCCGACAAGTCCGTGCAGGGCCTGGCCAAGCAGGCCGGCGACGACCGGTTCGCCTGGGACTCCTACCGCAGGCTCGTCCAGATGTTCGGCAAGACGGTCCTCGGCGTCGACGGCGACCTCTTCGAGGAGGCCCTCGACGCGGCGAAGGCCGCCAAGAAGGTCACCGTCGACACGGAGCTGGAGGCGGCCGACCTCAAGAAGCTCGTCACCAAGTTCAAGAAGATCGTCAAGACCGAGGCCGGCCGGGACTTCCCGCAGGACCCGCGCGAGCAGATGGACCTCGCGATCCGCGCGGTCTTCGACTCCTGGAACACCGACCGCGCCAAGCTCTACCGCCGCCAGGAGCGCATCCCCGGCGACCTCGGCACCGCGGTCAACGTCTGCTCCATGGTCTTCGGCAACCTCGGCCCCGACTCCGGCACCGGCGTCGCCTTCACCCGCGACCCCGCCTCGGGCCACCAGGGCGTCTACGGCGACTACCTCCAGAACGCGCAGGGCGAGGATGTGGTCGCGGGCATCCGCAACACGGTCCCCCTGGCCGAGCTGGAGAACATCGACAAGAAGTCGTACGACCAGCTGATGCAGATCATGGAGACGCTGGAGAACCACTACAAGGACCTCTGCGACATCGAGTTCACGATCGAGCGCGGTCAGCTGTGGATGCTCCAGACGCGCGTCGGCAAGCGCACCGCGGGCGCCGCGTTCCGCATCGCGACCCAGCTGGTCGACCAGGGGCTGATCGACGAGACCGAGGCCCTCCAGCGCGTCACCGGCGCCCAGCTGGCCCAGCTGATGTTCCCCCGCTTCGACGAGCAGGCGAAGGCACAGTCGGTCGGCCGGGGCATCGCGGCGTCGCCGGGCGCGGCGGTCGGCAAGGCGGTCTTCGACTCGTACACCGCGGTCAAGTGGTCCCGCTCGGGCGAGAAGGTCATCCTGGTCCGCCGCGAGACCAACCCCGACGACCTCGACGGCATGATCGCGGCGGAGGGCATCCTGACCTCCCGGGGCGGCAAGACCTCCCACGCGGCCGTGGTGGCCCGGGGCATGGGCAAGACGTGCGTGTGCGGCGCGGAGGAGCTGGAGGTCGACACCAAGCGCCGGCGGATGACGGTCCCCGGCGGCCATGTGGTCGAGGAGGGCGACGTCATCTCCATCGACGGCTCCTCCGGCAAGGTCTACCTGGGCGAGGTCCCGGTCGTGCCCTCCCCGGTCGTCGAGTACTTCGAAGGGCGGATGCACGCGGGCGCCCACGACGCCGGCGAACTCGTCGAAGCCGTGCACCGCATCATGGCGTTCGCGGACCGCAAGCGCCGGCTGCGGGTGCGCGCCAACGCCGACAACGCCGAGGACGCGCTGCGGGCCCGCCGCTTCGGCGCCCAGGGCATCGGCCTGTGCCGCACCGAGCACATGTTCCTCGGCGACCGCCGCGAACTGGTGGAACGCCTGATCCTGGCGGACACCGAGGCGGAGCGTGAGGAGGCCCTCGGGGCCCTGCTCCCGCTCCAGAAGAAGGACTTCGTCGAACTCCTCTCCGCCATGGACGGCCTCCCGGTCACGGTCCGCCTCCTCGACCCGCCGCTGCACGAGTTCCTTCCGGACATCACGGAACTCTCGGTCCGGGTGGCCCTCGCCGAGTCCCGCCAGGAGCCGCACGAGAACGAACTCCGCCTCCTCCAGGCCGTCCACCGCCTGCACGAGCAGAACCCGATGCTGGGCCTGCGCGGCGTACGCCTGGGCCTGGTGATCCCCGGCCTGTTCACCATGCAGGTCCGCGCGATCGCCGAGGCCGCGGCCGAACGCAAGAACGCCAAGGGCGACCCGCGCGCCGAGATCATGATCCCCCTCGTCGGCACGGTCCAGGAGCTGGAGATCGTCCGCGAGGAGGCCGACCAGGTCATCGCCGAGGTGGAAGCGGCGACCGGCACCAGCCTCAAGCTCTCGATCGGCACGATGATCGAACTCCCGCGTGCCGCCCTGACGGCGGGCCAGATCGCCGAGGCCGCGGAGTTCTTCTCCTTCGGCACCAACGACCTGACGCAGACGGTCTGGGGCTTCAGCCGGGACGACGTGGAGGCGAGCTTCTTCACCGCGTACCTGGAGAAGGGCATCTTCGGCGTCTCCCCCTTCGAGACGATCGACCGGGACGGCGTCGGCTCCCTGGTGGCGGCGGCGGCGAAGGCCGGCCGCGCGACCCGCCCGGACCTGAAACTGGGCGTCTGCGGCGAGCACGGCGGCGACCCGGAGTCCGTCCACTTCTTCCACGAGGTGGGCCTGGACTACGTCTCCTGCTCCCCGTTCCGTATCCCGGTGGCCCGCCTGGAGGCGGGCCGTGCGGCGACGCAGTCGGCAGGCAGCGACCACCGCTGAGGCGCTGCCTTTGAACCCCGGGTCCGCCGTCCGTCCCCGACCCTCAAGACCGATGGACGGCGGCCCCGGCACGCAAGAGAGGGGCGGCACCCTGTGCGGGGGTGCCGCCCCTTGGTGCATTAACTGCGGGGACTGTCAAACTAAGCCGCTGACCAGGCTAAACGGCGTTTGCTGGCGTTGGTTGCCGTTGAACTCGCTGAAGCCGTTGTGCCCTCGTTGTGCCTGGACCCGTCACATGCCGTGATAGCCGCCGAGCGCGCGGGCCGGGCGTGACCCACTGACCAACCTCGGCACCTGGCCGGACCTCCGTTCGTTCACGCCGCAGTTCAAGGCCGAGATAGTTGAGCTGTGCTGACGTGGTGACCGCTCGGTCGGCCAGATCGCCAAGGATTTCGATCTGACCGAGACGGCGGTGCGGCTGTGGGTCAGCCAGGCCGAGGTCGACGCGGGCGAGCGCGATGGCCTGACCAGCAGCGAACGCGAGGAACTGGCGGCCTTGCGGCGGGAGAACCGCCGGCTGCGGGAGGACGTCGAGGTCCTCAAGCGTGCGACGGCTTTCTTCGTGAAGGAGACCCGGTGACGGTGCACCCGTTCATCGAGGCGGAGAAGCAGAGCGGCCACAACGTCAAGCGCGCATGTGAACTGCTGAAGGTCTCCCGAACCGCCTTCTATGCCCGCCGCACCGGCCGGCCCGGCCCGCGGGCGGTCCGCGATGCCGAGCTGACCGAGAAGATCACCGAAGCCCACGAGAACTCCCACGGCACCTACGGCGCCCCGCGCGTCCACGCCGTCCTGCAACGGGAGGGCGAGGATTGCGGTCGTCGCCGCGTCGCCAGGCCGATGCGGGACGCCGGACTTCAAGGGCGGCACCGCAGAAGGCGACACCTGACCACAGTCCCGGACCCGAGGGCCGCCGCCCGGCCCAATCTGGTCGTCCGGGACTTCCGGCCGGACGCCACCGGGCTGGACGCTCGCTGGTGCGGCGACATCACGTACATTCCGACCGATCAGGGCGGGCTCTACCTTGCCACCGTCATCGACATCGCCTCCCGCCGCGTCGTCGGCTGGGCAACCGCCGATCACCTGCGAACCGATGTGGTCGCCGACGCTTTCAAAGCAGCCTGCCGACAGCGTCGCCCCACCCGTCCAGTGATCTTCCACTCGGACCGCGGCTGTCAGTACACCAGCCAACAATTCGCTGCCCTGGCAGACGAGCTCGGCATTCGGCTGTCGGTCGGCCGCACCGGACAGTGCCGGGACAATGCGCTCGCCGAGTCGTTCTTCGCCACCATCAAACGCGAGTTGCTCGGCACCAGCGCCTGGCCCAGCAGAGCCGCCGTCCGCACCGCGATCTTCGAGTGGATCGAGAGCTGGTACAAACTTGCACCGGTTGCACAGCAGCCTCGGCTACCTCAGTCCCGCCGACTACGAGACCGCACTCGCAGCCTGACCACCACACCAATCGTGTCCGATCAGGGTTGGTTGCTGTAGCTGCCACACGTCGCTGCTGTACCCCACCCGGGCACCTGCAGGCGGGGTCAGACCAGTGCTGGACCTTGATCGACGTTCGCTTGATGACATACCTAGTGCTACTTCACACCAGCCTGGCTCAATCCGCCCCACTGGAGCCACTGAGCAGCCGTGACGTAACATCAACCCTCCATCACATACAGTGCTTTACTCAGTGAGGCTGCCGCCAATGGCCGATACTGGAACACCCCCTGCAACGCCTCCCCCTACCCCGCAACCGGGAAGCGGCGACCAGCCTGGTGAATCAAGCAGCGACAGCGCGTCAACGCAGGCGGGACGGCAACCTTCGACCCAGCCGTCGCTGATGGAGGACGTACTTGGTCACGTCCTACCGGGAGCAGCGGATCCGAATCCTCACAGACGGAACCGGAAGATCTTGATTTGGCTGGGCTCATTGATTGCGAGTGCCTTGCTCGCCTCCGTTTGGGCTAAGGGCGGGGAGTGGTTCTGGGCGAAGCACGACGCGCAGGTCGCCAACGAAGCCGAAGACCAAGTTGATCGTGAGGGTCCCGCATTCTCGGCAAGCGTACGCTTGGACACTCAATACCCCGAAGCTACAATCTTCAATTCCCCTTTCTCTGCAGAGGAAAAGAAGAAAATCCTTGGACATCCGGATGACCTCGCTTCCTTCTCCAAGGTTCATCATGGGCGAGCTGTCTACTACTCCGACGTAGACCACCCCCTCATGAAGGTCAAATCACCCGGATACTCCGAGGAATGGCTGATAGACCTCATCAGCGACAGAAAAGCTGCGCTCGTGATTAACGAAATTCAGATGAAGGGGCTGAGATGCGCGCCAGCCAAAGCGACCACAGTCATCATCACCAAGGAAGAGGGCGGCGGCAGTTACGAGGGCATGCTCTTCGACCCGGGGCGGTCCATCGACACCCCACTCATCACCGGAGATGAGGAGAAGCACTACGCGGAACCCTTCTTCAAATATAAAAAGATCGACCTGGGGAACGGCGCGACACCCGGAGGGTTGAGGGTGCAAGTCACCTCTGGGTTCGAAGACTGTACATGGAAGGCGTTCGAGGCCACTTACGTCGATTCAGAGGGGACCCATACTCAAGACATTACCAATAAAGGCAAGGGCTTCACCGTTCACGGCTTCCCGGAACAACCGAAGCAGATCTTCCAGCATTCCATTAATGGCATCGTGGAGTGCACCCCTCTGGGTCAGGGCCGCTATAAGTGCTGACATAGGCCACACTCATTGGAACTGAAGACGAAGCGCCACGTGTGGAGCATTGAGTCAGCGGAGCGGATTGGGCTCATTCTGTCTTGTTGGGGGAATAGTCAGGTTTGCAGGGGTGGTTCTGACCTCGGCCATCGAAAGTCAGCGATGATACGACGCTTCACGATCTGCGGCACCTCTACGCCTCGGTCCTGATCGAGAATGGGGCGATATCGAAGCAGGTGCAGATGAAGCTTGGTCACGCTAAGCCATCGATCACGCTGAACGTGTACGCCCACTTGTGAGAGGCGGAAGAAGACCGGACGGCCAGCATGATGGAGGAGGCTCTCGGCTAAGGCGGGTCATCATCAGTTATGGTGGCCGCGTGCACCGAACCGTCCTGAGAGCACTCGCCGCCCTAGCGCTATTTTTGATGCTCACTGCGTGTGCGGGCAGCCAGTCGACGACCGAGGTCGCGGCCGACCGCATCACCGGGAACTGGGCGGGACCACACGGCGAGAAGTTCACCTTTGCCGCCGACCGGACGTTTTCCGCCAGCAGTCTCGATTCGAAGAACCTTACCGCGGCAATGTGCACCGGAAAACCCTCCGAAGGCGGTTGGGCTTTCTATGTCACGGAGGGCGGCGGCACCGAAATCTCGGAGAAGGCCGTCAAGGCCGGTTCCTGGATCGGCCTTTCGTTCCACGGAGCGGCCGAGAACTGCCGTATCGACCTGGCGGTGGTGGACGGCGGCAAGGCACTGTGCGCGACGGACGACCGGGATGCGCCGTGCGGGCTGGACGTGAAGTTCACCAGGGAGTCGTAGCGGCACGGCTCACTTCTTGGGCGCCGCCATGACCCCCTTAATGAAGCCGTGTCCGTCCTGCCGCCCGACCCGCATCGGCTGCGAACCAGGGTCACCTACCTGCGCGGCGAACTCGGCTGTCGGGCCGAAAAAGCCTTTTGTGGTCGCCGAGGAGCGCGAGGCCCTCGCCTCGTCCGGACGGCCGGCCAAGGTGCCTACGCAAACACATTAGTAGCAACGGTACGTGCGCAAGTCGGTGAAAGGTGACAGGTGGGTGTCCGTCCATTTTGAGAACCAGTCAGTATTAGTTTCCTGTTTGAAGTTGGTGAAATGGTATCCGCCTGTCCCGCAGTGCAGATTAAGCTCGGAGGACCACGTGTAATAGGCAACAACCTCATCGCCAATGAAGTCGAACCACAGCTGGAAGGGTCCGAATGAACTGTAGTTGATAGCAATGACGTCACCTTGTGCAGTGAGGTCGATCCGAGCGGGTGTGTGGTGGCGCCATTTCTTGACTGTGAGGGTGAGGTTGGCAATTGCCCCGACGG
This sequence comes from Streptomyces sp. NPDC048417, assembly GCF_040651615.1. Classification (NCBI taxonomy): domain Bacteria; kingdom Bacillati; phylum Actinomycetota; class Actinomycetes; order Kitasatosporales; family Streptomycetaceae; genus Streptomyces; species Streptomyces sp. NPDC048417. The sequence goes on along the minus strand of NZ_JBEZKI010000010.1, from coordinate 182,641 downwards.
TCGCTCCGTATCCCTCGTCATGCAAGTCGACCCGCTCGTACTGAACCGTCTTGGTGAGCACATAGTTGATCGGGCTCTGATCTGCAGGGAGGCCGAAACTTAGATCCTCCATCAGTTTCGATGGCACCTCGATCTCCCGCTCCTCAACGTGCCTGAGGTTACCGTTGTCCGCCCTCACCACAGCCGGTCGAAGTTCGAATAGGCCCTCCCCTGTGCCGGTCTCGTGATTGATGGCCATACTCATCACCCTTTCTGAGTTGCTGCCCGCTCGCAATTGACCGTTGGATGATGCGGGCTGTTTCCGGCAGCCTGCGCACAAGGAAGGCGCCTTACGGCGGTGGGGCACTCGAACGGAATTCGGAAACGCGACGAAACGGAGGGGATGGAGCCTTTGTTGCCTGACGGGCCCTAATGCAAGTGTGGACCGTTCGCAACGCAGACGCATCCCGGCGCGACCCACTGCGCCCACCGCAACGTCATCGGTTCCTCGGGACGCGGGCGCGCCTGCGAGATCACGAAAGGGCGGGGTGCGTGCGGCAGGTGCGGCGCCTGGGCCGACTCGCGAACTTGCGCCTCGTGTCTGTCGCGTTGTGCTGCGGCGTGGACGGGTAGGCGGGTCACATGTGTACGTCCGCCTGCTGCACTACCGTCCGAGAAATTCGTGCCCTGAGAGTGCCCTCGGGTACGAGGGAAGGGCTGGCTTCCCAGCTCAGGAAGTCAGCTGCACACTCTGTGCGGTGGTGCCGCCCGTGGTGCGTCATCAGGCTGTAGTACGGGGGTCACGCCCGCTCGTACTCGTTTCACAGCCAGCCGCGTCGGGTGGCGGTGATGCCCGCCTGGAAGCGGGTGGAGGCGCCGAGTTGGCACATGAGTTGGTGGACGCGACGCTGGGTGGTCCGCTCGCTCCAGCCCTGGGCGCGCGCGATGGCCGCGTCGGTGAGGCCGGAGGCGAGCAGGGCAAGCAGGGACCGGGTCTCCTCGTCAGGCTCTGCGCCCTCGGATTCCGCCGCGGTGGTGGCGTCGCCGGGTGGCAGCGGGGTGTCCGACAGCGGCACCGCGCGCTCCCATTGCGCCTCGAAGAGCGATTCCAGGGCGACGAGCACGGGGGAGCGGTGGACCAGGTAGGCGACTGACTGGCCCCCGGGTCCGAGGGTGAAGGGGAGGATGGCCGCCCGGTCGTCACTGATGACGAGTTTGAGGGGCAACTCGGGGTGTACCCGCGCCTGCTCGCCTGCCTTCATGCTGGGCACGATGTCGTTGTTCAGCCTGCCGGGCCAGGCCACCGCCTCGCGGTCGTAGATCACCCGGTAGATCACGCCGCGCCGCTGCTGCTGGAGTTGGCTGTCGAGGCTGCTGCCGGGGCCGTCGAAATAGGGCGGCCGGTCGCACACCCGCACCTCGTGGCGGGCGTCGACAGCCAGGCGGAGAACTGTGGCGTTGATGTGTTCACGGCTGGTGAGCAGTTCGACGGCCATGTCGCGCTGGCTGATCCGGGCCGCCTCCCGGTGAGTCTCGGTCAACCGCTGTACCAGGGCTCGTGCTTGCTTGAGCTGGTGCTCGCGCTGGTCTATCAGCGCGGTGACGGCGACATCCGGGGGAGTGGCGGTGAAGCGTGGCGGGCGTCCGGCGTCCTGCACGGCGAGCCCGGCCTTGACCAGTTTGGACAGCAGTCTTCCCACCGTGGTCGCGGGCATGCCGCAGACGTCGGCCAACTCCGAAGAGGTGCCACGAGGCTGCCGGACCAGTGCCACGTAGACGTGTTCTGTTTCTTCCGCAAGCCCGAGCACGCTAAATTCCATACCGCTCCGCCCATTTCCGTGGCGGCTTCCGCCACCTGGCAGAGATCCGCCAGCCTCTTAACCTTGTGTTTCGTTGGTCGCGGTTGACATCTTTCACGCTGAAGTCGGCGCTGTCCTGCGCACGTCCGAGCGGGCAGAGCCTTCCGGTGCGGATCCGTGCTCGCGGATTCGCTCCTTGAGAAAGGTGTCCCATGACGTATGCCCACACGCGCGGCAGACGGCTTGGTGCCGTCGGTGTCGCGCTCGTGGCCATCACCGCGGCCGTAACGATACCCGCGGCCGCGCTTCCCTCAGGCTCCCCCGGGTCCGGCTCCGCGGCCACTGACTCCGGCCGGTCGCCGGCCGTCAGGACCCCGCTCGGCAGCAGCTCATCAGCGGCACAGGCCGGTGCGGGGGCCGCGCTGCCCTCCACACCCGGATCTTCCGCGCTCGGTCCGTGGCGCCCGTTCCTGAAGCCCACCCCCGCGCAGTCGGCGAAGAACAGCCCTCACCAGGTCCTTGCGGTACTCGGCTCGGCCACCGAGGTGACGGGCACGTCGCTGGGCAAGCAGCACAACCTGCAGGCCCGTACCCCGCTGACCTCGGACACCGCGGTCAACACCGCGCTCCGGCGGGCCCACGCGGTCTCCATGCGGCCCCTGGTGCCGGAACTGTCGGCCGCCCAGGCGAAGCAGTTGCGCTCGGCCGCCCAGACGAAGCTGGGCTCCGGGGCGATCGACCTGTCCAAGGTCCAGGTCGTCCAACTCGCCGGTGGCGACGCCTCGGCGGCTGCCCGGGCGCTGGCCGCCACACCCGGTGTCGTCTACGCCGAGCCCGACCAGACCGTCTCCCCCATGAACACCGGCTCCGTGCCGCTGCCCTCCTCGGTGAGCGCCGCGGCGGGAAAGGCCGGCTCGTCGGAGAAGGGGAAGGGGCAGGACGGCGGTGCGACCGGCTCCGACGGTGTGCCCGGCAACGCGGCTCTCGGCACCTCGGTGCAGAGCTTCCTCAACGCCGGCGGCGTCAACGCGACGGGTGCCTTCAGTGTGTTGAAGCAGAAGTTCGGCCAGCTGCCGGGCACTGGTGAGACCATCACCAACGTCTCGGTCGGCGACCTCACCGACGAGGGGACGCCCGACCTCGCCCCGAGCGGGCCGACGACCGTCGTCCAGAACGGCCAGCGGTACCTGGACATCCCCACGATGCCCTTGATCCCCACCTACACCGCGGACCCGACCGGCGCACTCGACCCGACCGGATCGACCCAGGGACAGGACCCCGCACTGGGCGAGGTGCTGCTGGACTTCTCCGTGATGGCGCCGCTTCCGCACGACCTGCAGCGCTCGGGCATGGAGGGCAGCGGGTCCGCCGACCTGCTGGGCATCGCCCCGGGCGCGCACTACCGGCTGGTCGTCCCGCAGCAGCCGACGTTCAGCCAGATCGCGGTGGCGCTGCTGGCCGCGGCCCGGCAACAGCCGCGACCCGACGTGATCACCGCCAGCCTCGGTTACGGCACCGACGCCGCGGGTCTCCCCGGCCGCTACCTGGAGGACGACCCGGTCCAGCAGGCCGTGATCGCGTCGATCGTGCAGCAGTACGGCATCACCGTGGTGGTCTCGTCGAACGACGGGACCAGGCTGTACACCAATGCGGCCGTCGGGCCCGACGGTGGCAGCACCGCGACCGACGTCACGCGCAAGGCCGCCGACACCACCCGGATCGACGACGACCAGCTGTCGACCACGCCCAGCAAGGTGCTGGACTCCGGCGCGATCGCCGCGGGTGGTACGACGACCGACGACACGCTGTCCGTTCCGCCGCAGAACGGCGGAGCCGCGTCGGCCGACGGGACCTGGGCGACCACCAGACTCAACGGTTCCGGGGTCTTCTCCTCGGGATTCGGTACGCGCGTGGACGTCTCGGCGCCCAGCGACGGCATCCCCGCCTTCGAACACCAGGGCCAGACCGCGCAGTCGGTGACGGAGGTCCTCAACGGAGGCACTTCGGCGTCCGCGCCCGAGATCGCGGCCGCCGCCGCGGTCGTCCTGCAGGCCTCCCGGCTGACCGGGCAGCACCCGTCGCCCGACGACGTCCGTTCGCTGCTGGAGCGCACCGGCCGGGCCGTGCCCACTCCGCCGCAGATCGACCAGCCGCTGCACGTGGGCCCGCAACTCGACGTCACCGCCGCTGTGCAGGCGGTCCTGGCCAAGGCGCCCGGCAGCCATGCCCACACCGGCGCGCCCCGCATCGTCCGGCTCTCGGTGGCGCATCGCCAGACCACGGGCGGACTCGGCGGCGCGTACACCGAAGGCACCGACCCCGGCTACATCGACCTGGCCGGACCGGGCACGGGCGCCGGCGCCACCGGGGAGGGCGTGGTGGGACCGGTGACCATCGGCGCCGACGTGACCGGCCTGCCCGACCGGCAGGGCGTCAGCTACGCGCTGCGCATCGGGAAGCACGAGTTCACCTCCGACGTGCCGGCGATCCGGCTGACCCCCGCGCAGATGCTGACCGCGGCCGGACTGCCGGTCGTCTCCACGATGGACCGCCAGGTCTCGCCCACCTTCGAGGTGCGCCACGGCAACCAGGTGCTGGCCTCGGCCACCCACGAGCTGACCTTCGGCCCCACCGACGGCGGCTACGCCGAGGCACTCGCCCCGGTAGTCCGGCCCGTGGTCAAGGCGGGGCACTCCGTGCAGGTGAGCTACGACCTCACCGGAGTGCGGAACGTCAGCTCGCCGAAGTTGGTCGTGTCGGGAGTCGGCCACTGGAACCCCGCGGCGGCGCCCATCTTCTCCGCCTCCTACACCGCCCCGCTGACGGGACTTCGCGGCACGGTCTCCGTCCCGGCCGGCGCCTTCTCCGCCGGCGGCGGCATCTACGGGATCGGTATCCTCCAGAACCCCACAGCCGGCTCCAGGGGTGGCCCGGCATACGGCGAGTTCGCCTCGATCCGGGTCGACGGCGGTGCCCCCTCGCAACGCCCGGCGGCGCCGACCCTGGCCGCGAAGGCATCCGGAGACTTCGGTCACCTGCTGGAGATCAACCGGGCCGCACCGCAGTTCTCCGTGCACTACGACGTATCGCGGGTCAAGGGCGCCACCGGCGCGCTGCTGGAGTTCTCCGCGCCCGGGCCGAACATGTACGGCTCGTACAACCTGGTCAGCAATCAGAACGGCACCACCCGCGACCACAACGGGGTGGACAGCCCGGCCACGCTCGACCGCTCGCTGACGGGCACCCGAGGCACGGCGGCACTCGACGCCCTCGCGCTCAAGCTGCCCTCATCGATCGCCTACGACCTGCGGGTGTTCGCCGTCGACCGGCACGGCAGGACAGTCGGGCAGGCTTCGCCGACGTCGCTGCTGGGATACGACGACGGACTGGCCCCCGACGGCACCAACCTGACGAACTTCGCGATCGTCCCCGGCGGCACCTCCGTCGCGGCGGTCGAAAGCCCCACCGGTGAAGGCTCGGTGTACGACTACGACGCCGCGACCGGAACCTACGGACGCAAGTTGACGAGCGATCCCGCGTACGGCTCCATCTACGAGGTGTTCGGCGTCGACTCCGCCCACCACACGCTGGTCCTGCACAAGCAGACCACAACCGGCGAGCAGTGGCTCGAGACCTACGACACGAGCACCGGCAACGCGGTCGGCAGCCCCGTCCGGATCGACGACCAGTACGTCGTGACGGGTGGGCGGGTGGACGCCAAGCGCCATCGTGCGGCGGTGCTCGCCTACCGCTCGAGCGACCGTGCGGGCTTCGTCCTGCCCGTGGACACGGCGACCGGCACTCAGGGGACGCCGCTCCAGCTCGACCCCACCCCGGATGGGAGAACCCCGTACGGCCTGCTGGACGTGGACGAGTCGACCGGCGTCTTCTCCGCGCAGAAGTCCGGGTCGGCCATCAACTGCCTGGCCTCGGTCGGGTCCGGCACCGTGGCCGCGATCGATTTGGACAGCGCAACGGTCACCCGCAGCCAGGGGGGATCCCCTTGTGCCACGGACCTCGCCTCCGACCAGAAGGGCAACCTCTACGAAACGTGGTACCACTCATTCAGCGTCAACTTCGCCGGCACCGGGTACTTCGCGCAGTTGCCCAGCGGGGATCAGGTGAACCTCGGAATGGCCCAGGCGCCCCTCGCGCTCGCCGTTGACGGCGTGCACCACCTGGCACTGTTCGCCTTCCGGGTCCCGGACCTGAAGCCGACGGGCGGCTTTCAGCAGTACGGCTTCGGCGACAACAACGCCACCGGCCGGATCGCCGTCGTCGACCTGAAGACGGGCCAGACGGTGCGCACCGTGACCGGCGTCGAGTACCCGCTGTTCGGGTCCTACAACGGCCGGCTCGAAAACCATCGCGAGCGCGTCATGCAACTCGACCCGGCGACCCGGACCGGCTGGACGTACGCGGGCGACGGCAGCCAGATCCAGCAGTTCTCCTACTGACCCGATCCGCTGCTCGACCACCCGGGTGGCGGGGGGGGGGGGGGGCGGGCCGCGCCGGCCGGGGGGGGGGGGCGGGCGCACCGAGGAGATGCAGGCGTGGGGCGGCCTGCGT